>NZ_CP046674.1:3317163-3618724 GCF_018243235.1 Ralstonia nicotianae
TGCGCAGCGGCATGGCGATGCTGCTCTCAGCGTGGCAGCGCCTGAAGGCCAGCGGCGAGCAACTGGAGCGCGAGGCATACCTGCAATTGATGCAGGACAGCCTGGACCTGTTCAAGAGCCTGGGCGACTACGCTGAACAGCATCAGGGCGTTGCGATGGACGCGCAGCCGCAGGACGCGCTGGCCGCCACCATCAAGGGCTGGCCCGACCAGCCGGGCACCACGCAGGGCGACCCCGCCGCGCAGGCCGCCATCGGCATCACCGCGCCGGCCGGCATCAGCCTGGCGACGCCCAAGGCTGTGGTGACCTATGCCGGCAGCAACGTCGATACCGTTGCACAGAAGCATGTGCAGATCACCAGCGGCGAGCGCACCAACCTGCATGCGGGCGGCGGCCTGTCGCTCTTTGCGCATCAGGACGGCATCTCGGCCATTGCCAACCAGGGCAAGCTGCGCCTGCAGAGCCAGGCCGACGACACGCTGATCGACTCGGCCAAGAACATCCACTGGACAGCCGTGGACGGCAAGCTCGTGGGCGTCGCCAAAGAGATTGTGTTCATGACGCCGGAAGGGGCCTATCTGAAGCTGCACGGCGACACCGTCGAGGTGGGCGGGAATGGTCCGTTCGTTTCCAAGAATGCCGGTCACCAATGGGAGGGCCCGGCGAGCATGAGCGCGGACCTGCCCAAGTTCGACCACGGCGCGGTTGGGCGCGTGCCCAAGCTGGTGCGCGACCTGGACCGGTCGGCCGCGAGCGGCTACCAGGGCGAAGTCAAGCAAGCCACCGGAGGCGCCTCGCCGGGCCAGACCAATGCCTCAGGCGAGCTTTCCGCCGTCAAGAGCGGCCGGCTCGAACAACTGGTCGTCAACTTCTTCAAGAAACGCAGCTAAACCCATGACGGATTCGACTTCCGACTCACCGCGCATCCTCGTTGGCAGCGTGACAGGCTTGACCCTGTTCGACCACCGCGAACTGATTTGCGTCAAGCGCTCGCCCCTGCCCGGCATCGTGATCTTCGTGCACGGCGTCAACTCCGACGGCGAATGGTTCACCGCCGCCGAGGAGGGCTTGTGCAAGGGCGGAAACCGCCGGCTTGGCCGCCTGGACGATCAGGTCGCGTTCAAGGACGGGCAGCTCAAGCCCGCCCACTACATCGAGGGACTGACGCCGGACGGCTTCCTCAATCCGGACATGGCGGCGGAAACCTATGTCTTGCCCGATCCCTCCTATTCCCCGGCCATCCACTTCCGTTGGGGCTACAAGGCCAACAAGGAAGAGTTGAAAGAGTTCGGCGACAAGATCTTCCTCAACGAGCAGAACTACTGGGGCGGTGGCCCCTTCGCCAATGGCTGCACCGCCTTGCCGGACTTGTGGCACGAGGGGCTGGACACGCGTGCCTTCGGCTTCATCAGTCTGCAAGGCATGAACCCGACCAACCGCCCGCTCTATCGCACCCCGCCGCGTTCCTACGGCGTGCTGGCCGCGCTGCGCCTCGCCAAGCTGATCGGGTCGATCCGCAAGAAGCAGGCGGACGTGCCCATCACGGTCGTGTGCCACAGCCAGGGCAACATGGTGGGCATCACCGCCGCCTTCCTGGGCGACCAGATGCCCGAGGTCACGGACCCCTGGGGCAGGCGCGGGCGCTGCGTGGCCGATGCCTACGTGCTGGCGAACGCGCCCTACAGCCTGGAAGAGAACATCGGCATGGACAACTGGGCACAGCGCGAAACGCAGGACAGCGCGGGCCGGCGCGGACGCGAGACCCACAGCGCGCGCACGCGGACGCTCAAGGCGTTCTTCGACATCCTCCGCAAGCGCGCCGATTGCGATATGGACGCCGCCGAGATCGACGAGGAGATGGCCAACACGCGCACCTCCGAGAGCGGCGGCAAGCCCTTCAACGCGGCGGACGACCGCAAGGCGCACGGGCTCAACGGCAAGACCTGCGGCCGCGTGACGCTCTATAGCTGCCCGCACGATCAGGTGATTTCCGCCACCACCGTGCGGGGCATCGGCTGGCGCGGCATGAGCGATGCCGAGGTGAAAGCGACCGGGGGCGCGGGTGTGTTCACGCAGCGCGTCTTCGCCTCGGGCTTCGCGGTGGGCCAGTGGAATGGCGACAAGCCCCCTGTCTACGACACCTGGAAAGACGACTGGCGCTATGGCAAGAGCGAGACGCCGGGCTTCTGGTATCCACCCTCGCCGACCGCCAGGTTCGGGCTGGTGCGCGCGCTGAGCGGCAACGAAACCGTGTGGGGCACGGTCGGGACCACGGCCGTGGCTCCGGTGCTGTACATCGTGACGCTCGCCACGTCCGCGCTGAACATGATGCGCGTCAACGCCGATCCGCCCGAGGGCTGGAGGGTGACGGCCAATGCACCGCCACTGGACGAGCCGTTCACCCCGCAGGCGATCCGCTACGGCAGGGTGGCTTCCGTGACCGATGGCAGCGCCCACAGCGATTTCAACGAGGGCAACGACCCGCAGTCGGCAGCGCGCAATGCACGCAAGGCAGACGAGGACAAGCGGACAGACGACCCCTACGACACTTACCAGGGCAAGCAGGCCGACATGGCCGCGCAGGGCGACGTGGGAACCGAGGCCGCGCAGCGCTACGAAGACCACGCCATCGTGCGCATGCGTGCGCGGCGCACCGGCAACCACGCCTGGGTGGACGCGAACGGCAACGTGATCGGCGAGGACGGCAAGAGCGAGATGCCCGAGGGCTACAAGACGTGGCAGACCAAGCAGGTGGTGGAGATTCTGGATAGCGGCAAGAACAACAACCCGTCGAACCACTCGACCATCATGACCAACCCCATGCATGCGGAGAAGGCGCTCGCCTATGACGTGGCAATTGGGGTGAACTATCTGACGCTCGAAGAGATGAACGAGCTGCGCATTGAAGCCGATTGGCGGTTCGGGGACGGGCTGGATAAAGGCCACCCGAACAAGATATATGCGCAATATTTCAAGTCCGGGGTGATGGGGAAGAAGACACCATTACATGAATGGGTCAAGAAGGCCGAGGAGGCCCAAATGCCACCGGGTATCGTCGACGAGCGGGAGGGTGATGTGCATCTGGTGCTGGGGGCGGTGGCATGAGGATGTTGATTGCGACGTGGCCGCGCCGGCTCGGGCTGGCGTTGGGTATTCTGGTGTTATCGGCGGGGTTGATGCTGGCGTGGATGGTGCATGCCGAGCAAACGAGCGCCCGCATTTACAGCGATGAGGAATTGATGAAGCGACTGGTGATCATGCCGGCCCTGCTGGCCTTCGCGGTGTTCTTGCTGAGCACGGCGTTCATGCAACGCTCCGCGCTAGCGGCCACGCCCAAGGCGGAAGCCGCGCCCGCGGCTGTGGAGCCCGCCAAGCCCTTCATGGCGCAAGTGGTGGGCCTCGAATGGCTGAACCCGCTGCAACGACGCGACTACCCGACCGAGTGGCAATTGCTGTGGACGCTGGGGCTGGTGAAGCCCAACAAGAACGACGATATGGTGCGCACGAACCCCCAAAAATACTCTTCACTTCAGAAGATTGTCGGGGTTGCATTCGGCAATTGGGGGAAGGAATCATTCGACGGGTACTACGAGAAATACGTCAGCAAGCTTATGGTGCTGCTCGCTGACCGCTACGCGATGAACTCGAAGTATTTCTATACGGTAGCCTCGAAGGACCGCAAGGAGTGGCGGGAACTGGCGGGCATCCATGTGGAATTGGCGGTGCCGGCGAAACGGCTTGATCCGGTCGAGACGCAGACGTATCTGCGAGAAGAGATGGAGAGTGCTTTTAATATCGGTAACGAGTATTTCAAAAGCCTGTGGAGCCGCGACACGCCCCCCGATGTGCGCATCACCCAGGGCGGCGCCAACGCCGGTTTCACCTCCCTCAACGCCGCACTCGACTACCTGCAAGCCCACCCGCAGGAAAGCGTGTGGGTGATGAACTGGGACGCGCCCGACTTCCCGTCGAAGGAAGCGAAGATCAACGAAAACCTCGCCGTGCTGTTCCTCGCCGGCCCGGACCTGAAGACCGAGCGCGACCCGCTGGCCTGGATCGGCCGCGCCGCCACCGGCAACATCAACGACCACGAACGCAAGGCCGGCACCACCCGCGTGATCCAGGCATGGAAGGCCACCATCGAGGCCGCCGCGAAGAACGCGGGCCACGGCATCGCGGACATTCACTACACCATCCACGACGCGGGCAAGGGTTCGGATGCCGCATCGGAACGCCTTGCCGGCCTGAGCCGCACCCTCACCGAAACGATGCTGGAGTTCGACTACCAGAAGCAGACCTTCAACACGGCGGGCCTGCTGGGCGACATGGGCGCGGGCTCGGCGCTGACCAACATGGCCTTGGCGATTGCCCGCGCCAACCACCTGGGCGGCAGCGTGCTGGTGGCCGGCACGACCGATCCCGAGCACCCCACCGCCGTGGTGGTGGCCCCGCCGTCCAAGCTCACACCCATCGACCCGGACAAGGACTGGTTCCGCGCCCGCGGCGAGAACAACGCGTACTTGCCGTGGTGGGGCCATCGCCATGGCGAGAACTACGGCACCGTGCAGGGCTATTCCTGGTAAGTGCGGGCAGCACGCAGAGTATTGCTCTCAGCTGCGATGCCTCCCGCATGCCATATACCGATCCACCGATCCGATTGCGAATACATCTTTGCCTGAGATCGGCAACAGAGAAGACATCATCATGAAGAGAAGAACACTGCTGACCACCGGTGCGTTCCTTGCATCTGCCAATTTGATGGGGTGCACAGCCATGCTGTTCGAGGATGGCAGATACAAGGAAACGGTCGATCGCTTCCTGGTAAGCGAAAACGGCAAGAAACTCGTCGTGCTCGGCAAGCAATATCACTACATCCTGGATATGCCCGAGCATCTTCAGGCGGTGCTGTCGGCTCCTTACCGGAAACGGGTCACGGCGTCTCTCTATGACTTTGTCGCGGAAGGCGACAAGATCACCGGAAAATTTAACCTTCAAGTCCATGACGCCCGCACCCGCATGACAGCGGAAGACCGTCAACGCGCACTGGCAGACGGATTTACAGAGCATTACGGAGTTCTTGCGCTGCAAGGTTCTGTGAGCGGCACACGCTACCGAACGGATGGTTTCAAGCAGGAGCAGGTGCCGTCCGCATTCAACGAGCCCTACGAAATCAATGTGACTGACGCGATCACGCCAGCCGGCAAAGCCGTCCGGCTCCTTGCCACGCCTGTGACCCTGACGGCCGATGGCGCGCTTGTGATCGGTGCGGTTGTGTTGTTCCCCTTGATCGTCGTTTTGGTTGCTCCAAGTGCCGCGCTTGCAGTCGGGCCATGACACTGCTCTGTGGACCGTTTCGTTTCTCGTAAAGACAAGTAGCAACGGAGGCATTCGATGCGAGGAATCATCCGAGTAGGTGACCTCACCAGCCACGGCGGCCGTGTGGAAACCGGCTGGAGTTGCCCCTGTAACTCAGGACACGCGAACACCGTTAGGTTGATGACGCGGCAGCACGCCTGAACTCGCGAGGCGAGCGGTATTTCAGGGCTTTGTGCGGGTGACGCTCGTTGTAATGCTCAAACGCAACAGCCAGACGCGAGAGCGCCGTTGGCGCATCGGGCTTGTCCATATAGGCGACGTAATTGTGCTTCATGGTCTTCACGAATGATTCGGCCATGCCATTGCTCTGCGGCGAACGCACGGGCGTGGTCAGTGGCTCCAGGCCCAGCTCGCGCGCAAAGCGGCGCGTGCGGTGGTCGATGTAGGCCGAGCCATTGTCCGTCAGCCATTCGATGGGCTGAGTAGCCTGCGTGGTGCCGAAACGCTGTTCCACCGCAGCCAGCATCACGTCACGCACTACGTCACCGCTATGTCCGCCTGTGGTTGCCGCCCAGCTAATCGCTTCTCGGTCGCAGCAGTCCAACGCGAACGTTACGCGCAGCGGCGTGCCATCGTCGCAACGGAATTCGAAGCCATCCGAGCACCAACGAGCATTGCTCCGGTCCACGGCTACCCGACCGTCGTGTCGCCGCTTGTCTCGACGCACGCCAGGACGGCTCAGCAGCAACTGATGCTCGCGCATGACCCGATAGACGCGCTTGTGGTTGATGCACGGCGCGCCGACTATCTCACGACTGCGTCGCAGCAGCGCCCAGATGCGCCGGTAGCCGTAGGTCGGCAAGTGCGCCACATGGGCCAGGATTTCCTCGACCAGTTCCGTGTCGTCGGTCAGCTTGGCACGGCGACCATCTTGCCAACCGGACGAGCGAACCTGCTTCACCGCCACGCCAGAGCGCGCCACGCCGAGAACTTCGCAGACCGTTTTCAATGGTCGTCCCCCGGCAACAAGGGCGAGCGCGCAATCAGGTTTTTTGACCGACCCCACTCGACGGCTTCTTTCAGGATTTCGACTTCCATCGTTTTCTTTCCGAGTAGCCGCTGCAGTTCCTTGATTTCCTTGATGGCTGCGGCCAGCTCCGATGCAGGCACAACGGTTTCGCCCGCTTGCACTGCCGCCAGGCTGCCTTCCTGGTATTGCTTGCGCCAGCCGAACACCTGGTTCGGGTTCACGCCGTGCCGCCGCGCAACGGCAGACACCGATGCGCCCGGTGCCAGCGTTTCCTGCACGATGGCGATTTTTTCCTGTGCCGTGCGCCGACGACGGCGCTCCGGCTCGGTCAGAACTTCGATGGATTCCACGTAATGACTAGGCTTACTGATAGGCACAAGACTATCCCTTATTTTAAGAGTGTCCTTGTGTCCTCAGATACGTGGGGCCGCTCCACCGGCGCTCCAGCCAGCAGCGTCATGGGCCGTGCCGTGGCCCGCAAAGGTGACCGCTGCTCCTGCCCAGTGCCGGGCCATCAAGATTGCACGATCGCGGAGGGCGATGCGGCGTTCATCGTCGCCGGCCAACCCGCCGCATTCGACGGCCACAAGACATCGTGTGGTGCGGTACTGATTTCGAGTGTGCCGGAATCGGGCCGATCCTGATCCGCGGCGCCTGCGCGTCGCACCTCGTCCTGCTGACCTTGCCGCATGGCGATCTCCGGCAGACACAGTCTGCTGTGTCGCAAGGCTGTGATCGGCAGCCACTTCATGAAACTTCATGGATGCTGTTCTACACATGACAGGCTCATACCAGGCGCAGATCGCAGCGATGCTCAGCGAACCCGCCTCCCCGCGTAACGCTGCGCAGCTCGAACCGAACACGAATGGCTCGGTGGTATCCCCCTCGGACGCCAGCACACGCCCTGCGCAGGCGCCGCATGCAGCACGAACTTCGCTCGCTGGCGCGATCCGGAGCTTCCGCGAGGGCACCCGCCTGAGTGTTTCAGGAGGACCGACCCGCAGCACGCAAAGCGTGTTCAGGATCGCCCTGCTTGCATCGTTTGCACTCGGCGGAAGACCCGTTTGCTGCGCGGGTGTCGTGCCTGGCGTGACGTTGTGGATATCCAGCGGCAACACGATCAAGTCTCGCGACTTCGAGGAATTCGATTGGGATGCCGATGGCGTCTGGCGCAAGGTTCAACCCGAACTCGCTCGCTGGCTTGGCATGCGGCCGGCTCCGCCGGTTGCCCAGATGAACTTGGGCAAAGACCTGCATATGGAATTCGCCCACGACAGCCGGCATTTGACGAGCGAGGGTGCCATGCAGATCGAAGTCCTGCACCCTCCAACGTTCGTGTCCGCCTACATGAAGAAGCGTGGAGCGCAGCCACTGGTGGAGGGCACCCCCACTCAAGAAGAAATCAGGAGCCGGCACGCCGTGACGATGCGCCGGCTGTTGATCGAGGCGCTGGAGAAAAGCAACGAGACCAAGAGGCCGAAGTACGCTCGCCTGCCCCCCGCGATCCGACACCGTGCGACGGGCGCGATTGCGGCTTGGCGGACGCTGCGGGAGCACGTGAAGGCGACGTTCGATAGAGACCTTGGGGCGGTACTGAAAGGCGAGCCGGGCAGGGGCCTCATCGAAGAAGTGCCAGGCTTCACGACCTACGTTCTGCCGTATGGGACGAATTGCATGCCGGCCCAGGGACTGGCCGACATCGCCTCGATGAGCGCCGTCTGGCAGGCATTCGAGGTGCGCGACGGTGTGTTCTACGAACCGACGCCGGCGTTGCACCGGCTGCTCGATGCCGCCTACATCGCCGACGACGTCCCGATCGGCATGCTGGCGTTGCCGACGGACACGCTGTGCATTACGCCGGAGCCATCGAACTGGAACAGGCCGGGCGGGATGGAGGCGATCGTGCTCTTCAGGGAGGCGGATTCGCTCAGCGTTGTCACGCTATCCAGGTCGCCGAATGAAAAGCACTTCGAAGTCATGCGCTGGCTGAACCTGTCACTGGAGGAGTCCGGCAAGACGATTCTCCAGGTGATCGACGAGGGCTTCCGGCAGTCGCAGGTGGAAAACGAGGCAAGCCGCCAGCATTGGCGCAGTGCGCTGGACTATGCGGCGAAGATGCTGTTGTATCTAGCCGTGCGGGACGCGCACGTGGTGGACGATCGCGCCTACACCGATGCCCCGAGAAACCTCGGCGGCCTGGGCAAGCGCAAGCGAGCCGAACGGCTCGCGCAGATCGAACTGCTGTATGACCGGCATATCGTTGGACCGGCGATCCTGGATGCCATGCCAGCCTCCGGGCTTGGGGAAGGCGAAACGCATCGGGAAGTGCGCGGCCACTGGCGGCGCCCGCACTTCAAGATGCAACCGCACGGACCGAACGCATCGCTGCGCAAGCTGGTGTTCATCGGGCCGACGATCGTGCGGCCGGATCGGTTGGGACTGTGATGCGGCAAAAGCGGCTCCGCTTGCACGACAACAAACCGGCTTCGTCACGGCCGGTATAGCCGCGCCCGCCTGTTACATACTGGCGGCCCCAAACAAAACCCGCCAGCCGGCGGGTTTTCTCGTTCCTGGCGGCGCGCCGGACCCGGTCAGCGCGCGAACCCGTAGTCGTACTCGATCTTGCAGATGCGCAGGTGGTATGCGGCATACCACTGCTCGCGCCCGCGCTGCTGCGCGGCGCGGTGCTCGGCCTGGTTCTTCCACTCGTGGATGGCTTCCAGCGACGACCAGTACGACACCGTGATGCCGGGCCGCCCCTGCGTCACCGCCTCCTCGTCGCGCACGGATTCGATGCCGAGAAAGCCGGGCATGGTGCGCGCCAGCTCGACCATGCGCTCGGCCATGGCGCCGTAGCCGTTGTCGCCGTCGGTGCGCAGCGAGGAGAAGATCACCGCGTAGTAAGGCGCATGCGGCGTGTGTGCGGGAAACGGCAGCACGGCGGCGGTATCGTCGAGAACGTCGTGTTCGGACATGCTGGGCTCCTGGTCGGCGTCAGGCCGGTGCGTGGAATCGGATGATGCCATCGGCGCCCGGCGCGCGGACCACCTCGCCGCGGTGCCACAGCGCGTGCAGGTGGGCCAGCGCTTCGCCCATCGCGAAGGTCATCTGGTGCACGTCGAACTGGCGCTTGAAGATGACGTCGACGATGTCGCGTGCCGAGCTCGGCGCGCGCCGGCACGCGGCCAGCGTATCGGCGAGGCGGTCGGCGTGGTGGTCGCGCAGCTGGCGGATGCGCGTGTGCAGGCCGCGAAACGGCCGCCCGTGCGAGGGCAGGATCAGCACGTCTTCCGGCAGCGTCTCGTACTTGTCGAGCGAGGTGAGATACAGCGTGAGCGGATCGGCCTCGGGCTCGATGTCGAACACGCTGACGTTGGTGGAGATGCGCGGCAGCACCATGTCGCCGGAGATCAGCACGCCGGCATCTTCGCTGTAGAGCGCGACGTGCTCGGGCGCGTGGCCGAAGCCGGTGATGACACGCCAGCGGTGCGGGCCGATCGCGATGACCTGGCCGTCCATGATGCGGCGGTACTGCTCGGGCACGCCCGGCACCAGCGTGCTGTAGTAGTCCTTGCGGTTGCGGATGCGCTCGACGGCCTCGGCGTCGGTCAGGCCGTGGCGGGCGAAATGGCGCGCGGCGGACTCGCCCCCGGCATTGGACGCGCCGGTGCCGCCCACCAGCATGCGGGCGAAGGCGTAATCGCCCAGGCTCATCCACAGGCGCACGTTCCAGCGTTGGTGGTCGCCGCCTTCGCACAACCAGCGCGACAGGCCGACGTGGTCGGGATGGCAGTGCGTGACCAGCACGCGCAGCACGGGCAGGCCGTCGAGCCCGTCGGCGAAGAGGGTTTCCCAGTACGCGCGGATGGCTTCGTGGTTGATGCCGCAGTCGACGATGGTCCAGCCGTCCTGGCCGTCCTGGCGATCGCGCAGCAACCACAGGTTGATGTGGTCCAGCGCGAACGGCAGCGGCATGCGCAGCCAGTAGATGCCGGGCGCGACCTGGTGGCGGATGCCGCCTGCGGGCAGCGTGTCGCCCAGGGGATAGTCGAGTTGGTGTTCGAGCGCGTTCATGGATGGGGTCTCTTTCTTATCCTCTTGTCGCCGCTGCATTGCGGTCTGGCGGCTTTGACGCTAACGTAAACGTCAATTCGCAAGCCGGCCTTCCATCTTAAGCGAAAACGTCCAACGTGGCCGCCCGGCGTGCGCCCGTCATCACAGGATCACCTGCCGTATGTCTGTCTCTCCTCCGTCCGCTGCCCACCCCCTCGACGCCGGCCCCGCTGCCGGCGACCCCGACGAGGGCGGCGACGCCAGCTTCACCATCACCGACCTTGCGCGCGAGTTCGACATCACGCCGCGCGCCATCCGCTTCTATGAAGACCAGGGCCTGCTGTCGCCGGACCGCCAGGGGCCGGGCGGGCGCCGCCGGGTCTATTCCGCCCGCGAGCGCACGCGCCTGAAGCTGACGCTGCGCGGCAAGCGGCTCGGCCTGTCGCTGGGCGAGATCAAGGAAATCCTGGACCTGTACGAATCGCCGCGCGATACGGTGCCGCAGCTGGAGCGCCTGCTGACGTTCCTGGCGCAGCACCGCGCGGTGCTGACGCAGCAGCTGGAAGACCTCAACGCCCAGTTGGCCGAGATCGACCAGCACGAAACGCAATGCCGCCACCTGCTGGACGAGGCGCGCGGCGGTGCCGCCAAGGCACCCAAGCGCCGCAAGGCGGCCTGATCGACGGACGGCGCGCACCGGCGGCGGCACAGTTGACGTTTACGTAAACGTCAATACAATAGCGCGGCACCCTCCGATCCGGCGCGCCCGCCACAAGCGGCGCGCGCCTCGCGACCGCCATCCACCCGAGACACCGTCGCGGCCCGAGCCGCGCCCAAGGAGACCACCATGATTGAACTGCCCGGCCTGAGATTCGACCTAGGCGTTGACATCGAAATGCTGCGCTCCGCCGTGCGCGACTGGGCCCAGGCAGAGCTGGCGCCGCGCGCCGAAGCGATCGACCGCAGCGACCAGTTCCCGATGGACGCCTGGAAGCAGATGGGCGACCTCGGCGTGCTGGGCATCACGGTGGCGGAGGAATACGGCGGCAGCGGCATGGGCTACCTGGCGCACATGATCGCCATGGAGGAGATCAGCCGGGCGTCCGCCTCGGTCGGGCTGTCGTATGGCGCGCACTCCAACCTGTGCGTCAACCAGATCCACCGCAACGGCACGCCGGCGCAGAAGGCGAAATACCTGCCCAAGCTGGTGTCGGGCGAGTGGATCGGCGCGCTGGCCATGAGCGAGCCCAACGCCGGCTCGGACGTCGTCAGCATGAAGCTGCGCGCCGAGTGCCGCGGCGACCGCTACGTGCTCAACGGCACCAAGATGTGGATCACCAACGGGCCGGACTGCGACGTGCTGGTCGTCTACGGCAAGACCGAGCCGGAGCTGGGCGCGCGCGGCATGACGGCCTTCATCGTCGAGAAAGGCATGAAGGGCTTCTCGGTGGCGCAGAAGCTGGACAAGCTCGGCATGCGCGGCTCGCACACGGGCGAGCTGGTGTTCGACAACGTGGAAGTGCCCGCCGAGAACGTCCTGGGCGAGGAAAACGGCGGCACCCGCGTGCTGATGAGCGGGCTGGACTACGAGCGCGCCGTGCTGTCGGGCGGCCCGATCGGCATCATGCAGGCGTGCATGGACGTGGTGACCCCGTACATCCACGACCGCAAGCAGTTCGGCCAGAGCATCGGCGAATTCCAGCTGATCCAGGGCAAGATCGCCGACATGTACACCACGCTGCAGGCCTGCCGCGCCTACCTGTACACGGTCGGCAAGAACCTCGACGCGCTGGGCCGCGAGCACGTGCGCCAGGTGCGCAAGGACTGCGCGGGCGTGATCCTCTACACCGCCGAGAAGGCCACCTGGATGGCCGGCGAGGCCATCCAGATCCTGGGCGGCAACGGCTACATCAACGAATTCCCGACCGGGCGGCTGTGGCGCGACGCCAAGCTGTATGAAATCGGGGCGGGCACGTCGGAAATCCGGCGCATGCTGATTGGTCGCGAACTGTATGCCGAAACCATGTGACGGGTGGCGTGGCCGCCATAGGCGAAACGGATAAGGCGCCGATGCAGGACGGCGAAGCCCATACAATCTACCCATTGCGGCCCCCGCCCTGCCCGAGCGCGCACGCCATGTCCCATTTTCCCAAGCTTCTCTCTTCGCAGATCGCCTTCGACGTCGCCCGCACGATGCTCGACGGGTTCGACAAGCACTACCGCTTGTTCCGCGAGGTGAGCGTGCGGGCCAAGGCGCTGTTCGAGGCCGGCGACTGGCAGGGCCTGCAGCAGCTGCAGCGCGACCGCATCGCCTACTACGACGAGCGTGTGCGCGAGGCGTCGGTCATCCTGGAAGACGAGTACGACGCCGAGAACATCGACGACGAAATCTGGCGCCAGATCAAGCTGCACTTCATCGGCCTGCTGACCAACCATCACCAGCCCGAGTGCGCCGAGACCTTCTTCAACTCGGTGTGCACGCGCATCCTGCACCGCTCGTACTTCAACAACGATTTCATCTTCCTGCGGCCGGCCATCTCGACGGAGTACATCGAGAACGAGGAGTCGCCCACCAAGCCGACCTACCGCGCCTACTACCCCGGCTCGCGCGAGGGCCTGGGCGGCTGCCTCGAGCGCATCGTGCACAATTTCCAGCTCGACGCGCCGTTCGAAGACCTGCCGCGCGACATCGGCTACGTGGTGCGCGCCGTGGGCGAGCATTTCGGCGATTTCCGCATCGCGCCGAATTTCCAGATCCACGTGCTGTCGTCGCTGTTCTTCCGCAACACCGCGGCGTACATCATCGGGCGCGTGATCAACGGCGACAAGACGTACCCGCTGGCGGTACCGATCATGCGCGGCGCCGATGGCCAGCTGCGGCTCGATACCGTGCTGCTGCGGCCGGAACAACTGCTGATCCTGTTCTCGTTCACGCACTCGTATTTCATGGTGGACATGGAGATCCCGTCCGCCTACGTGACCTTCCTGCGCGACCTGATGCCACGCAAGCCGCGCGCCGAGATCTACACCTCGCTCGGCCTGCAGAAGCAGGGCAAGAACCTGTTCTACCGCGACTTCCTCCACCACCTGCAGCACTCGTCGGACAAGTTCATCATCGCGCCCGGCATCAAGGGGCTGGTGATGCTGGTGTTCACGCTGCCGTCGTACCCGTACGTGTTCAAGGTCATCAAGGACTATTTCCCGCCGCCGAAGGAAACCACGCGCGAGCTGATCAAGAGCAAGTACCAGTTGGTGAAGCAGCACGACCGCGTGGGCCGCATGGCCGATACGCTGGAGTATTCCGACGTGGCCTTCCCGCTCTCGCGCTTCGACGACGCGCTGATCAAGGAGCTGGAAAAGCACGCGCCGTCGATGGTCGAATACCAGCGCGGCGCCGACGGCAGCGACGAGATCGTGATCCGCCACGTCTACATCGAGCGCCGCATGACGCCGCTGAACATCTGGCTGCACGAAGGCACCGACGCGCAGGTCGAGCACGGCATCATCGAATACGGCAATGCCATCAAGGAACTGATCGCCGCGAACATCTTCCCCGGCGACATGCTGTACAAGAACTTCGGCGTGACGCGCCACGGCCGCGTGGTCTTCTACGACTACGACGAGATCGAGTACCTGACCGACTGCAACGTCCGCGACGTGCCGCAGCCGCGCAACGAAGAGGAAGAGATGTCGGGCGAGGTCTGGTACAGCGTCGGCCCGCACGACATCTTCCCGCAGACGTACGGGACCTTCCTGCTGGGCGATCCGCGCGTGCGCGAGGCCTTCCTCAGGCACCATGCGGACTTCTTCGACCCGGCCATGTGGCAGGCGCACAAGGCGCGCCTGCTGTCCGGGCAGACCCACGATTTCTACGCGTACGACGCGAGCGAACGCTTCGTCAACCGCTACGGCGACAGCGCGCCGGGAAACGCAGCGACACCGCTGCGGCGCGCCGCTGCCTGAACCCCGCAACAACAAGACGGAAACACATGCCACATCGCATCAAGGAACTCTTCGAGAACAACCGCAAGTGGGTCGAGCGCGTCAATGCCGAAGACCCGGCGTTCTTCTCCGGCCTGGCCAACCAGCAAAACCCCGAATACCTGTGGATCGGCTGCTCCGACTCGCGCGTGCCGGCCAACCAGATCATCGGCCTGCCGCCGGGCGAAGTGTTCGTCCATCGCAACATCGCCAACGTGGTGGTGCACTCGGACCTGAACTGCCTGTCGGTGCTGCAGTTCGCGGTGGAAGTGCTGAAGATCCGGCACATCACCGTGGTCGGGCACTACGGCTGCTCGGGCGTGAAGGCCGCGCTGACCAACCAGCGCTTCGGGCTGGCGGACAACTGGATCCGCCACGTGCGCGACGTCGCCGAGCAGCACGACACCTACCTCGGCACGGTGATCCGCGAGCAGGACCGGCACGACCGGCTGTGCGAGCTCAATGTCATCCACCAGGTCAACAACGTGTGCCTGACCACCGTCGTGCAGGACGCCTGGGAACGCGGGCAGCCGCTGACCGTGCATGGCTGGATCTACGGCGTGAAGGACGGGCTGCTGCGCAATCTGGGGATGGCGGTGAACTCCAACGAAGAACTGCATGGCCAGCTGGCGAGTGCCTGGTTGAATTATGGGAAGAAGGGGAGTGTGCCTACGCCTGTGGGGTATTGAGGCTTTTGTTTGGGGGGAGGTGATGGGCTTGGGTTATGTGCTTGTGGTCCATCCCGGGTTTCGTCCCCTGCCGGGGCCGACTCACTTTCTTTGTCTTGCCAAAGAAAGTAAGCAAAGAAAGGCGCGCCCGATGCGGCGACCCCCTCCTTGAATTTGTGTTGCAGGGAGGGAGAGGAGGCAAACTCGCTTCGCTCAGACAGCCTCCTCTCTTTTTCCTCCCTGCAACACAAATTCAAGGCGCCGCATAGGGCAAGAACGGCCAAACCATCGGAGCACCACTTCAGCAGCACGAAACACGCGCCAGACAGGGCTCGCATACCAACGGTTTGCTTTTCCCGCCCTAGATGGCGCCTTGAATTTTTGATACCGGGCGGAAAAAGGAAGGGGGCTTGTCTGAGCGCAGCGAGTTTGCCCCCTTCCCCGCCCGGTATCAAAAATTCAAGGAGGGGGTCGCCATCTCGGGCGCGCCTTTCTTTTGCCTACTTTTCTTTGGCAAGACAAAGAAAAGTAGGTCAGCCCCGGCAGGGGATGAAACAAGGGTTGCACCACAAGTGCCAAGCCCTGGCGGAAGCCAAAACAGGAATGCACCAACACCACCAGTGCTGAACGCAAGAGAAAAAACCGGAGACCTATCACCCATGTCCGACCGCATCATCATCGCCTCCGCCGCCCGCACCCCCATGGGCGCCTTCCAGGGCGAGCTCGCCAGCCTGACCGCGCCGCAGCTCGGCGCGACCGCCATCCGCGCGGCGGTGGAGCGCGCAGGCCTGAAGCCCGAGCAGATCGAGGAGGTCATCATGGGCTGCGTGCTGCCGGCCGGCCAGGGCCAGGCGCCGGCGCGCCAGGCGGCGCTGGGCGCGGGCCTGCCGCTGTCGGTGGGCTGCACGACGGTCAACAAGATGTGCGGCTCGGGCATGCGCGCGGCGATGAACGCCTACGACGCGCTGCTGGCCGGATCGGTGGACGTAGTGGTGGCCGGCGGCATGGAGAGCATGACCAACGCGCCCTACCTGATCCCGAAGGGCCGCGGCGGCTACCGCATCGGCCACGGCATGATCTACGACCACATGATGCTCGACGGCCTGGAAGACGCCTATGACAAGGGCCGCGCCATGGGCACCTTCGGCGAGGACTGTGCCGAGAAGTACGGCTTCACGCGCGAGGCGCAGGATGCCTTCGCGATGGACTCCGTGCGGCGCGCGCAGGCAGCCACCGAATCGGGCGCGTTCCGCTGGGAGATCGCGCCGGTGACAGTGCCGGGCAAAGCCGGCGACGCCGTGGTCGACACCGACGAAGGCCCGCGCCGCATCAAGGTCGACAAGATTCCCTCGCTCAAGCCCGCGTTCAAGAAGGACGGCACGGTGACGGCCGCTTCGTCCTCGTCGATCAACGACGGCGCCGCCGCGCTGGTGATGATGCGGGAATCGACCGCCAGGCAGCTCGGCATCGCGCCGCTGGCGGTCATGCTGGGCCACACCACGCACGCGCAGGCGCCGGGCTGGTTCACCACCGCGCCGGTCACGGCGATCGACAAGCTGTTCAAAAAGCTCGGCTGGAGCACCGACAGCGTGGACCTGTTCGAGATCAACGAAGCGTTTGCCGTGGTGCCGATGGCGGCCATGCACGACCTGCGCATCCCGCACGAGAAGGTGAACGTGAACGGCGGCGCATGTGCGCTGGGCCACCCGATCGGCGCGTCGGGCGCGCGCCTGATCGCCACGCTGCTGGGCGCGCTGCGCCACCGCGGCGGCAAGCGCGGCGTGGCCAGCCTGTGCATCGGCGGCGGCGAGGCCACCGCGGTCGGCATCGAACTGCTGTGAGGCGCGCACGATGACGAACACGTCTTCCCGCTCCCGTACCGCCCTCGTCCTGGGCGCCTCGCGCGGCATCGGCCTGGAAACGGTCAGGCAATACCTGGCCGACGGCTGGCGCGTGATCGCCACCGTGCGCACCCAGGACGCCGCACAGGCACTGCAGGCGCTGGGCGCCGAGACCCACGTGCTGGACCTGACCGACGCCAACGCCATCGCCGGCCTGATCTGGAAGCTGGACGGCGAGGCGCTGGACGTGGCGATCTACGTGGCGGGCATCTACGGCCCGCGCACGCAGCGCGCCGAGCCGGTCAGCCGCGCCGACTTCGACGCCGTGATGCAGACCAACGTGTGGGGCCCGATGAGCGCGCTGCCGACGGTGCTGCCGATGGTCGAGGCCGGCCGCAACGGCGCGGGCGAGTCGGGCGGCGTACTGGCCGTCGTCTCCAGCCGCATGGGCAGCATCGGCGGCATGGAAAGCAACGGCGGCTGGCTGTATCGCGCCAGCAAGGCAGCGGTCAACGCGGCGCTGCGCGCGCTGTCCTTCGATGCGCGCAACGCCATCTGCCTGACCTTCCATCCGGGCTGGGTGCGCACCGACATGGGCGGCGCCGGCGCGGCCATCACGCCGGCCGAGAGCGTGGCGGGCATGCGCCGCGTGATCGCGGCCGCCACGCGCGGGGACAACGGCGCCTTCCGCAATTACGACGGCAGCGGCATCCAATGGTGAGGCCGGCACGATGCTCCTGACACCCGAACAAGAGATGATCCGCGACGCCATCCGCACCTTCGTGCGCGAGGCGATCGTGCCGCACGCGGCCGCGTGGGACCGCGACGCCACCTTCCCGAAGGACGTGCACCGCCAGCTCGGCGAGCTGGGCGCGTACGGCGTGGCGGTGCCGGAGGCCTACGGCGGCGCCGGGCTGGATTACCTGTCGCTGGCGCTGATCCTGGAGGAGATCGCCGCCGGCGACGGCGGCACCTCCACCGTCATCAGCGTCAACAACTGCCCGGTGTGCAGCATGCTGATGGCCTATGCCGACGAGGCCCAGAAGCAGCGCTGGCTGGCGCCGCTGGCGCGCGGCGAGATGCTGGGCGCGTTCTGCCTGACCGAGCCGCACGTGGGCTCGGATGCGGCCGCGCTGCGCACCACCGCCACACGCGACGGCGAGCACTGGGTGCTCAACGGCGTGAAGCAGTTCATCACCAGCGGCAAGCACGCGGACGTGGCCATCGTGATGGCGGTGACCGACAAGGCCGCGGGCAAGCGCGGCATCAGCGCCTTCCTGGTGCCGACCGCCACGCCCGGCTACATCGTCGCGCGGCTGGAGGACAAGCTCGGCCAGCACTCGTCCGACACCGCGCAGATCGTGCTGGAAGACTGCCGCATCCCCGCCGACTGCCTGCTCGGTTCGGCCGGCGAAGGCTACAGGATGGCGCTGTCCGGGCTGGAGGGCGGTCGCATCGGCATCGCCGCGCAGAGCGTGGGGATGGCGCGCGCGGCCTTCGAGGCGGCGCTGGCCTATGCCAAGGAACGCGAGAGCTTCGGCCAGCCGCTGTTCGCGCACCAGGCGGTGCAGTTCCGCCTGGCCGAGATGGCCACGCGCATCGACGTGGCGCGGCAGATGGTCTGGCACGCCGCCAGCCTGAAGGACGCGGGGCGAGCGTGCCTGAAGGAGGCGGCCATGGCCAAGCTCAACGCCAGCGAGATGGCCGAGCGCGTGTGCTCGGACGCCATCCAGGTCTTCGGCGGCTATGGCTACGTGAGCGATTTTCCGGTCGAGCGCATCTACCGCGACGTGCGCGTCTGCCAGATCTACGAAGGCACCAGCGACATCCAGAAGATCTTGATCGCCCGCGCGCTCGCGTAGCGGTTTTTTTTGGGAAAACGGCAACAACCAAGGGGGAGTGCATCATGAACGGGGCCATCGATTTCTACTTCGACTTTTCGTCGCCGTACGGCTACTTCGCCAGCACGCGCGTGGAGGCGCTTGCCCAGCAGTACAACCGCGCGACGGCGTGGCACCCGATCCTGCTGGGGGTGGTGTTCAAGACCACCGGCGGCGCGCCCCTGGCGCAGCAGCCGCTCAAGGGCGACTACGCCTGGCGCGATTTCGAGCGCACCGCGCGCTTCCACGGCATCGACTACCGCAAGCCGACCCACTTCCCGCTGCCGACGCAATATGCGGCGCGCGCCATGCTGTGGGTGCACGACCACCATGGCGGCGACCGCGCGATCGGGTTCGCGCAGGCCGTCTACCGCGCGCTGTTCGTCGACGACGTCAACATCGGCGAGCCGGCCGAGGTGATGAAGATCGCCGACGCGCTGGGCATCGACGGCAACGCGCTCAATGCTGGCGCGGGCAGCCAGCAGATCAAGGACCAGCTCAAGGCCGAGATCGACCTGGCCATGTCACGCGGGGTGTTCGGCTCGCCCTACGTGATCATCGACGGCGAGCCGTTCTGGGGCTTCGACCGCTTCGACCAGATCGAGGCCCTGCTGCGCGATGGCCGCGTGTAATACCCAACCGCCAAGGAGATCCGCATGCCGATGAAGAAAGGATTCCGCGCCCTCGTCGACGAGGCCCTGGCCGAGATCCGCACGCTGTCGGTGGACGAAGCCCGCGCGATGCTCGACGACCCGCGGGTGCAGTTCGTCGACGTGCGCGACATCCGCGAGCTGGAGCGCGCGTGCGGGATCCCGCACGCGCTGCACGCGCCGCGCGGCATGCTGGAGTTCTGGGTCGACCCGGACTCCCCGTATCACAAGCCGGCCTTTGCGCAGGACAAGACCTTCGTCTTCTTCTGCGCGGCCGGCTGGCGCAGCGCGCTGGCCGCCAAGACCGTGCAGGACATGGGCCTGGGATCCGGCCACACCGGGCGCGTGGCGCATATCGACGGCGGTTTCACCGCCTGGAAGGCGGCCGGCGCGCCGGTCGCCGCTTACGAAAAACCCACCAAGAAAGCATGACTGAAGTCTCCCACCTCGCCCCCGCCGGCCGCCGCTTCGACGCCATCCTGTTCGATTGCGACGGCGTGCTGGTCGACAGCGAACCCCTCGTCAACCGGCTGATCTGGCAGATGCTCAATGAGCTCGGCATCGACATCAGCCTGGAGGACTCCACCCGGCGCTTCCTCGGCAAGGCCATCCGCGAAGAGCTGGATGCGATTGCCGCGATGCGCGGCGCGCCGCTGCCGGCCGGCTGGCTGTCCACCTTCCACGCGCGCCGCAATGCGCTGCTGGAAGCCGAAGTGCAGGCCGTGCCCCACGTGACGCAGGCCATCGAAGCGCTGTCCGCGCTGGGTCTGCCGATGGCGGTCGCCTCCGGCGCCGACCGCCTGAAGGTCGAGCTGCAGCTCAACCGCACCGGCCTGATCCACCGCTTCCAACCTACCGATGCGCGCATCTTTTCCGCCACCGAGGTCGAGCGCAGCAAACCCGCGCCCGACGTCTACCTGCTGGCCGCGCGCCGGCTGGGGGTGGCGCCGTCGCGCTGCGTGGTGATCGAGGACAGCCCCACCGGCGTCACCGCCGGCCACACCGCCGGCATGATGGTGCTGGCCTACGCCGGCCGCAACGCGCCCGGCCCGCTGATCGCCGCCGGCGCCGCGCACACCTTCACCGACATGCGCCACCTGCCGGCGCTGCTGGCATGACGCGCGCCCTGCCCGCCCCGGCCCCGACCGCGGCCTGTCCGTGCGGCGCCGGCGCCTACGGCCGCTGCTGCGGCCCGTTCCATGCGGGCGACGCGGCGCCGGCCACGGCCGAGCAGCTCATGCGCTCGCGCTACAGCGCCTATGTGCTGCACGACACGGCCTACCTGCGCCGCACCTGGCACCCGTCCACCTGCCCGACAGACCTGGAGCGCGGCGAAGCCGATGCGCCCGCCACGCGCTGGCTCGGCCTGGACGTCAAGCGCCACGCGCAGCAGGACCCGACCCACGCGACGGTGGAGTTCGTCGCGCGCTACAAGGTGGGCGGACGCGCGCACCGCCTGCACGAAACCAGCCGCTTCGTCCGCCTGGACGCGGGCGGCGCCGAATCCCCGCAAGGCCGCTGGCTGTACGTTGACGGCGACCTGACCTGACCCCGACCCGACCGCCGCCATGCCGACACTCGAGACCAAGCTCAACCCACGTGCCGACGACTTCAAGGCCAACGCCGACGCCATGCGTGCGCTGGTGGCCGACCTGCGCGACAAGGTCGCCCGCATCGCCCTGGGCGGCGGCGGCGATGCGCGCGCCAAGCACCTCGCGCGCGGCAAGCTGCTGCCGCGCGAGCGCGTGCAGCAGCTGCTCGACCCCGGCACGCCGTTCCTGGAGTTCTCGCAGCTGGCGGCCCACGGCATGTACGACGACGCCGCGCCCGGCGCCGGCATCATCACCGGCATCGGCCGCATCTCGGGGCAGGAATGCGTGATCGTGTGCAACGACGCCACCGTCAAGGGCGGCACCTACTACCCGATGACGGTGAAAAAACACCTGCGCGCGCAGGAGATCGCCGAGCAGAACCACCTGCCCTGCGTCTACCTGGTCGACTCGGGCGGCGCCAACCTGCCCAACCAGGACGACGTCTTCCCCGACCGCGACCACTTCGGCCGCATCTTCTACAACCAGGCCAACCTGTCAGCCAAGGGCATCCCGCAGATCGCGGTGGTGATGGGCTCGTGCACGGCCGGCGGCGCCTACGTGCCGGCCATGAGCGACGAATCGATCATCGTCAAGGAACAGGGCACCATCTTCCTGGCCGGCCCGCCGCTGGTGAAGGCCGCCACCGGCGAGGTGGTGAGCGCCGAAGACCTGGGCGGCGCCGACGTGCACACGCGCCTGTCGGGCGTGGCCGACTACTTCGCCAACAACGACGCGCACGCGCTGGCCCAGGCCCGCGGCATCGTCGCCCACCTGAACCGCCGCAAGCCCGAGCAAGTGCAGATTCATGCGCCGGTCGAGCCGCGCTACGCGGCCGAAGAACTCTACGGCGTGATCCCGACCGACACGCGCAAGCCGTTCGACGTGCGCGAAGTCATCGCCCGCATCGTCGACGATTCGGCCTTCGATGAATTCAAGGCGCGCTACGGCACCACGCTGGTGTGCGGCTTCGCCCGCATCTGGGGGTATCCGGTCGGCATCATCGCCAACAACGGCATCCTGTTCTCGGAGGCGGCGCTCAAGGGGGCGCACTTCATCGAGCTGTGCTGCCAGCGCAAGATCCCGCTGGTGTTCCTGCAGAACATCACCGGCTTCATGGTCGGGCGCAAGTACGAGAACGAGGGCATCGCCAAGAACGGCGCCAAGATGGTGACGGCGGTGGCCACCGCCCAGGTGCCCAAGTTCACGGTCATCATCGGCGGCTCGTTCGGGGCGGGCAACTACGGCATGTGCGGGCGCGCGTATTCGCCGCGATTCCTGTGGATGTGGCCGAACGCGCGCATCTCGGTGATGGGCGGCGAGCAGGCCGCGAGCGTGCTCGCCACCGTGCGCCGCGACGGCATCGAGGCCCGCGGCGGCCACTGGAGCACGGACGAGGAAGCCGCCTTCAAGGCGCCGATCCGCGAGCAGTACGAGCGCCAGGGCCATCCGTACTACGCCAGCGCGCGCCTGTGGGACGACGGCGTGATCGACCCGGCCGATACGCGCAGCGTGCTGGGCCTGGGGCTGTCGGCCAGCCTGAACGCGCCGATCGGCGAGATGAATTTCGGCGTGTTCCGCATGTAGGCGGGCCGCCACGGTACTGAATGGAGAGCGACGTGAACCACGCACATCGGCCGGGATGGCGCCGCGCATGGGCCGTGCTCGGCTGCGCCCTGCTGCTCGCCACGGCCGCGCGCGCCGACGACCCGCCGCCGGCCGGCATGACCGAGCAGGTGGTGGAGGTGCCCAAGCCGGCCGGCATCTTCACCATCCGGCTGGAGACCACCATCTTCAAGCCGGCCGGCGACGGCCCCTTTCCGCTGATCGTGCTCAACCACGGCAAGGCGCACGGCAAGCCGGCCTTCCAGGACCGTGCCCGCTACCTCGCGCAGGCCGCCGCGCTGGTGGCGCGCGGCTACGTGGTGGCGCTGCCGATGCGCCAGGGGTTCGCCAGATCGGGCGGCGCCTACATCGGCGGCGGCTGCAACGTGGAGTCCAACGGCATCGTGCAGGCCGAGGACGTGGTGGCCGCGCTCGACTACCTGACGCAGCAGCCCTACGTGGACCGCAGCCGCATCGTTGTCATGGGCCAGTCGCACGGCGGGCTGACAACGATGGCGTTCGGCACGCTCGCCTACCCCGGCGTGCGCGGCCTGGTCAATTTCGCGGGCGGCCTGCGCAACGACACCTGCGTCGCCTGGGAAGACAACCTGGTGCACGCCTTCGGCAACTACGGCAAGCAGTCGCGCTATCCGTCGCTGTGGTTCTACGGCGACAACGACAGCTACTGGCCCAGGCCGCTGCCGGAGAAACTGTTCGCCGCCTACACGGGCGCGGGCGGCAAGGCCCGCTTGGTCGACTTCGGCACCTTCCAGGGCGATTCGCACGGCATGTTCGGCAGCCGTGCCGGCTTGCCCATCTGGCTGCCGGAGGTCGACGCCTTCCTGCGCGAGCTTGGCCTGCCCAGCGGCCCCGTCCCCGCCTCCACACCGGCCAGCGCATCGGCCGATGCCAACCAGGACACGCAATGAACGCCTTCGAGACCCTCGCCTTCGCACAGCACGGCGCCGTGGCCACGGTCACGCTCAACCGGCCGGACGTGCGCAACGCCTTCAACGAGACCGTCATCGCCGAGCTGACCGGGGCGTTCCACGCCCTGGCCACGGAAGACAGCGTGCGCGCCATCGTGCTGGCCGGCCACGGCCCGGCCTTCTGCGCGGGCGCGGACCTGAACTGGATGCGGAAGATGGCCGGCTACTCCGACGACGAAAACCGCGCCGATGCCCTGCGCCTGGCCGAGATGCTGCGCGCCATCCACGCCTGCCCGAAGCCCGTGGTCGCCCGCGTGCACGGCGACACCTACGCGGGCGGCGTTGGCCTGGTGTCGGCCTGCGACATCGTCGTAGCGGCGGATACCGCACACTTCTGCCTGTCGGAGGCCAGGCTCGGCCTGATTCCGGCTACTATCAGCCCCTACGTGATCCGCGCGCTGGGCGAACAGGCCTCGCGCCGCTACTTCATCACCGCCGAGCGCTTCACCGCGGCCGAGGCGCACCGCCTGGGCCTCGTCCATGAACTGGCGGGCGCCGAGGCGCTGGACGCCACGGTGGACGCGCTCACCGCCGCGCTGGTGGCCAACAGCCCCAACGCGGTGCGGGAAAGCAAGCGGCTGGTGCGCGAGATCGCCGGCGCGCCGATCGACGACGCGCTGCTGGCCGACACCGCCAACCGCATCGCCGCCATCCGCGCCTCCACCGAAGGCCGCGAAGGCGTGCAGAGTTTCCTGGGCAAGCGCAAACCGAACTGGCTGCTGCCGGCCTGACCCCATTCATTATTTGTTCGTTTCAAGGAAGTCCCATGCAACACGCCCCGCTCAACTTCGTTCCCGATGCCGCCAAGGTGCCGCCCACGCCCGGCCAGAGCCCGAACGCGCGCTGGAGCCGCGAGGCCATCGAAGCGCTGTTCGCGCTGCCGTTCAACGACCTGCTGTTCCAGGCGCAGCAGGTGCACCGCGCCCACTTCGACGCCAACGCGGTGCAGCTCTCCACGCTGCTGTCGATCAAGACCGGCGGCTGCCCCGAGGATTGCTCCTACTGCCCGCAATCGGCACGCTACGACACCGGCGTCGAGGCCGAGAAGCTGATGCCGATCGACACCGTGCTCGAAGCCGCCGCCCGCGCCAAGCAGAACGGCGCCAGCCGCTTCTGCATGGGCGCGGCCTGGCGCAACCCCAAGCCGCACCAGCTCGATGCCGTGGCCGACATGGTGCGCGGGGTCAAGGCGATGGGCCTGGAGACCTGCGTCACGCTCGGCATGCTCAAGCAGGAGCAGGCCCAGCAGCTCAAGGATGCCGGCCTCGACTACTACAACCACAACCTCGACACCGCGCCCGAGTTCTACGGCGAGATCATCACCACGCGCACCTACCAGGACCGCCTCGACACCCTCGAGCACGTGCGCGACGCCGGCATCAACGTGTGCTGCGGCGGCATCGTCGGCCTGGGCGAATCGCGCCACGAGCGCGCGGGGCTGGTCGCCGAGCTGGCCAACATGGAGCCGTATCCGGATTCGGTGCCGATCAACAACCTGGTCAAGGTCGAAGGCACGCCGCTGGCGGGCAACGAAGCGCTCGACCCATTCGAGTTCGTGCGCACCATCGCCGTGGCGCGGATCACCATGCCCAAGGCCATGGTGCGGCTATCCGCCGGCCGCGAAGCGATGGACGACGCGCTGCAGGCGCTGTGCTTCATGGCGGGGGCCAACTCGATCTTCTACGGCGAGAAGCTGCTGACGACCGACAACCCGGAGGCCGATGCCGATCGCAAACTGCTGGCGCGGCTGGGGATGCGGGTGGAGGTGCAGGATCATCTGCATCAGGCGGAGGGGGCGCAGCATTCGCATTCGTCGCATTGTCATATCGACATTACGCCGGCTGATTGATTGATTTTTTGGTGGGGGGATGGACTGGTTTTTCGCTGGTGGTCCATCCCCCTTTCGTCCCCTGCCGGGGCCGACCTACTTTCTTTGTCTTGCCAAAGAAAGTAGGCAAAGAAAGGCGCGCCCGAGATGGCGACCCCCTCCTTGAATTTGTGTTGCAGGGAGGAGAGAGGGGCAAACTCGCTTCGCTCAGACAGGCCCCTCTCTTTTTTCCTCCCTGCAACACAAATTCAAGGCGCCATCTAGGGCAGGAACGGCCAAACCATCGCAGCACCAGTTCAGCAGCTACAAGATTTTCCGCAGCAAGGCCAGCGCACAGATGGTTTGCTTTGCCCTTGCCCTATGCGGCGCCTTGAATTTTTGTTGCGGGGAGGAAAAAGGAAGGGGGCTGTCTGAGCGAAGCGAGTTTGCCCCCTTCCCCTCCCCGCAACAAAAATTCAAGGAGGGTGTCGCCGCATCGGGCGCGCCTTTCTTTGCCTACTTTCTTTGGCAAGACAAAGAAAGTAGGTCAGCCCCGGCAGGGGATGAAACAAGGGATGGACCACCAAGCCCAGCCCCGCCAGGGGACGAAACACGGGATGCACCACAAGTGCAAAACACAAAGAGAAAGCACAAGGAGACAAACCCAATGTTCACCAAGCTGCTCATCGCCAACCGAGGCGAAATCGCCTGCCGGGTCGCCGCGACCTGCCGTCGCCTGGGCATCGGCACCGTTGCGGTGTATTCCGATGCCGATGTCGATGCGCGCCACGTCGCCGCGTGCGATGAGGCCATCCACATCGGTGAGCCGGCCGCCCGCGACAGTTATCTGCGCGCCGACCGCATCCTCGAAGCCGCGCGCGCGACGGGTGCCCAGGCCATCCACCCGGGCTATGGCTTCCTGTCGGAGAACGAGGCCTTTGCGCGGGCCTGCTCGGAGGCCGGCCTGGTCTTCGTCGGGCCGCCGGCCTCGGCCATCGAGGCGATGGGCAGCAAGAGCGCGGCCAAGGCGCTGATGGAGACGGCCGGTGTGCCGCTGGTGCCCGGCTACCACGGCGACAACCAGGATGCCGCGTTCCTGCGCGCGCAGGCCGATCGCATCGGCTACCCGGTGCTGATCAAGGCCAGTGCGGGCGGCGGCGGCAAGGGCATGCGCGTGGTGGAGACGGGCGAGGCATTCGCGGCCGCGCTGGCCTCGGTCAAGCGCGAGGCGTCGAGCAGCTTCGGCGATGACCGCGTGCTGATCGAGAAGTACCTGACGCGCCCGCGCCATATCGAGATCCAGGTATTCGCCGACGGCTTCGGCGACGCGGTCTACCTGTTCGAGCGCGACTGCTCGGTGCAGCGCCGCCACCAGAAGGTGCTGGAGGAAGCGCCCGCGCCGGGCATGACGCCGGAGCGCCGCCGCGCCATGGGCGAGGCCGCCGTGGCCGCGGCGCGCGCGGTCGGCTACGTGGGCGCCGGCACGGTCGAGTTCATCGTCGACGAGGACGGCACCTTCTACTTCATGGAGATGAACACGCGCCTGCAGGTCGAGCACCCCGTCACCGAGATGATCACCGGCGAGGACCTCGTCGAATGGCAGCTGCGCGTGGCCTGCGGCGAACCGCTGCCGCGCGCGCAGGACGCGCTGCGCATCCACGGCCACGCGCTGGAGGCCCGCATCTACGCCGAGAACCCCGAGCGCGACTTCCTGCCCTCGATCGGCACGCTGAAGGTGCTGCGCACGCCGGCGGCGGTGGAGTTCACCGTCGGCGCGCAGGCCAGCGGCGAGCCGGCCGCGGTGCGCATCGACGCGGGCGTGCGCGAGGGCGATGCCATCAGCCCGTATTACGACCCGATGATCGCCAAGCTGATCGTCTGGGGCCGCGACCGCGAGGAAGCGCTGGCGCGCATGCTGCAGGCGCTGGGCGGCTTCCATCTGGTCGGGCTGTCGTCCAACGTGGCCTTCCTGCGGCGGCTGGTGGCGTCGCAGCCGTTTGCCGCGGCGGACCTGGATACCGGCCTGATCGCGCGTCACCACGACGCGCTGTTCCCGGCCGCACCGCCGGTGCCGCGCGAAGCGGTCGCACTGGCGGCCGCCGCGCTGCTGGCCCGCGAGGCGCGCGGCCTGCGCACGGACACGCGCGACCCGCACTCCCCCTGGACACGCGGCAGCGGCTGGCGCCTGAACGGCGAGGCCGAGCGCACGCTGCGCTTCGCGCAGGGCGACCAGGCCATCGAAGCGCACCTGGTCTACGGCCGCGACGGCACGCGCCTGCGCGTGGACGACCACGAAACGCCCTTCACCACGCAGCGCCACGGCGACACCTTCACCGTCGCGCTCGGCTCGCGCAAGGCGGCCGGCCAGGTGCACGTCGACGGCGACGCCTTCCACGTCTTCACCGGCGGCACGCACTGGGCACTGGAGCGAGACGACCCGCTCGCCCATGCCGGCGAGGCCGACGACGAAGGCGGCAAGCTGACCGCGCCGATGCCCGGCAAGGTCATCGCCGTGCTGGCCACGCCCGGCCAGAGCGTCGCCAAGGGCGCGCCGCTGGTGGTCATGGAAGCGATGAAGATGGAGCACACCCTCACCGCCCCGGCCGATGGCGTGGTCGAGTCGGTGCTGTACGGCGTGGGGGACCAGGTGGCCGAAGGGGTGCAGCTGCTGGCGTTCAAGCCGGCGGCGTGATGCATGCGTGCATGATGTACAGAATTCTGTACTGATTTTGTCAGGAGACCGCCATGGCATTTTCGGCACGCGACGTCATCCCGCTGTCCCAGGCCCGCGCCAACCTCTCGGAACTGGCCGAGCAAGTAAAGGCGGGCGCGGAAAAGATCGTCACGAAGAACGGGGAGAGCTACATCGCCCTGATCGACGCGCAGCGACTCGACTACTACCACCAGCTTGAACGGGCACGTATTCACCTGCTCGTGCTGGACGAGGCATCCAAAGGATTGGCCGATGTGGAAGCCGGGCGCGTCAAGGATGCCCGGCAGACACTCGGGGCATTGAAGCGGCGACGCAGCAGCAGTCAGGCGTAGCCCGCAAATGGCACGCAAGCAACACCTGCCCGTCAAGCTGACGGAGAACTTCGAACGCAATCTCGAAACGATCGAGGCATTCTGGTCCGAGCGTGAATTTCCCGCAGGCTATGACCGCTTGCTGGACGACCTAGCCGAGACCGTCATCCCAAACCTGGAGCAGTTCCCGGCGATGGGCGCACCACTCCTGTCGCGCGCGGCGACCTCGGTGGAAGCCGTGTCCAAGCAGGGCCAACTGCAGGATCAACTCGCGCGTTTCACCTCGGGTGAGCTTCGCGAATACCTCCTTCAGGATGACCTGGTCTTGTACGCTCACATTGACGACACGATCTACCTGCTATCGATCCGGCACTACCGGCAGTTGTCCTTCGATTTCGCGCACCTCTGGCCCGGACCGCACTGAAACCCACCACCGCGCGCATCGGCGCCCCCTGCTACACTCCTTGACGTATACGTCAACCACCACGCGGCGCCCCATGCACATCCAGATCTACACCCCCGACGGCAAGCCCCAGCCCTGGCTGGACGGCTTCGCGCAAGCGCTGCCCGGGGCGCGGCTGTCGGTCTGGGCGCAAGGCGCGGCGCACGATGCCGACTACGCCGTGGTCTGGCAGCCGCCCGCCGACATGCTGCGCGGCCGCACCGACCTGCGCGCGGTGTTCAACCTGGGCGCCGGCGTCGATGCCATCCTGGGCCTGCTCGCGCAATCGCCCGATGCGCTGCCCGAGAGCGTGCCGATCGTGCGCCTGGACGACGCCGGCATGGCCTCGCAGATGAGCGAATATGTCACCCACGCCGTGCTGCGCTTCTTCCGCCGGCTGGACGAGTACGAGCGCCTGCAGCAGGCGAAGATCTGGCGCTTCCTGAAGCCGTTCGATCGCGACGCGTTCGTGGTCGGCGTGCTGGGCCTGGGCGTGCTGGGCACGCACATCGCGCGCACGCTGGCGGGCTTCGGTTTTCCGGTGCGCGGGTGGAGCCGCTCGGCCAAGTCGGTGGAAGGCATCGACTGCCGCGCGGGCGCCGACGCCCTGCCCGGCTTCCTGGCCGGCACGCGCGTGCTGATCAACGTGCTGCCGCTGACGGCCGATACCGAGAACGTGCTCGATGCCGCGCTGTTCGACCAGCTCGAAGCCGGCGCGTATCTCGTCAACGTGGCGCGCGGCAAGCACCTGGTCGAGGACGACCTGCTCGCGGCCGTCGCGCGCGGGCAGATCGCCGGCGCGGCGCTCGACGTCTTCCGCACCGAGCCGCTGCCCGCCGATCATCCCTTCTGGACCGAACCGCGCATCCGCATCACGCCGCACATCTCGGCGCTGACGCTGCGCGAGGTCAGCATTGCCCAGATCGCGCGCAAGATCCGCGCGCTGGAAGCCGGCGAGCCGATCGCCGGCATCGTCGATCTGCAACGAGGTTACTGAGATGACGTTCCCGCATTTTGTGAAAGTAGTCGAGGTCGGCCCGCGCGACGGCCTGCAGAACGAGAAGTCGCCGGTGTCCACCGAGGCCAAGGTGGAGCTGGTGAACCGCCTGTCCGACGCCGGCTTCGTCAACGTGGAGGCCGCGTCGTTCGTGTCGCCCCGGTGGGTGCCCCAGATGGCCGACGGCGCCGACGTGATGGCGCGCATCCAGCGCCGGCCCGGCACGCTGTATTCCGCGCTGACGCCCAACATGAAGGGTTTCGAGGCCGCCGCCGCCGCGCTCGCCGATGAAGTGGTGATCTTCAGCGCGGCCAGCGAGGCGTTCTCGCAGAAGAACATCAACTGCTCGATCGCTGAATCGATCGAACGGTTCGTGCCGGTGGCCCGGGCCGCCAAGGACGCGGGCATCCGGCTGCGCGGGTCGATCTCGTGCGCGCTGGGCTGTCCGTACCAGGGCGAGGTGCCGGTAGCGTCGGTCGTCGATGTGGTCAAGCGGCTGGCGGCGCTCGGCTGCGATGAGATCGACATCGCCGACACCATCGGCGTGGGCACCGCCGGCCGCGTCAAGGCGGTGATGGAAGCCGCCGCCGCCGCCTTCCCGCTCGACCGGCTGTCGGGCCATTTCCACGACACCTACGGCCAGGCGCTGGCCAATATCCTGGCGAGCCTGGAAGTGGGCGTTGCCATCTTCCACGCGTCGGTGGCGGGGCTGGGCGGCTGCCCGTACGCCAAAGGGGCGACCGGCAACGTCGCCACCGAAGACGTGCTGTACCTGCTGCATGGCTTGGGGCTGCGCACCGGCATCGACCTGGACAAGGTGGTGCTGGCCGGCGACTTCATCTCCCAGGCCATCGGCCGGCCGACCGCCTCGCGCGCCGGCCGCGCCCTGCTGCTCAAGCTGCAGGACCAGATCGCCCAGGCCTGCATCTGACGCCAACGCTCAATGACGACGATGACGACCGCCCCCGACACCCACGCCCCCCTGCCCGAATCCGCCCAGCGCGTGGCCGACCACCTGCGCGCGCTCGGCTACGACAAGACCATCGTGATGCTGCCGGCCACCGGCAAGACCTCCGCCGAGGCCGCCGCCGGGCTGGGCTGCTCGGTGGCGGAGATCGCCAAGTCGATCCTCTTCCGGCGCGCGGAGGACGATGCGCCGGTGCTGGTGATCGCCAGCGGCACCAACCGCGTCGACGAGGCCAAGGTGTCGGCGCGCGTGGGCGCGCTGGCCAAGGCCGACGCCAGGTTCGTGCGCGAGAAGACCGGTTACGCCATCGGCGGCGTGTGTCCCGTCGGCCATGCCGTCAAGCCGGTGATGCTGCTCGACGAGGACCTGTTCCGCTTCGACAGCGTGTGGGCCGCCGCCGGCCATCCGCACGCGGTCTTCAACCTGACGCCCGCCGAACTGGCGGCGATGACCGGCGCCCCGGTGGCGGACATCGCCCAGCGGGGCTGACCGGCCTGCCACGGCCATGGACGCCTGCACGCGCTCGCAACTGAAGCTGACGCTCGGCAAGCTGCGCAACCGCCGCGCACAGGCCGAGCGCGCGCTGCCGGTCGCCTCGCCCTGCGTCAACGTGTGCAGGATGGACGGCTCGCGCGGCCTGTGCATCGGCTGCATGCGCACGCTCGACGAGATCGCGGCGTGGTCCGCACTGCCCGACACCGCGCGCGTCGCGATCTGGCGGCAACTGCCCGAGCGCGCCCGCGCGTGGCTCGAAGACACCGCCCGCGCATGACGGCCGGCCACGGCATCGCCGCCCTGCCCGGCACGATGCGCGTGTTCGAGCGCGGCTGGCTGTCGTCCAACAACATCCTGTTCTTCGACGCCGATGCGCACGGCGGCTGCGCGCTCGTCGATTCCGGCTACCTGACGCACGCGCCGCAGACCGTGGCGCTGGCGCGGCATGCGCTGCAGGGCCGGCCGCTGCGCCGGCTGCTCAATACGCACCTGCACGCCGACCACTGCGGCGGCAACGCAGCGCTGCAGGCCGCCTACGGCTGCCGCATCCGCGTGCCCGCCGCGCAGATCGGCGACGTGCGCCACTGGGACACCGACGCGCTCAGCTACCGCCCCACCGGCCAGCAATGCGAGCGCTTTACGCTGCCCGAGGGCGACACCGCCGAAGCCGGCCTGGCCGACGGCATGACGGCGCGCCTGGGCGGCCTCGACTGGCAGGTGATCAGTGCACCCGGACACGACCCGCACGCCGTCATCCTGTACAGCCCCGACACGCGCGTGCTGCTGTCCGCCGATGCGCTGTGGGAGCGCGGCTTCGGCGTGATCTTTCCTGAGCTGGAGGGCGAGAGCGGCTTTGCCGAACAGGAGGCGATCCTGGCGTGCATCGCGCGGCTCGGTGCGCGCGTGGTGGTGCCGGGCCATGGCCGGCCGTTCACGGAGGTGGATGCGGCCATCGACGCGGCACGGGGCCGGCTCGCCTACCTGCGCGCCGATCCGGAGCGCAACGCCCTGCACGCCCTGCGCGTGCTGGTGAAGTTCAAGCTGCTGGAGCAGCAAGCCATCACGCGCGAGGCCCTGGCGGCCTGGTTTGCACAGGCCTCACTGATTCCACGCCTGCAGGCGCGCTTCTTTGCCGCGACGCCACTGCCGGCGCTGCTGGAAGCAACCGTCGCGGCGCTGGTCAAGGCCGGCGCCGCGGCCGTTGAAGCCACGCGGATCGTCAACCGAGGCTGACGCGGCCGCGACCGGCGGCCGCTTCGGCCTGCCGGCCACGGCGGATCGGTCGATGACGATGCCCGACCGGCGTCTTACGGCCCGGCATGGACGTCGGGCGAGCCGGAAGCCTTGACGCTGAACTCGTCCAGATACTCCACGTTATCCAGGATGGGAGCCAACAGTTCCTCAACCGTCGCGCGGGTCCAGCCTCGCCGCCCGACCAAGTCCGCCAGCACGTCGGCGCGGACCATGTCCCGCTTGACGTCGGTGACCACGTCGTCGTCGATCTCCGCCCCCTTCGTGTATCGCAGGATCGCCTGCCGGTCGCGCGCCGTCACCGACGGCGCGGAAGACGTGCCCGGCGCAGCCGGATCGAAGGCTTCGACCTCGCCATAGCGCGCTTTGTAGCGTTCGTTGACCGCCTTCGCGATGGAGACGATTTCTTCATACATGGCCCCCCGACCCGGCTCCCCTTGGTGCAGCGAGGTATCGATGCCTTCGCTGGCGAAGGCCACGCGCTGGATACAGCCCGTGTTGCAGGGGACATCCTTGCCGACATCGGCCAGGCGCAGCAGCAGGGCCGCGGTCAGGTTGTCCTTGAGCTCCGGGTCCTTGCGGGACTGTACGTACGACCACGTATCCGCCAAAGCGACGTTGGCGTGGAACGCGTAGTCAGGGTCCTCCTTGGTCGGCCCCATTTTCAGCAGGTGCTTGATACCTTTCCCGGCGTTGCGCAAATCGTCGATACGCCCCTTCAGCCGCGCCTTCTGGTGCTCCGCTTCCGTGTGCGCCCGTGCCTGCGCCGCCTCGTCCTCCTGCGCGTCCTCGACCTCCTCCTCTTCTCGCGCCTCTTCGGCGTCCTCCGCCTGCTCGGCAGCCATCGCCTCCATGGCCTCGACGGTCTCGAATGCCTCGAACGCCGCCAGGGCTTCCAGTGCCGCCTCGCTGGCCTCGGCCTTCAATGCCTGCTTGAGCTGATCGCTGCGCTGGCCGATCATCGCACGCAGATCGGCGGCGGACTGCTCGACCGAACGGCGCTGATCCTCGGGCGTGAGGCGCTTCATCGCGTTGAGCAACTGCTGCCCGCGCGTCAACAGGGCATCGGCATGCACGTTGATCCGGCCATCCCGCACGTACTGCTCGATGTGCGCATTCAGGACGGCCTCGGGCACATCGCCGGCGGCCCATGCCTGGATTTCGCTGCGGGACACGTCGATGCCGCCCAGGTTGAAGTGCGCCTGGTGGCGCGGGGCGTGGTGGATCAGCGCCTGCGCCGCCACCTTGATAATCGGTGCCTGCTGGAAGGCCATGCTGAACTCCAGCGCCTGCGCCGCGTACGATGCGGCGTCGGGCCGGCACGATCGATTCTCGGCCGATGCGCGCCGCTGGGCCTCGGCCGTGATCTCGAAGCGAGCCGCATATTCGCATAGCGCGAGGGATATCCAGGGATTCGCGGTGCCGTCCGGGTTGCGGAACCGTATCGACCGCTCGAGCTGCTCCACCAGGAACGCCTGACCGGCGCCATGGGTTTTCGGCTCCGCCCCCCCGGGGTTCAACAGCCTGGACAATCGGCCTGGCTTGCCGATGAGGCGTGTCACCGCCGCCCCCGGATCGGTGCGCGGATCCTGCAGCAGCCGGGAGGCCAGCGCGTCGTGTCCATTGCGCAGCGCGATCTGGACCGCAACCTGGCCGTCGATATTGCGGGCGTTCGGATTGAAACCATTGCGCCCCTCGCTGCTGCCCTGGAGGAAGGCGCGGACGGCGTCCACGACCCGCTGTTTGTGCTGGATCTCCGTGAATGTGGTGTCCCGCCCTGCCTGCACGTACCGGTGCGGCTTGGCGCAAGCCAGCCGGGTCAGCGGCGTATGCCCGCCCGGGCCAAGAACATTCAGATCGATGTGCGGCGAGCGGGCCAGCTCGAAAAGGCAATCGAGCTCCTTACCGGTACGCACCCGATGGCGCGCAAAAGAACCGCTCTCCAGGTGCTCCACAAACTGGGCGACCGCTTGCCAGACAGGAGGATGGCCGTCCGTGCCGGGCCGGTTGACCTGTACGCCGGGATGGCTGGCCAGCGCATGCACACAATCGACGTGCAGCTTGGCGATCGCCATCGTCAGCGGGGTGTGATGCTTGGCATTGGGCTGGTTGGGGTCGATATGGGGGTGGCGCAACAACTCGCCCGCCGCGTCCAGCCCGCGCTTGCGCACGGCGAGGTGCAGCGCGGTATTGCCGTCGCGGTCCGGCCGGTTCACCTCCGTGCGCGGATGCTCGACCAATGCGCGCGTGATATCAGCATGGCGATTGCCGGCTGCGATATGAAGCGGCGTCTGCCCGTGCTTGTCGACCCTGTTCGGGTCGATCTCCGCATGCTGGAGCAGCGCCCCGACCACGGCGGTACGCCCCGCTTCGACGGCGCGCTGGAGCGGCGTTTCCCCGCGCTTGTTGATCTGGTTGATGAGGATGGCGGACTCCGGCCGCGCCAGTATCAGGCGGACGACCTCCAGGTGTCCGCGCTTGGCGGCCGATGCCAGCAGCGTGGTCCCGTTCGCGTTGACGGCCATCACCAGGTGCGGATGGCTTTGCAGCAGACCCGCCAGCGATTCCGCCTTGCCGGTTTCGGCCATGGAGAAGGCCTGTCTCAGCGCGGCCTTTTCCGGATCGGCTTTGAACAGCGCGTTGAAGCCTTTGGTCAGGCCGGACAGCGGACCGCTCGCCCTGCGAGGCGTATTGCCGGGTGCGGGAGAAGCGCCGGGCGTACGCTCCGTCTGGGGTGAGCGCGACGGTGTGAGGAATCGTAGCGGGGACAGGGAATGGCGACGAGGGAAGTCCATGGCAGTCCTGGTGAGATCGGGATCTGCGCTTTCGGAGCCGGCCACCGGCAACAGCGGTCTCTCAACGCAGGCCGCATTGCGGCACAAACGCCTTCCTTTGCCCAAAGCGCAAATGGCGCCCCATGGTCCCATGGCGGGCGCTCCGCCCCCGTCCGCCCCCCCGAAAACACGGCACGCAAAACGCAGCAGCGAGGTCGCCCCCGACTGACCACCTCAGCCGAAAAACGCCCGCATCTCCGCCAGCAATGCGTCCGGCGCCTCCTCCGGCACATAGTGCCCGCACGGCACCGTGCCGCCGCTGACGTCCTCGGCCACTGCGCGCCACAGCGCCAGAGGCTCGAAGCACCGCTGGATCACGCCATGCTGCCCCCACAGCACGCGCAGCGGCACCGCGATGCGCCGGCCGGCCGCGCGGTCGGCGCGATCGTGCTCCAGGTCGATGGTGGCGGCGGCGCGGTAGTCCTCGCACATGGCGTGCACGCAGGCCGGTTCGCGCATGGCGGCGGCATAGGCGGCCATGGCTTCCGGCACGAAGGGCGCAAGGCCGGCATGCCGCAGCCCCATCAGCTTGCCGATGTAGAAATCGGGCGTGGCATGGATGAGCGTCTCGGGAAACGGCGCCGGCTGGATCAGGAAGAACCAGTGCCAGTAGGCGGCGGCGAAGGCCATGTTGGTCTGTTCGTACATCGCCAGCGTGGGGGCGATGTCGAGCAGCATCGCGCGCTCGACGCGCCCGGCATGATCGACGCACAAGCGATGGGCGACACGCGCGCCGCGATCGTGGGCGCACAGGCCGAAGCGCTCGAAGCCGAGCGCGCGCATGACGTCCACCTGATCCTGCGCCATCGCGCGCTTGCTGTACTCGACGTGCGTGGCGCTGCCGGCCGGCTTGGACGAGGCGCCGTAGCCGCGCAGGTCGGTGGCGACCACGGTGTGCTCGCGGGCCAGCTCGCGCGCCACCTTGTGCCAGATCACGTGGCTCTGCGGATGCCCGTGCAGCAACAGCAGCGGCGGGCCGCTTCCGCCGATGACCCCGGCGATCTCCACGCCGTTGGCCGCTTGCCTGAATGGGCGGAAGCCGGGGAACAGGGCTCGGTCGGCGGCGGCGATCGCGACTTCGAGGGTGGGCGATGCGGTCATGCGGGTCTCCCGGCGGGTGGGATGCGGCGATATGAGGGATCGTTCGCATGCTAGCGCAGCGCCGGCATGCATGTTGGCGCCCGGCGGATGCCGTCCGGCCGCCTGGCGCGGCCCGCCCGCGCCAGGGTCCGGCACCGGCGCATGGCACGCGGCGGAGTGCGGGATCGTTCCTATAATCGGAAGCGGACCCCGCCGTCCGCCCACTCCAGCCAGGAGACGCCATGCCCGCCGCCAAGCACCTCCCCGCCGCGCTGCAGCACCTGACCCTGCCGGTGATCGGTTCGCCAATGTTCATCGTCAGCTATCCGGAACTGGTGCTCGCACAGTGCAAGGCCGGCATCGTGGGGGCGTTTCCGGCGCTCAACGCGCGCCCGGCCGAGGTGCTGGACGACTGGCTCACGCAGATCAACGCCGAGCTCGCCGCCCACCGCGCCGCGCATCCGCACGCCGTGGTCGGGCCGCTGGCGGTCAACCAGATCGTGCATGCCTCCAACGCGCGGCTGGAGCAGGACGTGGCCACCTGCGTCAAGCACAAGGTGCCGATCTTCATCACCTCGCTGCGCGCGCCGGTCAGGGAGATCCTGGACGCCGTGCACAGCTACGGCGGCATCGTGCTGCACGACGTGATCAACCTGCGCCACGCCGAGAAGGCGCTCGAGGCCGGCGTCGACGGGCTGATCCTGGTGGCCGCCGGGGCGGGCGGCCATGCGGGCACGCTGTCGCCGTTCGCGCTGGTGGGCGAGGTGCGGCGCATCTTCAACGGGCCGATCGCGTTGTCGGGCGCCATCGCCACGGGCGACGCCATCCTGGCCGCGCAGGCCATGGGCGCGGACCTCGCCTATATCGGCACGCGCTTCATCGCCAGCCAGGAGGCGCATGCCGCCGGCGCGTACAAAGAGGCCATCCTGCGCGCGGCGGCCTCCGACATCGTCTACACCAGCCTCTTCACCGGCGTGCACGGCAACTACATCCGCGAGAGCATCGAACTGGCCGGGCTGGATCCGGAGGCCCTGCCCGAGGCCGACAAATCGAAGATGAACTTCGGCGACGGCAGCGCCAAGGCCCGGGCGTGGAAGGACATCTGGGGCGCGGGCCAAGGCGTCGGGCAGATCTCGGACCTGCCGCCGGCCGGCGAGATCGTGACGCGCCTGAAAGCCGAATACGAGGCGGCCAAGCTGCGGCTGGCCCTGCATCTACGCCTGTGAAGCGCGGAGGGGTTCGCTGTGAAGAGCGCCATGGCGCACATGGTTTGACTTGTCCCGCAGGCACTCCTACAGTCAAAGGCTAAACAACAAGCGCGCGGCGTTGAGGATTGACGATCCGCGCGGCGAGAAGCGCAAGCATCCTTGGGGGGATGATCGACAGGCGTCCGGTTCCCTGTCGGTGCGCGCCGACAAGAAGGAGAACACGATGACGCATCGCCATGCGCCCGCGCGCCGGCTCACGAGGCTGGTCGCCCTGGCGCTGAGCGTGGCCGCGCCTGTCCTGACCGGCTGCTCCACTCCACCGGGCCCAGCCCCCGTCGCGGCCGCCGCGCCGCGCAGCCCGCAAGCGCCGGATGCGCTCGCCAGGTCCGTCTATGTCTACGCCTTTCCGCTGATGATGACGGATGCGCTGCAGCGGACCGCCTCGGTGCAAGCGCCGGCAGGCCGTTTCCTGCATCAGCGCAGCCTGGACGACGATGCGCTGCCGCCCGGCGTGCGCGCCCGTGCCGACACGCTGGCCAGCAGCGCCTTCCTGGACCTGCGCGACGGCCCCATCGTGCTCAGCGTGCCGGATCTTGGGCTGCGCCACGCATGGGTCTCGCTGTACGACGCCTGGACCGACATCTTCGACACCCTGGGCAGCCGCACCACCGGCGCGCGCGCCCTGCAGGTCGCCATCACGCCGCCCGGCTGGACAGGCGTGCTGCCGGCCGGCGTGCGCGCCATCGCCGCGCCGACGCCGATGGTGTGGGTGGTCGCCCGCGTGCAGGTCAGCGGCCCGCGCGACGAAGCGGTCGCGCGGCGGCTGCAGGATCGCTTCCGGCTGACGCCGCTGGAAGACCTCAACAAGCCGCCGGCACGCGAGGCGCACGAGAGGCGCCGGCCCGATGCCGACCTCGCCCAGAACGCCGCCCCGCAACGCACGACAGCACCGGATGCCAACGCGGGTTTCACGCGCATGGCCACCCTGCTCAAGGACAAGCCCGACACCGGCGCCACCCTGGCCGAGGCCCGGCAACAGGTGACGGCGCTGGACGCCAATGCGTATTTCGCGCGCTTTTCCGCCCTGCTCAAGGACAACCCGCCGCACCCCGCCGACTCGACCATGCTGCAGAGCGTGCGAGCGCTGGGCATCGCGCCCGGCATGCCGGTCGACCTCAACCGGGATGCCGCCGGCGAGGCCATCGAACGCGGTGCCGCCGCGGCACGCGACAGCCTGGCCATCGCCGCCAGGCAGCCGCCGATCACACAGAACGGCTGGTTCATCCCGCGCAACATCGGTGCCTACGGGCTCGACTATGAGCAGCGCGCCATCGTCGCCTGGGACGGCGCCGGCACCGACCTGCCGCAGGATGCGCTCATCGCGCGCACCAGCACCGACGCGGATGGCATGCCGCTCGACAGCATGCACCGCTACGTCCTGCATTTCGACCCAGGCCAACTGCCGCCCGAAAACGCCGGCTGGGCGCTGGCCGCGGTCGGCATCGCCCGCCGCCCGTCGCAGCCCGGCGGGCGCCGCGACCTGCTGAGCGCGGCCGATCGCCCGCGTCCCAACCGCGACGGCTCGCTGGACATCTACCTCCAGCGCGACCCGCCACCCAAGGGCAGCCGCGCCAACTGGCTGCCCGTGCCAACCGGCCCGTTCATCGTGCGCCTGACGCTGGCGTGGCCCAAGGAGGCCGCGCTGGACGGCTCGTGGCTGCCGCCCCTGGTGCAGCGCCGGGAGTAGCACGAACCCGATCCATCAAAATCCAGTTTACCGGACAACAATTTCCGTTAAACTGGAAAAATGGACATCAACCAACGCCTCGCCCGCCGCCTGCGCGCCTTGCGCGACGCCCGCGGCCTGTCGCTCGACGCGCTGGCCGAACGCAGCCGCGTCGGCCGCTCGACTATCTCCCTGATCGAACGCGGGGAGAGCAGCCCGACCGCCGCCGTGCTCGACAAACTGAGCTCAGCGCTGGGCGTGACGCTCGCCTCGCTGTTCGAAGACACCGCGCCGCTCGAAGCCCCATCCCCCCTGTCGCATGCGGCCGACCAGCCGGTGTGGACCGACCCGGCCTCCGGCTACGTGCGCCGCAACCTGTCGCCTGCCGTGCGCTCGCCGATCCAGCTTGTCGAAGTCGCCTTCCCGCCTGGCGCTCGCGTCGCCTACGATACCGGGCCGCGCGATGCGGATATCCACCAGCAACTCTGGATGATCGACGGCACCATGGACATCACCGTGGGCGATACGCTGTGGCGCCTGGAGACCGGCGACTGCCTGGCCATGCGGCTGGACAGCCCGCTCGCGTTTCACAATCCGACCGGCCGGCCGGCGCGCTATCTGGTGGCGCTGTCCATCCTGCCGTTCGCCCCTGCCCGGAGGACCGCATGAGCCTTGCCGATGACCTCACCACGGTGCGCCGCATCGGCCCCAACGAAGCGGCCGCCTGCGTGGGGGCGCTGGCCGACGTGCTGATCGATTGCGTGGAAGGCGGCGCGTCGGTCAGCTTCATGCTGCCGCTGTCGCACGAGAAGGCGCTGGCGTTCTGGCGCGAAGTGGCCGACGGCGTGGCCCGCGGCGAACGCGCCCTGCTGATTGCCGAAGACGGGGCCGGCACCCTCCTCGGCACCGTGCAGCTGATCCTGGCCCAGCCCGAGAACCAGCCGCATCGCGCCGACGTCGCCAAGATGCTGGTGCACCGGCGCGCGCGCCGGCGCGGCGTCGCGCAGCGACTGATGGCCGAGGTGGACGCCGTGGCGCGCGCCGAGGGCAAGAGCGTGCTGGTCCTTGATACGGTCACCGGCGGCGATGCCGAGCGGCTGTACCAGCGCACCGGCTGGCAGCGCGTGGGCACCGTGCCCAACTACGCGCTGATGCCCGACGGCGCATTCTGCGGCACGACGTTCTATTGCAGGCAACTGGCGGCGCCCGCCGCTTAGTTTCCACACCATCCCGCCCCGCAGGCCGCGCTCAGAGATTCAGCGTGCCGCGGCCGATCTCGATCACGCGGCCGCCGACGTGGATGGTGCCATCGGCATCCACCCGCAGCGTCAGGTGACAGGGCCGGCGCACCGCCGCGCCCTGTTCGACACGCAGCGAGACGGGCAGCGCATGGCCGGTCGCGCGCAGCCAGCCGCCCAGGTTGGCGCATGCCGAGCCGGTGCCCGGGTCTTCGATCATGCCGGTGCCGTATTCAAAGAAGAAACGCGCCACGACCGGCTCCGCGCTGCCGGGTTCGGGCATGGTGAACACGTACGCGTTGCGTCCGTCATCGCGGCTGCGCGGCCATGCGTCGAAGACCGACAGGTCAGGACGTGCACGCTCGACATCGGCCCGGCGCTTGACCGGCACCATCAACTGCTCGATACCGACATCGACCCACATCGGCGGACTGGCCAGGGCATCGGCCTCCAGCCCCAGCATCCCGGCGATCGCCGGATCGGCCGGGCGCGTGCTCAGCGCGCCGGCACGCGGCGGAACCAGCGACCAGCCATCGTCCCGCGCTGACAGATGCACCGTACCGGAGTGGCAACGCAGCGTCACATCATTGCCGGGGCCGTACAGCTCGCGCACCACCTGCGCCGTGCCCAGCGACGGATGGCCGGCAAACGGCATCTCGTAATCCGGCGTGAAGATGCGGAAGCGCGCAGTGGCGCCATCGGCGTCGTCGGGAAAGATGAAGGTGATCTCGGACAGATTGAACTGGCGCCCGATGGCCTGCATGGTCGCATCGTCCAGGCCCCGCCCGTCCTCGAAGACGGCGAGCTGATTGCCGCCGAAGGTGGTTTCGGCGAAGACGTTGAGCAGGCGGAAGGGGTAGCGCGACATGGTGGAAGTCCGTTCGTGGGAGAAGAAGAACACTGACACTGCGATGCACCATGATCGACGCGGCGCCGCGCGATCTCCATGGACACTTGCGGACACTTCTGGCAAATCCGGCAGGACAGCTGCCGGACAGCCGCGATAGCAGCCGCCAGTAGTCTGGCGTTCTCGACAGGGCTCACTGTAAAGAGAGCGCCGGCGGCGGCGCGGCCACCTTGCGCCCGAGCAGATCAAGCCACAGGCGACGCACAGGCCTGGTGATCTTCATTGATTCATCCCCATTCCCATCGACTCTTGCTTGGCGCGAATCAGAAACGCAGAGCATTCCCTGCCACGTACGTGCCAACTAGGCAACTGTGTTGTAGGAATCAGGCGCGGCGTCATTTTTAGCGATCCATAACAAAAGACCCCCCTCTTACGAAGTGCTTATGTGAATAAATTACACAATGGAGGAATATCAAAAATTGCAATAATCTTCACACTCATAATTTCCTGCATCCAAAAATGGCAGGCACGCAGAACTATCCACCACCCGTGGCGGCAACTCACACCGCCGATTTATACAGCAACCCAATCCAAGTTCTCAGCACATCGACCACCAATCAAATGACCGCCCCACTCAGGCCTACCCCATCACCAAATACACATCACATCAATCACGACACACATCGAACACAGCACGACTCAACCTCGAACCGATTACCTCGCCCCATCAAAGCGAGATTTTAAAATGAATAAATTGACAGCCACGATACTGATTGCATTCGTACTTATTTTTCAGGGGCACGCTATGGCGGCAGGAAAACTAATCAATGAAATTTCAGCCCTGGACAAGCCAGAAAGATTCAAACCAATTCAAGTCGACCACATTATCAAGAAGTATTTTTCAGAAGGAATTTCTAAGGCTGAAGCCAAAGAAATTCTCGCATCCGAAGGCTTCAAAGTTACCGAAGAAGAAACCAAGCAACCCATTCCCAACTGCCCTGATTGCGAAAGCACCGTAGTCGTCGGCAGATACGATCACAAACCTATTTTATCGCTGGTGTACGACTACGGGATAGCCATCGAGATCGGCTTTCGAAACGGAGGCGTCGCAGTTGTGCGTGGCTGGTACGTAAAAAATGCCTACTAAGCTCCAGGATATAAAAATTACTGAAAAGATCGAGATTGTCTACAGGGAAATCGGACCTGGCTATTATCATAAGTATCTTCTTTACACTGACTCCAACGGGAATCAGTATGCTGCCAGTGGGTGGGCAGGCAAAGACGCCTCATCAAGCATGAGTGATTTATCTCAAAGCGGATCCTCGGGAAGCGGCTCGTCTGGAAGTGATTACGGAAACATTATCACAACCCACGCTAAATACGATGCGGATTACCCAGACAACCCGCTCAACCCAAACGCCAGAGGCCAAACACAAAAGCACGAAGAAATAAAAAGCGGTGAAGATCTTTCCGGCGACTGGAAAAAAATCACTGACTCCATGAACGATATCGCTCTTGAGGGACATCAATATCGGCCTTTGGATCAGAACTCTAACTCCACAGCGGACGAGGCCCTGCGAAGATCTGGACTTCCTGAGCCCAAGAATGACGGCCTCGGTGATAACTGGGCCCCAGGATCAGGCAACAACCTGCCTGGCGGATCAGACGACGCCGGCGGCGGCAGTGCGGGCGCAACCGTACCGGGAGGCACGGGCGGCGGCGGTGGCGCAGGCGGAGCTGGAGGAAGTAGCTCGGGTATGGGCAGCAGCGGCGGAACTGGCGGCGGTGCGGCGGGCGGCACGGGCGGTGGAGGCGGCAGCTCGGGGGCAGGTGGCACGACGCCCCCACGGCGCGATCCTCTCGTACTCGACCTGGATGGTGATGGTATCGAAACCACCACCACGCGTGACGGCACCGTCATTCTGTTCGATCACGATGGCGATGGTGTCAAAACGGGTACGGGTTGGGTCAAACCTGATGACGGCTGGCTAGTGCTGGATCGCAATGGCAACGGCGCCATTGACTCGGGTCGCGAGCTCTTTGGTGTGGACACGCTCAAGAGCAATGGTCAATTCGCTACTGACGGCTTTGATGCATTACGCGACGTCGATGCCGACAAAGACTGCAAGATCGATGCCTCCGACAGCGTATTCGCCAATCTGCGCATTTGGCGCGACCTGAACCAGGACGGAATCAGCCAGACCAACGAACTCACCACGCTTTCCGCCAACAACATCGTCTCCATTGGCGTCAACTCAACAGCGGTTCGCACCGATTTGGGCAACGGCAATGTTCAGACCGCTGCAGGCACCTTTAACCGTTCCAACGGAACCACAGGAGCAACCGGCGAAACCAATGGTGCGGCCGCTAATCTGGATCTGCTGGTCAACACCTTCTATCGGCAATTCACCGATCATATTCCACTCACGGATTCAGCCAAAGCGTTGCCAACCTTGCGTGGTTCAGGCCGAGCGCGTGACTTGAACGAAGCTATCAGCCTTTCGAACGATTTGGGTAACTGGGTACAAACCTATACTCAACAAACCTCACGGCAAGCGCAGATTGGTCAGCTGGATGGCTTCATTGAGAAATGGGCTGACACTGCCGACATGAAGTCACTCAAGGCACAGGCTGACGCATTGGCCGCCAGCGGTGTCAAGCTGACCTATAACCTCGCAGGATTAACGGCGGGCACGGCAGCCTATGACGACTTCGTACGCAAACTCGGTATTGTGGAGCGCTTCATGGGCTTCACCTACGGCGGGGCCAATGGCCAAGCCAGATTCACGCCATTGGACGCCACTTCCGGTGGTGTCACCGTAACCTTGGCAGCCGAACAGATTGCCAGCATAGCGTTGGCTTATGACCGATTCAAGACGGATATCTATGAATCGTTGTTTGAATCGCCCCGGCCTAAGTAGACACCTGTGAGCCTCAAACTAGAGGTTAGACAGGAGGTGCGATGAGCGCGAAGAGATACACCGAGGAATTCAAGGTCGAGGCGGTCAATCAGGTTTTGGACAGAGGTCACAGCGTTGCCGAGGTCGCGCAGCGGCTGGGCGTGAGCCAACACAGCCTGTACCAGTGGATCAAACAACGACGCCAACCCGTGGCGCAACCGCAAGGGCAGGTATCGCCATCCGACGAGGTACGCAGGCTCAAGGCCGAGCTCAAACGGGTGACCGAGGAGCGCGACATCCTAAAAAAGGCCGCAGCGTACTTTGCCAAGCAGTCCGGGTGAGGTACGCCTTCATCAAGGCGCACGCGGGTCAATACAGCGTGCGCCGTCTGTGCAAGGCGATGTCGGTGCATCCCAGTGGTTACTACGCATGGCACGCAAATCCCTTGAGCCCACGCGCGAAGGACAACCAACGCCTGCTGGGGTTACTCAAGCAGGCCTGGCTGGAGAGCGGCGGGGTCTATGGCTATCGCAAGCTCACCTTGGACATGCGCGATTTGGGCGAGCGCTGCGGCAAGCACCGCGTGGCGAGGCTACTCAAGGCCGAGGGACTGCGTTCGCAATCAGGCTACCGTCGACGTCCTGCTGGGCGTGCCGGCAAGCCGGCGGCGGTCGCGCCCAATCACCTGCAGCGGCAGTTCACGGTCAACGGCCCGAACCAGTCCTGGGTGACCGACATCACCTATATCCGCACGCACGAAGGCTGGCTGTACCTGAGCGTGGTCATCGATCTGTGGTCACGCATGGTCGTCGGCTGGTCCATGGGGCAGCGCATCGATACCCAGTTGGTGCTGGATGCCTTGCTGATGGCACTATGGCGACGCCGTCCGCACCAGCAGGTGCTGATTCACTCGGATCAGGGGTGCCAGTTCACCGGCCACACTTGGCAGAGCTTCCTGCGCGAGCACAACCTGCTGTGTAGCATGAGCCGGCGCGGCAACTGCCACGACAATGCCGTGGCTGAGAGCTTCTTCCAGTTGCTCAAGCGCGAGCGAGTGCGGCGGCAAATCTATGTCACCCGGCAGCAGGCCAAGTCCGATGTCTTCAACTACATCGAGATGTTCTACAACCCAACACGGCGACATTCGAGCGCCAACGGACTATCGCCGGTAGAGTTCGAACAACGCCATTCCCAACGGCTCGCGGGTGTCTAGAAAAACCGGGGCGATTCAGTTATTGCAAACCAGACTCAAAGACTACTATGAAAGCATAGTGGTCACCACAACCCATGGATTACCAATCTTCTCATTTTCAGAGGTTCAAAAATCATTTGAATCAGCGATAAAATTATCGCCGCAACAAGGTTTGGTCGATTTGATTGAGTTCATGAGCGCATTCGGCGATAAAAAACTGAATATGCTCGGCTGGAACGCTACCCAATTCCTTATTGCCCAACTCAATGCCACCCCCGACCTGGTCGCGTTCACCGAGGAGTTGAGCAGCTGGACAGTGCGCCTCGCAGCCGCCACCGAACACAACCTCACCGGCACTTCGCGGCCGGATCTGCTGGTGGGTACCAATACCGCCGATTACCTCTATGGCCGCGACGGTAACGATGTGCTCACGGCCAAGGGAGGCAACGATTACCTCTACGGCGACGCGGGCAACGACACCCTCGATGGCGGCACCGGCAACGACTACCTCAACGGCAACGAGGGCTCCGATACCTACGTCTTCAACTCCGGCTGGGGGCAGGACACGATCTACAACTACGACATCAGCCCCGGACGCTCAGACGTCATCACCTTCGGTGACGGCATCGCGACCAGCGACATCGTCGCTACCCGCAGTGGCGACGACCTGATCCTCTCCCTGCGCAACAGCTCCGACAGGGTCACCGTCCAGTCCTACTTCTACAGCGACGCCACCGGTCCCTATCGCATCGACCAGGTCCGCTTCGCCGATGGCACCTCCTGGGACGTCGCCGCCGTCAAGGCCCTCGTCCAGGCGCCCACCTCCGGTGCCGACAACCTCTACGGCTACGCCTCCGACGACACCCTCAACGGCCTCGACGGCAACGACACCCTCCGTGGTTACGGTGGCAACGACACCCTGCGCGGTGAGGCCGGCGCCGACAACCTCTTCGGCGGTGACGGCAACGACGTGCTCGATGGCGGCACCGACAACGACTACCTCTACGGCGAGGCCGGTGACGATTCCCTGCAAGGTGGTGCGGGCAACGACAACCTGTACGGCGGCGCCGGCAATGACACCCTAGAGGGCGGCGCCGGCAACGACTACCTCGTCGGCAACGAGGGCTCCGACACCTACGTCTTCAACTCCGGCTGGGGGCAAGACACGATCTACAACTACGACACCACCTCCGGGCACTCCGATGTCATTGAGTTCGGCACTGGTATTGCAGCCAGCGACATCGTGGCCACCCGTAGTGGTGACGACCTGGTCCTGTCCCTGCGCAACAGCTCCGACAAGGTCACCGTCCAGTCCTACTTCTACAGCGACGCCACCGGCCCCTACCGCATCGACGAGGTCCACTTCGCCGACGGCACCTCCTGGGACGTCGCTGCCGTCAAAGCCCTCGTCCAGGCGCCCACCTCCGGCGCAGACAACCTCTACGGCTACGCCTCCGACGACACCCTGAACGGCCTCGACGGCAACGACACCCTCCGTGGTTACGGTGGCAACGACACCCTGCGCGGTGAGGCCGGCGCCGACAATCTCTTCGGCGGTGACGGCAACGACGTGCTCGATGGCGGCGCCGACAACGACTACCTCTACGGCGAGTCCGGCGACGACAGCCTCCTGGGCGGCTCGGGCAACGACAACCTGTACGGCGGCACTGGCAACGACACCCTCGAGGGCGGCGCCGGCAACGACTACCTCGTCAGCAATGAAGGCTCCGACACCTACGTCTTCAACTCAGGTTGGGGCCAGGACACGATCTACAACTACGACACCACCGCCGGTCGCTCCGATGTCATCACCTTCGGCACGGGCATCGCGGCTAGCGACATCGTCGCTACCCGTTCGGGCGACGACCTGATCCTTTCGCTGCGCAACAGCTCCGACAGGGTCACCGTCCAGTCCTACTTCAACAGCGACGCCACCGGCCCCTACCGCATCGACGAGGTCCGCTTCGCCGACGGCACCTCCTGGGACGTCGCCGCTGTCAAAACCCTCGTCCAGGCGCCCACCTCCGGTGCCGACAACCTCTACGGCTATGCCTCCGACGACAACCTGAACGGCCTCGACGGCAACGACACCCTCCGTGGTTACGGTGGCAACGACACCCTGCGCGGTGAGGCCGGCGCCGACAATCTCTTCGGCGGTGACGGCAACGACGTGCTCGATGGCGGCGCCGACAACGACTACCTCTACGGCGAGTCCGGCGACGACAGCCTCCTGGGCGGCTCGGGCAACGACAACCTCTATGGCGGCAACAGCAACGACACCCTCGAGGGCGGTGCCGGCAACGACTACCTCGTCGGCAATGAAGGCTCCGATACCTACGTCTTCAACTCCGGCTGGGGGCAGGACTCCATCTACAACTACGACACCTCCACCGGGCGCTCCGATGTCATCGCCTTCGGTGACGGCATCGCGACAGACCAGCTCTGGTTCCGACGAGTCAACGCCGATCTCGAAGTGAGTGTGATCGGCTCAACCGACAAGACGACCATCTCCAACTGGTACTCCGGGGCTGCCTATCACGTCGACCAGTTCACGACTGCCGACGGAAAGCGCCTCCTCGATACCCAAGTCGATAGCCTGGTCCAGGCCATGGCGTCCTTCAGCCCGCCAGCCTCGGGGCAGTCCACCTTGCCCCAAAACTATCGGGATGCATTGGAAAGCGTCATCGCGGCCAACTGGAAGTAACGCGAGCGTCGGCCGCCGGGTCATTCCGGCGGCCGACGATGTCGATAGACGCGACGAATGGGACAACGGAGCCGGGTAGCAGGAGCACCACAAACTGCATACGGGGCTACACGCCCCCATATGCCAAAACCAATTGCCCCCCTCATGGAACGGCCCCCAGAATCCCCGGACACAGTCACCCACTTAAACTACGGGTAGGCATACGACTGTGTTTATGACTAGCAGCAACCAAGAAGTGATGGAAGTGTTGACGGGCCCGGAGCGTCGCCGGCGGTGGTCGGTGGAAGAGAAGCTTGCGATGGTCCGAGAGAGCTTTGAGCCGGGCAAGACGGTCTCGATGGTGGCGCGCCAGCACGGCGTGAATCCGAATCAGGTGTTCCAGTGGCGCAAGCTGTACCAAGACGGGAGCCTGTCGGCAGTGACCGCGGGCGAGGAAGTGGTGCCGGCCTCGGAGCTGGCCGAAGCGCTCAAACAAGTCCGTGAGCTGCAGCGCATGCTCGGCAAAAATGGTATGGACGCCTCCGCCGCAGCAATAATGGTGCGTCACCACCTTTCCAGGGAGAGCGGAAATGGAACCGACCATCATTGGCGTTGACATTGCGAAGCAGGTCTTTCAGTTGCACTGGATTGACCGCGAGACGGGGGAAGTGGTTGACCGGCAACTCAAGCGAGGTGCCTTCTTGGAACATTTCGCAAATCGTGAACCCTGTCTGATTGGCATGGAAGCGTGTGGCAGCTCACAACACTGGGCACGGCGGTTAAGCGAACTTGGACATCAGGTCAAACTGATGCCGGGCAAGCTGGTCAAGGCGTTTGTGACAGGCAACAAGAACGACGTTGCTGACGCGCGCGCCATCTGGGCTGCAACGAGTCAACCTGGCATCAAGACAGTGGCAATCAAGACCGAAGCGCAGCAGGCCGTTCTAGCGCTGCATCGCATGCGCCAGCAGCTAGTGATATTCCGGCGCTCTCAATCGAATTGCTTGCGTGGACTGCTGAGCGAGTACGGCGAAGTCATGGCATTGGGGCGGGCCGCGATGAGCCGAGCGATGCCCGACGTGCTCGCACGGCTGGAGTCGCGATTGCCGGCAGTCCTGATAGATTCCCTCAGAGAGCAATGGCAACGTCTGAGCAACATGGACGAGGAGATTGCCCGTATCGAGCGGCGCTTGAGGGCATGGCTACAGGAAAGCGATGCGTGCAAGGCAATTGCGGATATTCCAGGCGTCGGCTTCTTGACTGCGACTGCGGCAGTTGCCGCAATGGGCAATGCGAAGGCCTTCAAATCTGGTCGTGAGTTTGCAGCTTGGCTCGGCTTGGTGCCAGCGCAGATTGGGACGGGAGGGAAGGTGCGCCTACTTGGAATCAGCAAACGAGGCGACCGCTACTTGCGCACCTTGCTCATTCACGGGGCGCGCTCGGTCATGAAGCACGTGAAAGATGCAGAGTCATGGGCAGCAAAGCTCAGGCAGCGGCGACCGCTCAACATTGTGATAGTGGCCTTAGCAAACAAGATGGCGCGGACGATTTGGGCATTGCTTGCGCACCGATGCTCATACCGAGCTGACTATACGGCGGCAATTGCATGACGGCACCATGTATGGCATCCGGATGCCCTTGATGTTGCACTGAACGCGAACTTCCCAGGTTGCGCAAGGTATCGATTGTGATGGCAAACAGGTTAGACCGGGGCTCACCAAACCTGCATCGTCTTCTGGACATCATGGTCCGTGGCAAAAATGAGGCGTGAGTCAGCGGATTCCATAGGGGCCAGCGGGGTTCGTCCTGTATAGGCCGGATATAAAACCGCAGCCTTCTTACTTGTTCGACAACTCATCGACATCTTGCCAAACAGGAGGCGTCCATATAAAGACGATGGAGAACGAGATTCTTCGCGAAGCCGTGGAATACGGTCGGGCAAAAAAGTGGATAGCGCGCTCGCCATCGTTGCCGGGGGACGACCAGTGAAGCTAGTTTGCGAGGTCCTCGGCGTAGCGCGCTCAAACGTGGCGGCCAAGCGGGCCCGGCCGGGTGATTGGCGCGACGGGCGCACAGCTCGGCAAACCGACGACGCTAGCTTGGTCGACGAAATCCGGCGCACCATCGCCGACTTGCCGAGCTATGGCTACCGGCGGGTCTGGGGCAGATTGCGGCGCGAACGTGAGCGTCAATGCGAAGCGCCGATCAATGCCAAGCGTGTCTATCGGGTCATGCGTGTGCACAGCTTGCTGCTTGAGCGCAGGCCGACGCCACCGCGTCCACCGCGCCGGCATGACGGCAAGGTCGCCGTGGCCAAGAGCAACCAGCGCTGGTGCTCCGATGGCTTCGAGTTCCGCTGCGACAACGGCGAGCCGCTGCGGGTGACGTTCGCGCTGGATTGCTGCGACCGCGAGGCGATGAGCTGGGTGGCGACGACCGGCGGCTACAGCGGCGACGTAGTACGCGACGTGATGCTGGCGGCCGTCGAGCAGCGCTTCGGCAATGTTCCGAAAGCGCCAGCGGAAATTGAATGGCTGACGGACAACGGCTCAGGCTACATTGCTGGGAAGACTCGCGAGTTCGCCACGGACATTGGCTTGAAGCCATTGACGACACCGGTTTGCAGCCCGCAGAGCAACGGCATGGCCGAGAGCTTCGTGAAGACGATGAAGCGCGACTACGTCGCCTTCATGCCCAAGCCTGACGCGGCCACAGCGACGCGCAACCTCGCCATCGCGTTCGAGCATTACAACGAGCAGCATCCCCATAGCGCACTGAAATATCGCTCGCCACGCGAGTTCAGGCGCAGGACGGAATCATCAACTCAAGTGTGAGGCGGTGTCCGGAGATGCGGGGGCAAATCCACCTCACAACCAAATCGAATCCATTTATCCAGAAATTTTTCCGAAAAAATGCCAACCATCCACAAGCCACTGACGATATTTACACTACTTCTAACGCAAAGCGTCTATGCACGTGATGCCATCGAACGCAGCATCGTACAGCCTGCATCAGGAAGCGCCGGAATCGCTTGCCCGGCGGCCGACTTCCCAACATTCATCCAGAAATTTTCCGAAGAAGAGCATATTCAAAAGGAATTCACCCAATATCCGCTGGAAAGGCTGCAACTTGATCCCGAATCACAACCGGAACCGGGCCCGATTGTCAGGCACCTGCATCGCGATCAACTTCGCTTTCCCATCATCCCGCCCAAGCAGGAACGAGTGAACCGGATGCTCAAGATTCAGATTGACAGCGCATCGGCCGGCAAGGCAAGCATCACGCTGACCAAGCCCGACACAGACTATCAAGTCCGCTATCATTTCAAAAAGAATGGTTGCTGGATATTGGAGCGTATCGAAGACCGGTCAATTTAACCGCTAGCATCCGACAAAACGCTGAGGCAGCCGATGAAGCAATCGCTGCGCTACGTCTTACACAAGTGCCGATCGACGAGCCACTCGAAGACAACGCCCCCTCAACCAGATCGAATCCATGTCAGACCTCATCGTAGATTGGTTTATTGGTCTTTTTCTGTGGGGAACGGGTGCCCTCCTGATAAAAGGAATCACACTGAACAAATGCAATCCGCACAAACTGAATGAACACCTTGTTGCCTTGATCGGTCTGCTCTTTTGGGTCGCTGTCGCCTTCTGGATCGCAAACTGATCCCATCATCATTACGCTCCAAACCGGCCATGGCTGGATCGTAGAGGCTAGACGTCAAGACCCCTCCCTCCGACCGGGTCAGTTGCCTTTCCACGCTCACGCCGCAACAGTCTTGCGATCGCGCCCCACCGCCTTCGCTCGGCACCACAGGACTTCGCATCGACCCCACACATCCGATCGACAGCTCGCCAGACTGCGGCGATGAAAGCCGTCACCCGATCGTCAGCGTATTCACCCGGCCCGTCTGGCCCTGCCGCCGCAACCGATACAGACACCACGAGCCACCGGCCCGGGCCACGCGGCAACATGCCGCCAGATGCAAGCGGCACGCAAAAGCCGCCCGGCAAGTCGCCCGCCGGCGGACCGCTGGAAGGGCTGCGCAAGCCCGGCCTCGGCGTTGTGCTCCCGGAGCACGCCATTCACCGGCCGGCCACGGAAGGCCCGGGTGCCGCCGACCGCCTCCTGCCCCGCACCCGCCCGGCATCGGCCGACGCCGTCAGGCGGGCGCTGCTGACCGCGTTCTGGGGGAGCCACGGTGCACCGGAGGACTATGCCGAGCAGCAGTGGAGCGCCCCCCTGAATCTCAGGACACGAGGACTCTCTTAAATAGCGAGTAGTCTTGTGACTATCAGTAAGCCTAGTCATTACGTGGAACCCATCGAGATTCTGACCGAGCCGGAACGTCGCCGCCGACGCACGGCACATGAGAAAGTCGCCATCGTGCAAGAAACACTGGTGCCGGGAGCTTCGGTATCAGCGGTCGCCCGCCGGCATGGCGTGAACGCCAACCAGGTCTTCGGTTGGCGCAAGCAATATCAAGAAGGCAGCCTAACAGCGGTCAAGGCAGGCGAATCGGTCGTGCCCGCATCTGAGCTGGCCGCCGCCGTCAAGGAAATCAGGGAACTGCAGCGGTTGCTCGGGAAGAAGACACTGGAAGTCGAAATCCTGAAAGAAGCCGTGGAGTGGGGACGCTCAAAAAACTTGGTTGCGCGCTCGCCCTTGCTGCCGGAGGACGACCGATGAAGACGGTCTGCGATGTTCTCGGCGTGGCGCGCTCTGCAGTGGCGGTCAAACAGAGGCGCTCGACCGATTGGCAAGATGGTCGCTGTGCTCGCTCGACCAACGATGTCGAGCTGGTCGAGGAAATCCAGGCTCACGTGGTGGGCCTGCCGACCTACGGCTACCGGCGCATCTGGGCACTGCTGCGGCGCAGCCGCGAACTGACGGGTGCGCCGTGCATCAACCACAAACGTATCTATCGGGTCATGCGCGACCATCAACTGCTACTGCGCCGTCCCGGCGCACGTCGTGACCGACGTCGGCATGACGGCCGCGTCGCCGTGGACCGGAGCAATCGGCGGTGGTGTTCGGACGGCTTCGAGTTCCGGTGCGACGATGGCACGCCACTGCGCGTGACGTTTGCGCTGGACTGTTGCGACCGCGAAGCCATCAGTTGGGCGGCAACGACTGGAGGGCATAGCGGCGATGTTGTGCGCGACGTGATGCTAGCGGCCGTTGAACAGCGATTCGGCACCACGCAGGCCGAGCAGCGCATTGAATGGCTGACGGACAACGGCTCGGCCTATACCGACCATCGCACGCGCAGCTTCGCTCGCGAGCTCGGCCTTGAGCCACTGACGACGCCGGTTCGCTCCCCGCAAAGCAACGGTATGGCCGAGTCGTTCGTGAAAACGATGAAGCACGATTACGTCGCCTATATGGACAAGCCTGACGCGCCAACGGCGCTCTCGCGTCTGGCAATCGCCTTTGAACACTACAATGAGCGCCACCCGCACAGCGCCCTGAAATACCGCTCGCCACGGGAGTTCAGGAGGACTGCGGCATCCTTAACTTAACGATGTCCGAGTGTCCTGAGATGCAGGGGCAACTCCAAGCAGCTCCTGAACCAGTTGAGGTCGCACAAGCCCGCGGTACCGATGCCGTGCATCCTGTTCACGGACCCCAACAAGGACCCGGACGATGTCGTGGCCTTCACGCTCGCCAAGCCGCTGCAGGCGTTCCGCCTGGTGAAGATGGCCCATGCGGTGGCGACGCTGGGCGAGCGCGACGTGCGGACCCGGCGCGCCGGTGTGGCCAGGGGCGTGTTCGACCGGCTCGATCTGCAGGAGGTGCGGGTCACCGTCGGCCTCGACTACGCCATCAAGCCGGAGCACGCGAAGGACCACGCCAAATTCCTCGACCAGGGCGAGGCACTGCACGTCAAGCTCAAGCCGGAAGCCGCCAGCGAAGACAGCGTCGCCGCGCTGCGGGAGAGCCTCACGCAGGCGGCGGCACCGGTCACGCTGGTTGTGATCGCGGGCATGACCGACCCCTGCGCGCTGGTCACGGCCGAGCCCGGCCTGGTCAAGCAGAAGGTCGGCCGTGTCGTCATCATGGGGGGCGTCCGGCCGGACAAGGACGAGGACGGCTATGTGCAGCCCGACGACCGCGCGTACAACAACACGACCGATTTCGCCGCGGCGTGCCGCTTCTACCGCCGCGTGCAGGAACTGGGCATCCCCCTGCGCATCGTCACCCGCGAAGCCGCATATCGGGCCGCGGTGCCGCGCACCTTCTATGAGGACATGGCGCAGTCAGGCCATGTGGTCGGGCAGTACCTGAAAGACGTCCAGAAGCATGCGCTCAACACGCTATGGGACGGCATCGATCAGGGCCGGATCGCGAAACTGGACAAGCACTGGTTCTTCAATACGTTCATCGCCCGGGAAATCGGACAGGGCGACGCGGCGGCGTGGGCGGCCCGCAACCACACGTTCGACGCGATCTGGGAGCAGGTCGTCCGGCTGAACCTGTACGACCCGATGACGCTGCTGGCCGCGGTGCCCGCGTCCGCGCAGATGCTGTTCCGGCCGAAGGCCGTGCAGGACGCGGGCCGCGGCCTCGTGGAGGTGATCGGCGCGGACGAGGTACACTGCCCGTCCGACGCCCGGCAGCTGATGTCCGGCCTGGTCAAGATGGCGCTGGCGAACACGCCGGGTACGCGCTGACCCGGCGCCGATCCGCCGGCGCGCCTCACTTGCGGTAGTCGTACACCCCGCGTCCGCTCTTGCGCCCCAGGTAGCCGGCGGCGACCATCTCGCGCAGCAGCATGGCCGGCCGGTATTTCGGGTCGCCGAACTCGGTGTGGAGCACCTCCATCACGGCCAGCATGGTGTCCAGGCCGATCATGTCGGCCAGCGCCAGCGGCCCGATCGGATGGTTGCAGCCGAGCTTCATGCCTTCGTCGATCTCCTCGGGCGTCGCCAGCCCCTCGCCCAGCGCGCAGAACGCCTCGTTGATCATCGGGCACAGGATGCGGTTGACGACGAAGCCCGGGCTGTTCTTGACCGTGATCGGCGTCTTGCCGAGCCGCTGCGCCAGCGCTTCGACGGCGGCGTGCGTGGCGTCGCCGGTCTGCAGGCCGCGGATGATCTCCACCAGCGCCATCATCGGCACCGGGTTGAAGAAGTGCATGCCGATGAAGCGGCTGGCGTCCTGCAGCACGGCGGCCAGCTTGGTGATCGAGATCGACGACGTGTTGGACGCGATGATGGCGTGCGGCGCGGCGACGGCCTCGAGCTGCCCGAGGATCTTGATCTTCAGGTCGAGGTTCTCGGTGGCGGCCTCGATCACGATGTCGGCACGCTTGAGGTCGCCGTATGCGGTGGCGCCGTGGATGCGCGCGAGCGCGGCGGCCTTGTCGGCCTCGGTCAGCTTCTCTTTCTTGATCAGCCGGTCCAGGCTGCCGGCCACGGTGGCAAGCCCCTTCTGCACGGCGGCCTCGCTGATGTCCACCATCACCACGTCCAGCCCGGCCACGGCGCATGCCTGCGCAATGCCGTTGCCCATCGTGCCTGCACCCACGATCCCTACCGTCTGAATTGCCATGTAAACGATCCTCGCTTGCTGTGTCAGTCAAAAGGAGGGCACAGGATAATCGACTGCGCGAACCGGCGGAAAGGGAACGCGCCCCGCGCCGGCCCGGCGGACCGCTCTATGATGGCGGGATCGCGCGGCCCGCATCCGCCGGGCCGGACATGCCTTCCACCCCGATCAGGCCCGGAGCCTCGAATGGACCGCTTTCTCAGTATCGAGGCCTTCGTGCGCGTGGCCGAGACACGCAGCTTTGCCGAAGCGGCGCGCCAGCTGGGTGTCACGAACTCCGTGGTGACGCATCGCGTGCAGCAGCTGGAGCGCTTCATCGAGGCGCCGCTGTTCCATCGCAGCACGCGGCACGTGCGGCTGTCCGAGGTCGGCGAGACCTACTACAAGCAGTGCGCCCACGCCGTCGGCATGCTGTCGGACCTGACCGACCAGATGCGCGGCCTGCGCGCCACCCCGGCGGGCAAGCTGCGCATCCGCATGCTGCCGGGCTATGCGCTGCACCACTTCGCCCAGCCGCTGGCGCGGTTCGGCGCACAGTACCCCGACATCCAGCTCGACGTGGTGGTGGACGACGGCGTGGTCGACCCGATCGCGGAAGGGTTCGACGTGGTGTTCCAGATCTTTCCGCCGATCAACGATTCGCTGATCGAGAAGCGCCTGTTCATCCTGCGCCGCCTGTTCTGCGCCACGCCGGACTACGTGGAGGAGTACGGCATGCCGCAACAGCCGGCCGACCTGCAGCGGCACGCGCTGGCCCTGTATTCCGGCTACCCGACGCGCAAGCACTGGGTGTTCTCGCGCAGCGGCGAGGTGGCCGCCGAACTCGACCTGCCCGAGCAGGTCCGCTCGAATTCGGTCCACCTGCTGCGCGACTATGCGCTGACCGGCGCCGGCATCGCATGCCTGCCGACGCTCGTCGCCAGCGACGACCTGCTCGCCGGCCTGCTGGTGCCGGTGCTGCCCGACTACGACCTGGCGCCGTTCCACTTCTCGGCGGTGTATCCCGCCACGCAGCGGCAGGCGGTCAAGGTGTGCGCGCTGATCGATTGCCTGGCCAGCCACCACGCCGGCGAACCGGCATGGGACACCCCGCTGCTGGCGCGCGGCTGGATCCGCTGACGCGGCGCCGGACGGACGGGCGGCACGCCGGATATTTCGCGGCGGCGCGCGCATTGTTCGCAAAGCGCAAAAACTGCGCTCGGCGATCCGGCCGTTGTGGATGGCGCGCGGCTTCCTATCATTGACAGGCCGCCCACCGCAGCCGGAGCCATCGTTCCGGCTGCGCGGCGGCGCTCCTCATTCGGCGCCAAGCCCCTCAACCGGATACAGCGATGAGCAACCCCAAGCTGGAAGTGCTGACCCCGCAGAACTGTCAACTGATCTTCATCGACCATCAGCCGCAGATGGCCTTCGGCGTGCAGTCGATCGACCGCCAGGTCCTGAAGAACAACACGGTCGGCCTGGCCAAGGCCGCCAAGATCTTCGACATCCCCACCACCATCACCACCGTGGAGACGGAGGGCTTCTCCGGCTACACCTACCCCGAGCTGCTCGATGTGTTCCCGGGCAAGGAACTGCTCGAGCGCACCTCGATGAACTCCTGGGACGACCAGAAAGTGCGCGATGCCCTGGCCAGGAACGGCCGCAAGAAGGTGGTGGTCTCCGGCCTGTGGACAGAGGTCTGCAACACCACCTTCGCCCTGTGCGCCATGGCCGAGGGCGACTACGAGATCTACATGGTGGCCGACGCCTCGGGCGGCACGTCCAAGGAAGCGCACGACTACGCGATGCAGCGCCTGATCCAGGCCGGCGCGGTGCCGGTGACCTGGCAGCAGGTGCTGCTCGAATGGCAGCGCGACTGGGCCCGCCGCGACACCTATGACGCCGTGATGCAACTGGTGAAGGAACATTCGGGCGCCTACGGCATGGGTGTCGACTACGCCTACACCATGGTGCACAAGGCGCCGCAGCGCACCGCATCGCAGCACAAGGCGCTGGCCGCCGTGGCCGCCAGCTGAGGCGGCTCCGGGGTCATCTTCGCCAACGCGCTCGCGGTACCGCGCCGCGAGCGCTTCCGTGTCACGGCCAAGGAGTCCGCTTGAAGCCTTATCTGATCTCCCTGGGCGCCGGCATCCTGGTCGGCATCGTTTATGCGCTGCTGCACGTCCGCTCGCCGGCCCCGCCGACGATTGCGCTGGTCGGACTGCTGGGCATGCTGATCGGCGAGCAGATCGTGCCGGCCGCGCAGCGCCTGCTGGCCGGCGAGCCGCTGACGGTGGCGTGGTTCCGGCATGAGTGCGTGCCCAAGATCACCGGGGCACCGTCACCCAAGCCCGCGGTCGACGATGTCACCGTCACGGCGGCCGACCGCAGCCCGCCCACGACCTGAGGCGCGACGACCGCATGACACGCTCCGCCCAAACCCCTGACGCCGCTTCGCCGACGGCGGCGGCCGGCCCCGCGCGCGACACCGCCCTCGACGCCGGCCTGCTGTTCCTGCGCGTGGCGGGCAGCGCGCTGCTGCTCTACGTGCACGGCCTGCCCAAGGTGCTGCACTACAGCCAGGAACTGGCACGCATCGAAGACCCGTTCCGCCTGGGCGCCGCGCCGACGCTGCTGCTGGCGATCCTGTCCGAGACCGTGTGTCCGCTGCTGATCGCGCTGGGCATGCTGGCGCGGCTGGCCTGCCTGCCCATCGTCTTCCTGCTGCTGGTGGCCCTGCTCGTCGTGCATCGGGAATGGTCGATCGCCGACGCTCAGTTCGGCTGGCTGCTGCTGATCCTCTTCGTCACGGTGCTGATTGCCGGCCCGGGGCGCTTCTCGCTCTCTCCCAAAGCCTGAGACCATGACCGCCGACCTCATCCTGCACAACGGCCGCATCCACACCGTCGACCGCGACCGCCCCACCGCCAGCGCCGTCGCCGTGCGCGACGGCCGCTTCGTGGCCGTGAGCGACGACGCCACCGCGATGGCGCAGCGCGGCCCCGCCACCCGGGTGATCGACCTGCGCGGGCGCACCGTCATCCCCGGCCTCAACGATTCGCACCTGCACCTGATCCGCGGCGGGCTGAACTACAACCTCGAGCTGCGCTGGGAAGGCGTGCCGTCGCTGGCGGACGCGCTGCGCATGCTCCGGGAGCAGGCCGCGCGCACGCCGTCGCCGCAATGGGTGCGCGTGGTGGGCGGCTGGACCGAATTCCAGTTCGCCGAGCGCCGCATGCCCACGCTCGACGAGCTGAACCAGGCCGCGCCCGACACGCCGGTGTTCGTGCTGCACCTGTACGACCGCGCGCTGCTCAACCGCGCCGCGCTCAGGCAGGTCGGCTACACCCGGGACACGCCCAACCCGCCCGGCGGCGAAATCCAGCGCGATGCCGGCGGCGAGCCCACCGGCATGCTGATCGCCCGGCCCAACGCGATGATCCTGTACGCGACGCTGGCCAAGGGGCCGAAGCTGCCGCCCGAATACCAGGTCAACTCGACGCGACAGTTCATGCGCGAACTCAACCGTCTGGGCGTGACCAGCGCCATCGACGCGGGCGGCGGCTTCCAGAACTATCCGGAGGACTACGCCGTCATCCGCCAGCTGGCGCAGGAGAACCAGCTGACGGTGCGCATCGCCTACAACCTCTTCACGCAGAAGCCGAAGGAAGAGCTGGCCGACTTCAAGCACTGGACCGGCAGCGTGCCGTACCGCCAGGGCGACGACTTCCTGCGCCACAACGGCGCGGGCGAGATGCTGGTCTTCTCCGCCGCCGATTTTGAAGACTTCCTGCAGCCGCGCCCCGACCTGCCCGAGACCATGGAGCCGGAGCTGGAAGCCGTGGTGCGCCACCTGGTGGCGCAGCGCTGGCCGTTCCGCCTGCACGCCACCTACGACGAGTCGATCTCGCGCATGCTCGATGTGTTCGAGCGCGTGGATCGCGAGATTCCGTTCGACGGCCTGCCGTGGTTCTTCGACCATGCCGAGACCATCTCGCCGCGGAACATCGAACGCGTGCGCGCCCTCGGCGGCGGCATCGCCATCCAGGACCGCATGGCCTTCCAGGGCGAATACTTCGTCGAGCGCTACGGCGCGGCCGCCGCCGGGCAGACACCGCCCATCCAGCGCATGCTGGCCGAAGGCGTGCCGGTCGGCGCCGGCACCGATGCCACGCGCGTGTCGAGCTACAACCCGTGGACGTCGCTGTACTGGCTGGTGAGCGGGCGCACCGTCGGCGGCCTGCCGCTGTATCCGCAAGGCCTGCCGCGCGACGTGGCGCTCGCGCTGTACACGCACGGCAGCGCCTGGTTCTCGGCGGACCAGGGCAACAAGGGACAGATCAAGGTGGGGCAGCTGGCCGACCTGGCCGCGCTGTCGGCGGACTTCTTCTCGGTGGACGAAGCCGGCATCAAGGCCATCGAATCGGTGCTGACGGTGGTGGGCGGGCGCGTCGTCCACGGTGCCGCGGAGTTCACCGAATACGGGCCGCCACCGATTCCGGTGCTGCCGGAGTGGTCGCCGGTGGCGCGCGTGCCGGGGCACTGGCGGCCGGCCGCGCCGCTGCAGCGCCAGGTGCACCACTGCGCCGGCGCATGCGGGGTGCACGGCCATGCGCACCAGAAGGCGCGCACGGCCAACGTGCCTGCCGCCGATTTCCGCGCGTTCTGGGGCGCCTTCGGGTGTTCGTGCTTTGCGTTCTGAGGCCGGCGCCACCGCCCCGGCGGCCCCCGCGCGATCGGCGCGCTTCCTGATCGCGCAGGGCAGCCTGCTCGCCTTCGTCGCCGGCTACATCGACGTGGTCGGCTTCTCGGCGCTGTTCGGGCTGTTCACCGCGCACGTCACCGGCAACTTCGTGATGATCGGCGTAGAGCTGGCGCAGTCCGGCCAGGGCGTGCTGGCCAAGCTGCTGGCGCTGCCGGTGTTCGTGCTGGCGGTGGCATCGACCAAGCTGGCGGTGGCGGCGCTCGCGCGGCGCGGCACGGCGCCGATGCGGCCGCTGCTGCTGGCCCAGGCCGCGCTGCTGCTGGCGTTCATGGTGGCCGGTCTGCTGGCGCTGCCGATCCGGTCTGCCGACGCGCCGGCCACCATCCTCGTCGGGCTGATCGGCGTGGCGGCGATGGGCGTGCAGAACGCCAAGGCGCGCATCGTGCTGTCCGAGCACGCGCCCACCACCATCATGACGGGCAACACCACGCAGATCGTCATCGACGTGGTGGAACTGCTGTCGCCCGCCAGCACGCAGAAGGACATCGCCCGCACGCGCCTGCGCAAGATGACGCCGCCGCTGGCGGGCTTCGCCATCGGCGCGGTGCTGGGCGCGCTGGCGTTCGCGGCGCTGTCGTTCTGGTGCGTGGCGCCGCCCGTCGTCATCCTGCTGGTGCTGGCGGCGCTGCAGCGGTAGCTGGTCGGGCTCGTCTGTATGAGCGAATGCCGGTTGTTTGATTGGATGCGATTCGGCTGGATGTTGGTGGTGCATCCTGGGTTTCGTCCCCTGGCGGGGCTGGGCTTGGTGGTGCAACCCTTGTTTCATCCCCTGCCGGGGCTGACTCACTTTCTTTGTCTTGCCAAAGAAAGTAAGCAAAGAAAGGCGCGCCCGATGCGGCGACACCCTCCTTGAATTTTTGTTGCGGGGAGGGGAAGGGGGCAAACTCGCTTCGCTCAGACAGCCCCCTTCCTTTTTCCTCCCCGCAACAAAAATTCAAGGCGCCGCATAGGGCAAGGGCAAAGCAAACAATCTGACACTAGAGCTGCTACCAAGAATCGCTTTGGCGCTCGCTTGTGTTTCTCGATGGTTTGGCCGTTCCTGCCCTAGATGGCGCCTTGAATTTCTGTGACAGGGAGGAAAAAAGAGAGGGGCCTGTCTGAGCGAAGCGAGTTTGCCCCTCTCTCCTCCCTGTCACAGAAATTCAAGGAGGGGGTCGCCATCTCGGGCGCGCCTTTCTTTGCCTACTTTCTTTGGCAAGACAAAGAAAGTAGGTCAGCCCCGGCAGGGGATGAAACAAGGGTTGCACCACCAAGCCCAGCCCCGCCAGGGGACGAAACCCGGGATGAACCAACAACAAAAAACCAGCCCCCCAGCAAACCATCCCAATCAAACAGCTACATATTGCGCCGATACTGCCCCCCCACCTCGAACAGCGCGTGCGTGATCTGCCCGAGCGAGCAGACGCGCACCGCGTCCATCAGCACGGCAAACACGTTCTGGTCGTCGATCACGGCACGCTGCAAGCGCTGCAGCATGGCCGGCGCCTCGGCGGCGTGGCGGGCGTGGAAATCCGCCAGGCGGGCGAGCTGGCGCCGCTTCTCTTCCTCGCTCGAGCGGGCCAGCTCGATGTGCGCGGGCGCGGCGTGCCCCGCCTCCGGGTTGCGGAAGGTGTTGACACCGACGATGGGCAGCGAGCCGTCGTGCTTGCGCTGCTCGTACAGCATCGACTCCTCCTGGATCCTGCCGCGCTGGTAGCCGGTCTCCATCGCGCCGAGCACGCCGCCGCGCTCGGCGAGGCGCTCGAACTCCCGCAGCACGGCCGCCTCCACCAGATCGGTCAGCTCGTCGATGATGAAGCTGCCCTGGTTCGGGTTCTCGCACTTGGCCAGGCCCCACTCGCGGTTGATGATGAGCTGGATCGCCAGCGCGCGCCGCACCGACTCGGTCGTCGGCGTGGTGATGGCCTCGTCGTAGGCGTTGGTGTGCAGGCTGTTGCAGTTGTCGTAGATGGCGATCAGCGCCTGCAGCGTGGTGCGGATGTCGTTGAAGGCGATCTCCTGCGCGTGCAGCGAGCGGCCCGAGGTCTGCACGTGGTACTTGAGCTTCTGGCTGCGCTCGTTGGCGCCATACTTATCGCGCATCGTCACCGCCCAGATGCGGCGCGCCACGCGGCCCAGCACGCTGTACTCCGGGTCCATGCCGTTGGAGAAGAAGAACGACAGGTTGGGCGCGAAATCATCGATGTGCATGCCGCGCGCGAGGTACGCCTCCACATACGTGAAGCCGTTGGCGAGCGTGAAGGCCAGTTGCGAGATCGGGTTCGCCCCGGCCTCGGCGATGTGGTAGCCGGAGATCGACACCGAGTAGAAGTTGCGCACCTGGTGGTGCACGAAATATTCCTGGATGTCGCCCATCACCTTGAGCGAGAACGCGGTCGAGAAGATGCAGGTGTTCTGGCCCTGGTCTTCCTTGAGGATGTCGGCCTGCACCGTGCCGCGCACGTTCTGCAGCACCCAGGCGCGGATCTTCGCCTCCTCGCCCTCGGTCGGCTCGCGGCCGTTGTCGGCGCGGAACCTGGCGAGGTTCTGGTCGAGGGCGGTGTTCATGAACATCGCCAGGATGGTCGGCGCGGGGCCGTTGATCGTCATCGAGACGGAGGTGTTCGGGCTGGTCAGGTCGAAGCCGTCGTACAGCACCTTCAGGTCGTCGAGCGTGGCGATCGACACGCCCGCGTTGCCGATCTTGCCGTAGATGTCGGGACGCGGGTCGGGGTCTTCGCCGTACAGCGTGACGGAGTCGAACGCGGTGGACAGCCGCTTGGCCTCCATGCCCTCGGAGACCAGCTTGAAGCGGCGATTGGTGCGCAAGGCATCGCCCTCGCCGGCGAACATGCGGGTCGGGTCTTCACCGCCCACGTCACCCCGGCGCTTGAAGGCGAACACGCCGGCCGTGTACGGGAAGCTGCCCGGCACGTTCTCGCGCATCAGCCAGCGCAGGATCTCGCCGTCGTCTTCGTACGGCGGCAGCACGACCTTGCGCAGGGTGGTGCCCGACAGCGTGGTGTACGTGAGCGGCGTGCGCAGCTCACGGTCGCGGATCTTGACGACGTATTCGTCGCCGGCATATGCGCGGCGCAGATCGGGCCACATCGCGAGCAGCTTGCGCTCGGCGGCGCCGAGCCGGGCATCGCGCTCGGCGGCTTGCGCGTCGAGCGCGGTCAGCACGTCGGCCGCCGCGCCAGCGGCTTCCAGCATGCGGCGGCTGGCTTGCAGCTGCTGGCGCTCGCGGGCGAGGCCGCTCTGCGCATCGACGCGGCGGTGATAGCCGCGCACCGTGTCGGCCACCTCGGCCAGGTAGCGCACGCGGGCGGGCGGCACGATGGCGTCGTGGCTGGTCGAGCAGGTGCCGGCCGGACGCGGCAGCGTGCGCTCGGCCAGCGCCATGCCGCGCTCGGCCAGCCGGTCGGCCAGCGCGTGGTAGAGCGCGGTCACGCCGTCGTCGTTGAAGTGCGAGGCCTGGGTGCCAAACACCGGCATGTCTTCCGGCTTGGCGTGCCATTGCTCGCGGTTGCGCTGCACCTGCTTGGCGACGTCGCGCCAGGCATCCTGCGCGCCCTTGCGGTCGAACTTGTTGATCGCCACCAGGTCGGCAAAGTCGAGCATATCGATCTTCTCCAACTGGCTGGCCGCGCCAAATTCCGGCGTCATCACGTACAGCGACAGATCGGCATGCGGCACGATGGCCGCATCGCCCTGGCCGATGCCCGAGGTCTCGACGATGACGAGATCGAAGCCGCCCGCGCGGCACGCGGCGATCACGTCCGGCAGCGCGTCGGAAATCTCGCTGCTCGCCTCGCGCGTGGCCAGCGAGCGCACGAAGAGGTTCGGGTGGTTGATCGCGTTCATGCGGATGCGGTCGCCCAGCAGCGCCCCGCCCGACTTGCGCCGCGACGGATCGATCGAGATCACGGCGATGCGCAGGCGGTCGTGCTGGTCGAGCCGGAAGCGGCGGATCAGCTCGTCGGTCAGCGACGACTTGCCCGCGCCGCCCGTGCCCGTGATGCCGAGCACCGGCGTGTGCGCCGTGGCCGCGCGCGCGTGCACGGCCTGGCGCAGCGCCGGGTCGATGCGCCCCGATTCCAGAGCGGTGATCAGTTGCGCAAGCGCACGCCGATCGCCCTTGGCGACAGGCTCCAGCGTCGTCGGCGCATACGCAGCGAGATCGATATCGCAGCGCCGCACCATGTCGGCGATCATGCCGGCCAGGCCCATGCGCTGGCCGTCCTCCGGACTGTAGATGCGCGCCACGCCGTAGTCCTGCAGCTCGCGGATCTCGGCCGGCACGATCACCCCGCCGCCGCCGCCGAACACCTGGATGTGCTCGCCGCCGCGCGCGCGCAGCGCGTCGATCATGTATTTGAAGTACTCGACGTGGCCGCCCTGGTAGCTGGACACGGCAATGCCCTGCACATCCTCCTGCAGGGCCGCGTTGACCACCTCGTCCACCGAGCGGTTGTGCCCCAGGTGGATCACCTCGCAACCCATCGACTGCAGGATGCGCCGCATGATGTTGATGGACGCATCGTGGCCGTCGAACAACGAAGCCGCCGTGACGAAGCGCACCTTGTTGCTCACCGCGCCGGGCTCGCTCACAGACGTCGGTTCGGCCGCGCGGGCGGCGGAAAGATCGGTCATGTCTCCACCTTCGATGAGGTGCCGGCGCTGGATGTGTTGTCGGCCGCACAAGGCGCGGCGTGCCGGTCGGCTGTTCAGGACACAGTATTTTCGCCGTTTACGTAAACGTCAACCAGGCACCCTCCACGCGTGCCGGCGGCCGTCCGGCGGATCACCGGGCGCAAGCATTGCTTGTTCCGTCCGCCATAGGAAGAAACAACGCCGGACGCGGTTGGGTGTTTTCTCGATTGGTGCAAACGATACACTTCGCTACACTCGCGCTGCACCGCTGAACCCGCCGGGCCCGTTCCGCCGGCCGACAAGGCGGTGCAGCCCATTCCAACAACACGCCTCGCCTTCCCTGGGGGAAATCCGCATGCCGAGTCGCATGCCTTCGCGCCACCGGCGCTGGCCGCGCTGGCTCTTGATTGCCACACTGGCGTGGCCCTTGCACGCCATCGCGTGGGACTACACGCCGGGCGCCATCCCCGGCCTGGTCAGCCTGCTCGGCTTCCTGACCGTGCAGACGCAGGCCATCGACCGCGCCATCCAGCGCTTTCCCGCCCAGCGCGAGGAACTGATCCGCGCCCGCACGCAGTTCGACAACGCGTTTCCGCAGGCGCTGGCCCGCACGCGCCGGCTGATCGCCGGCCTGCCGCTGACCGACGACGAACGCCAGTTGCTGATCGAGCGCGTGCTCGATGCCCATCAGCCCAGCGTCGCGACCGCCACCCAGAACGAGCAGACCGCCCATGCGCTGGCCGAGCGCGTCAGCGTACGCGCCCAGGGCAACCAGGACCGGGTCAACCTGCAGATGCTGCTGGCGGTGGTCTACGACGATCGTCCGAGCGACGAACTGGCCAGCCGCTTCACCCAGAACATCACGTTCACGGACTGGCCGAACGCCCGCGGCACCAGCCTGACGATGCACCTGCCGTTCTCGTGGGAGCGCGTGCCGCCCATTTCCCCGCGCCGGCCCGACCCGGCGCGCGTGGCCATCGGCGCATGGGCCAACCAGGGCGGCGCGGGCCTGTCGCGGATCGAGCTGGTGATCCGCCCCACCGAGGGCGAGCCCGAGACGGTGCCCGGCGGCAACCACGAGCCGCGCTGGCTGCGCGACGCCGTGCGCCAGGCGGTGGCGCTGCCCTGCCGGCTGCTCGGCTGGGGGCCGCAGTCGTTCGGCGGCCGTGCCGGCGCCTGGGCCAGCTATATCGTCGAGGCGCCTGGGCCGCGCGTGCCGCGCTTGACAGGCAGCACCCTGGTCGGCCGCGTGTTCGTGGTGCCGACCGACGGCGCGCTGGTCATGCTGCACATGCAATCGCCAGCCACCTCGCCCGAGCAGGCCAGCACCGTGCGCCAGCGCTACGAGCCCCTGTGGAACGCCGTCGCGACCACGCTGACCGTCACCGGCGCCAAGCCCGCCGCGCACGAAGCCTCGGCGCGGTAACGCGCCATCCGCTTCGGCGTCCGCCACGCGCCCTCCGCCCCCGAGGTTGCGCCGGATCAAGGGCCGCCACGCCAGGCCTCGCGCGCGGCATGCAAGGCCCGCGGCGCTTGCTACAGTGGAAACGGGCCCCCGCCCCGGCGGCGGGGTTTCCGCCACCCCGCAGGAGCGCCGCATGTCCGACATCGACCCCAATCACCCGATCACCGTCGCACCCAACCCGCGCCGCGTCACGGTGGTCTTCAATGGCTACACCATCGCCGATACGCGGCAGGCCCGCACGCTGCGGGAAGCATCGCTGGCGCCGGTGCAGTACATCCCGCGCGATGACGTGCAGATGAACCACCTGGAGCGCACCCACCATCACACGCACTGCCCGTACAAAGGCGATGCGGCGTACTACACCATCGTCACCGGCGACACGCGGGCGGAAAACGCCGTGTGGACATACGAGCACGCCCTGCCCGTCGCGCGCGAGGTGGAGCGCTTCCTGGCGTTCTATCCGAACCAGGTGACGATTACGGAGGAATGACTGACACGCCGCTGTCACGCAGGCACGGCAGCATGTCTTACGTTCCTCTTCTCACGGGTCCGCCCCGTGAAAGTTCGAGCCCGGCAGTTGGCCGGGTATTTTTTTGCCTCGGCGCGCCGGGCTGCGGAGTGCCCCGGCCCATCGCGAGCGGTCTCCGCCCTGTCCGGCGGCAAGAGGCCATGTCCTCACCGCCCCTGCGCTGGACGATCGGCCTTTCGCTGCGCGGGCGGATACTGACACCGGCAGCATCCGGATCACCCCCTTGCTTTCACGGCCCCGGCGCTCGGGGACGCCGGGACCGGCGTCGTACGGCTGCCCCAAAGCGGGACGGACATGGCGGTTCGGCAAGCACGACTTCGAGGGCGGCAGCCGGGCACAGAATGTGCCCCCGGAAGGGACGCAGCCTGCCATGGGAGCGGCATCCCCAACCCGATCGAGACGGACGCGAACCGCAGATGGGAGTACGCTACGGCCACGAAACCGCCGTGACGATACGCGCCTCCATTCCCACCTCCCGGTGGTCCGATTGAACAGGTAGAACAGGCAGCCATGCTGGATTTCCGCACCTACGGCCTCGCCGCCCCGCCCCATGCCCACGACTTCGTGCAGGTCGTGATGCCGTCGCGCGGCGTGCTGGCGATGGAGGTGGACGGCCGCGCCGGCTGCGTCGACGCGCACCACGCCGCACTGATCCCGGCCGGCGCCACGCATGCCTTCGAAGCCGCCGGGTCGAACGCCTTCATCGTGCTGGACATCGCCACGCCCGCGCTCGAAACGCCCGACCTCGACGGCCTGGCCGAGCGGGTGTTCTTCGCGCTCACGCCCGGCCTGCGCGCGCTGGCCGCCTGGCTGCACAGCGCCCAAGCGCCGCACGCCAGGCCGGTGCTCGATCCCGCACTGGCACAGGCATGGTCATCGCTGGCGCTGGCGACGCTGGCTGCGCACCCGGCCAACCGGTCGACGCAGTACCAGGTACGCCCCGATCCGCGCGCCGAACGCGCATGGCGGATGATCGAGCAGCACTATGCGCAGCCGCTCACCGTGCAAGCGCTGGCCGCCGAAGTGGGGCTGAGCGCCCGGCGGCTGGCCGCGCTGTTCCGTGCCGCCTACGGCACCACGCTGCACGCGCGGCTGGCGGCGGTGCGGCTCGGCCATGCGCTGCGGCTGCTGGAGCGCACCGCGCTGCCGATCGCCGAGATCGCCGCCCGCACCGGCTATTACGACCAGAGCGCGCTGACCCGCCATCTCAAGGCCGCCCACGGCATCACGCCCGCGGCCGTGCGGTGCGGCGGCTGAGCGCCGCGCTGCCAGCGTTCCCGTTTCCGCATTTGCCAAGCGGTGTCCGGCTTCGCCAAGACGGGGCGGCACCGGCGCGCGCACAGTGCCGGTCCGATCATTGTCTTTTCACGGACCGGCATTCCGATGGCTGTTGGCAACACCCCCTCCGCAACACGACTGACGCACGCGCTGCACGATGCGCGGCGCGACCGCCTGACCGGGCTCGGCTGCGGCATCGCGGCCGGCGCGCTGTGGGGCATCATCTTCGTGGCGCCGCGCATGCTGCCGGCGTTCTCGCCGCTGGCGCTGTCGGCGGCACGGTATCTGCTGTACGGCGTGCTGTCGCTCGCGCTGGCCCTGCCGGTCTGGCGCCCGCTGTGGCGCAAGACCACGCGGCGGGACTGGCTGGCGCTGGTGTTGCTGTCGCTGCCGGGCAACGTGCTCTATTACCTGTGCGTGGCGGGCGGCGTGCAGCGCGCCGGGGTGGCGCCGGTGTCGCTGATCGTCGGGCTGCTGCCGGTCACCGTCACCCTGGCGGGTGCGGCCGAGCACGGCAGCCTGCCGCTGCGCCGGCTCGCGCTGCCGCTGCTGATGGCGGCGGCCGGCGTGGCCTGCATCTACGCCGATGCCCCCGCCACGCAAGCCGGCGCCGGCGGCGCCACCCATCTGCTCGGGCTGCTGATGGCGGCGGGCGCGCTGGCCTGCTGGACCTTCTATGCGGTCTGCAATGCACGGTACCTGCGCAGGCACCCGCAATTCACCAGCCGCGAATGGTCGCTGCTGACCGGCATCGCCACCGGCGCCCTGTCGCTCGTGCTCGCCGTACCGGCCTTCCTGATGCCGGGGATGGCGACCGCCGCACCGCAACCCGCATCGGCGTGGGGGCTGTTCTGGCTCGTCAATACCGGCGTGGCGCTGGGGGCGTCGGTGCTCGGCAACAGCCTGTGGAACACCGCGAGCCGCAAGCTGCCGCTGACCCTGTCGGGGCAGATGATCGTGTTCGAGACGGTGTTCGCGCTGCTCTACGGATTCATCCAGGAAGGACGATGGCCGCATGGGCTGGAAGTGGCGGCAGCGCTGTTGCTGATGGGTGGGGTCGGGCTGGCTGCGCGTCGGCATGTTTAGCGCGGCCGGCAAGGCCCGGGCATCGCCCGGAAACGCGTGAGCCTTGCGGGTTGCATGGCCCGGACGAGCGCGACGGAAGGCATTGCCGCTCGCGCCCCCTTCCGGGCGCCGTCAGGCGCTCCGGCCGGAGCACCTGACACGCGTCGGGTAACGCGCTTACACCGTCTCGTAGGCGAGTTCGGGGAAGCACAGCTCGAACTTCGCGTTCGGCTGTTTCTGGCTCGTCGAAGCCTGGGTCCAGCCGATGATGGTCTGCTTGTCGATCGCCGCGAGCTCCTTGGCATACGTACGGATCAGCGAACTCAGCACCAGGTACCTGGTGCGCCGCACTTCGTACCACTGGGTCGAAACCTCCGATTTCCCGTTCTTATCATGCGTCATGGCAAGTGCCGTGTAATAGATCATGATCGTCGGGTTTTCCGGGTTCGAATAGTCGATGGTGGACTGGGAAAACATCGTTTTCTTGTCCTTTGCATGCGACTGGCTGAATACGTTTTCAGCCATTTCCCGGATCGCGTTCTTCAGCTTGTCCTTGTCCTGCTGCGAAACGCCGTCATACAGGCCGACGATCGAATTGATCAGTTTGTTGTAATCCTTTCCTTCAAAAAACCGCTCGTTTCCGTCGTGCGTGAGCAGATGAAAGAACGGCGTATTGTCGATTTCTTCGACATAGCGGTCGAAGTCCTTTGCCAGCACGTCCAGCGTGTCCTTCGCCGGGTGGAAGTTCGCGCGCTTCTGCGCGTGATTCATGATGCTGGCAATCGCCGTCGGCAGGTTCCTCGGGTCCGAATAGATCGCCTCCCCTTTTGCGCCGGGATCGGACGTGTCTTTCCCGAGAAAATCCCCGACCGCTGCAGCGCTGTCGAAGGAGGTCTGCTCGGCCAGGAACACGGAGCGCGAGTCCTTCTTTACAAGACCCAGCTTGACCCAGGAAGACACCTTGTTATCAATACCGCCCGCCATATCTCTCTCCAATGGAAAATAAATAAACGGAAAAGCGATTTACAGCGAAATCAATTCCGCCGCCTCGCGAAATACGGTTATAGGCCACCCCGCTCCCGTACCCCCCCGTTAACCTTGACAGGTGACGCCCGCCGCCGCCGCCACGCAAACGCGACACGCTTTAACACCGGGCGGAATGACTAAGCCGTACCGTGTAGATTCGCTTCAGGTGACGCTCATGATGGCCCGCGCATCGGTGTGGACGAATGGGTGTGACCGGGTTGCGGGCACGTGACCGTGCCCGGTACAGCAAGCACCATGGCGGCGGCGTCCCTGCCCAGGCCGGAACCAGGGATGAACCGCCTCCCATTTGACGCCCTCCGGATTTCATGGATAACTGTCCCCACCCATTCACACCCTCCCAGACCAGGAGCCCACCATGCCCCTGCACACTTGGCTGGCCTTCATCGGCGCGAGCCTCATCGTCCTGCTGATTCCCGGCCCGACCATCCTGCTGGTGATCGGCGATTCGCTGGCCAACCGCGGGCGTTCGGCATGGAGCACGGTGGCCGGCGTGGCCGCCGGGGATACCACGGCGATGGCCGTGTCGCTGGCCGGGGCGGGTGCGCTGCTGGCCGCATCGGCGGCGGCGTTCACGGTGCTGAAGCTGGTCGGGGGCTCGTACCTCGTCTACCTGGGCATCCGGTCGATCCTGACCGCGCGGCGCCTGCGCGACGATGCGCCCGAGGCCGTCATCCCGATGCAGCCGAAGTCCGCCCGGCGCCGCTTCCTGTCGGCCTGGACGGTGACGGCGCTGAACCCCAAGAGCATCGTCTTCTTCGTCGCCTTCGTGCCGCAGTTCATCTCGGCGGACCAGACCTTCGTGTCGCAGGGCGCGATCCTGCTGCCGACCTTCGTCTGCCTGGCCGCGCTGAATGCATCGATGTACGCGCTGGCCGCCCGGCTGCTGGCCCGCCAGCTGACCAGCGTGGCCGCGCAGCGCCGCTTCGGCTATACCGGCGGCGCGGTGCTGCTGGGCGCCGGCACGATCACGCTCGGCATGCAGTCGGGCTGACCCCGCCATGCCGCGCAGCTACCTCCGCCCCGCGCCGTCCGGCGCGCACGGCCATCACCGCGTCACCAATATCGAGCTGTTCTTCGATCTGGTGTTCGTGTTCGCGGTGACGCAGCTGTCGCACCTGCTGATCGGCAATTTCACCCTCGCGGGCGGCGCGCAGACACTGCTGCTGATGCTGGCCGTGTGGTGGGTGTGGATCTTCACTTCGTGGGTCACCAACTGGCTGGACCCGGAGCAGCTCGCCATCCGCCTCCTGCTGCTGGTGCTGATGACGGCGGGGCTGCTGCTGTCGGCGTCGCTGCCGCAGGCGTTCGGCTCGCGCGGGCTGGCGTTCGCGCTCGCTTACGTCTTCATGCAGTTCGGCCGCACGCTGTTCTTCCTGTGGGCGGTGCGCGGCGAATCGCTGGGCATGCGACGCAACTTCCAGCGCATCGCCACGTGGCTGGGCGTCTCGGCGGTGTTCTGGCTGGCGGGCGGCCTCGCGGAGGGGCCGGCGCGCTGGGCCGCCTGGATCGCCGCGCTCGGCATCGAATGGCTCGGACCGTCGGCGGGCTTCTACACCCCCGGCCTGGGCCGCTCGACGGTCGACGACTGGCATGTCGAAGGCGGCCACATGGCCGAGCGCTGCTCGCTGTTCATCATCATTGCGCTGGGCGAATCGGTGCTGGTCACCGGCTCGACCTTCGCCGGGCTCGACTGGAGCCCGGCCAGCATCGCCGCGATGGCGTTGTCGTTCATCGGCAGCCTGGCGATGTGGTGGCTGTACTTCGACACCATCGCCGAGCGCGGCAGCCACACCATCTCGCACGCGGCCGATCCCGGGCGGCTGGCGCGATTGGCCTACACCTACATCCACGTGCTGCTGGTGGCGGGCATCATCGTCGGCGCGGCGGCCGATGAATTCGTGCTGGCGCATCCGGTGGGGCATCCGCACCCGGGCACGGCGCTGGCGGTGCTCGGCAGCGCCGCGCTCTACCTGCTCGGCAACCTGCTCTTCAAGTGCGCGATCTTCGGGCGGGCCCGCGCGGCGCACATGCTGGGGCTGGCGGCGCTGGGACTGATCGGACTGGTGGCGGCCGCACTGCCGGCGCTGGCGGTCTCCGCGCTGGCGACGCTGGTGCTGTGCGGCTCGGCGGCATGGGAGTGGTACACCCGCGCGTGCGAGGTGCCCACCACCCCCGGCCACGGACACCGCGCCTAGCCGGCCAGCAAGCGGATCGCCAGCCCGGCCGCGCCGCACCCCAGGATGACCGGGATCACGCCCACGCGATAGCGAAACAGCGCCACGCCGGCGGCCAGCCCGATCGCGGCGGACGTGCCGTCGAAGCGCCCGCCCTATCCCGCACGGCCGATGCCAGATGACGAATCAGCGCCCCACCCCGTGAGAGCGCTGGTGCAGAGCGACGCCCCCCTCAGGCGGCCGCCAGCTCGCCGATCGCCCCCGCCAGCTTGCGTACCCCCTCCTCCACCTGGGCAAGCGACGAGGTGGCATACGACAGGCGCAGCGTCGAGCGGTCCGGATCGACCGGATAGAACGCCGCCCCCGGCACGAAGGCCACGCCGCGCTCGATGGCGATCCGGGCGACGTCCGCCGCGTTGCGGCCGGGCAGGCGACTCCACAGGAACATGCCGCCGCGCGGACGGTTGAAGGTCAGCTCGGCCTCGGGCAGCAGCGCGCGCAGGCCGTCGGCCATGGCGTGGGCGCGCTCGGCATAGGCGGCGCGCGTGCGCGGCAGCACGGTCTCCATGCGCTGGCTGCGCAGGTAGGCGGCGGCGGTGGCCTGCGCGAAGGTGGAGGTGTGCGCGTCGGCAAACTGCTTGACCATCACCGCGTTGGACAGCACCAGCGACGGCGCGATCATCCAGCCCACCCGCAGGCCCGGCGCCACCACCTTGGACAGGCTGCCCAGGTAGACCACGCGGCCCTGCGCGCCGTCGGTCTGCTGGCTGAGCGCGAACAGCGAAGGCGGCGGCGGCGCGTCGAAGTACAGCTCGCCATACGGGTCGTCCTCGACGATCAGCAGGTCATGGCGCACGGCCAGCGCCAGCAGGCGCCGGCGGCGCTCCAGGCTCATCAGCGCGCCGCTCGGGTTGCCGAAGTTGGGGATCACGTAGAGGAACTTGGGGCGGCCGGCGGCGAGCGCGCGCTCCAGCGCATCGAGGTCCAGGCCGTCTTCATCGGTCGGCACGCCGGCCACCTTGGCGCCATACAGCTTGAAGGCCTGGATGGCGGCGAGGAAGGTCGGGGCCTCGGTCAGCACCGTGTCGCCTTCGCCGATCAGCACCTTGCCCAGCAGGTCCAGCCCCTGCTGCGAGCCGGTGGTGACGAGGATGTCGGTGTTGGCCACCGTGGCGCCGCGCGCCTGCATCAGCGTGACGATGGCTTCGCGCAGCGGCTCGAACCCCTCGGTGGCGCCGTATTGCAGCGCGCGCGCCGCGTCGGTGGCGAGCGCGCTGTCGGCGGCGGCCTTCAGGCCCTCGACGTCGAACAGCGCCGCATCCGGAAAGCCGCCGGCAAACGAAATCAGGCCCGGCTTGCCGAGCACCTTGAAGAGTTCGCGGATGGCCGAAGTCTCGACGTTTTGCAGGCGGGGGGCGAGCAGCGATTGCAGGAAATCCATGGCGTGCGGGAAATGAAGAAAGGGAAATCAGGTTCGAGTGCCCGCACTTTACGTGATGTCGCTCGCGCGCGCATGCGGATTACGCCGGATGCCGACGATGACGATCGATCCGATGCCCCCTCCCGCGCCGATCGCCAAAGCGGACGTGCGCCCGCCGGCCGGATGGTGCGATACCGGCGTGCCCGTTCTTCAGGCCGTCGCAACGCATACCGAGGGACGGGAAGGAAGCGGGAAGGAAGCCGATGGACATGTGCTTCGCCCAAGACAGGGCAGCGTCACCGCATCAAACATTCTGGCGCGGGCGCAGAAGCACTTAACAGTGATTTTCAGCCATCACTGTCGGAATCCGATTGCACCGCTCTCAGCAGATCGCCGGCCTCTTCCAACGAAATGCTGTGGCCATCGGCCTCCATTTCCCCTTTGAAAATACGAGCATTACCTTCGGCGGGACTACCCTTGGAGCCAAGGACATGGCTGGAAGGAATGTCTTCGTTCGTTCTGAGGCAAGACGTACCGGCGTCGGGATCTTCCTCGATGGCGAAATGATTCATGACGCCTATGGTACGAACCAGTGCGGGGCGATCGCCGCAATGACGGCTGACCATTCTGGCGAAGCGCTTCGCAACCTCCTTTTTTTCAGCAAAGTAGTGGTGGCTGCTGGAAGCCACTGCCGCATCGAAATTGGATTGAATTCCCGCATAGGCAGTGATGGAGCCCGCGGATTTATTCTCCAGCCGAAACCCATTGCGCTGGATGGAACGCCTTGAGCGAAGGGTTGTTCCGTGAAACAGGACGGAATGCTCATAGACTTCTCTGGCCTGCGCTTTTGACACGACCGGCATTTTTTCATCACGATCATCGCTTTGCGATGAAAGATCCGGCCAATGTCGGCCCCAGAAACCGGAAATGCGACTGGACATGGTTCAAATGATCTCGGCGAACGGTGGAACGGTGGAACGGTGGAACGGTGGAACGGTGGAACGGTGGAACGGCACTCAAACACAATTGAATGTATTGAGCTGCACGACTTTACTGAACAATCACGCCAGGATCGTATATGGCCGAGATGGAATTTGCGCCGCATCAAAAATCATTGACCACAATCGCGACCATATTCATCAATCAAGAACATCGGAAAACAAAATCAGGTCTTCGCACGGATCCATTCCCAAGCGGCCCATGCAGCATGGATCGACGGCCCGGCCCTTTCAGCCTCCACACCTGGCCCACGCTCTTTCGGGACATTCCGGCCGGCCCGGCATGCGAAGTGCGTGCCGGATCAAACAGCGCCGCCTCGAGCGACGCCATCGCCACACGTCGTCAGTTGACCTGCACCCGCACCACCGAGGCATCACGCTCCGCCTGCACGGTGATCTCGACCGGCAGGAACTTCTCGATCACCGCGATGTTGGTCGTCAGGTGCGGCGATGCGGTCACGGCGGTGAAGCAGCCCGCGCCGGCCAGCGCCATCGGCAGCACCAGCTGATCGGCGAGGTACTCGTCGACCGCGGCGGTGCTGTGCAGATAGCGCAGCGCAGCGCTCGCGACCCCGTGCGCCACCTGCTCGGCCGGCACGCCGCGCTCGCCGAAGCCGGTGAAGACTTCGGTCACGTGCTCATGCACGGCGTCGAGCACCAGCGCGTTGCCCGGCCCCTCGGCGGGCGACAGCTCGCGCACCGAGCCGACCACGCCGGGCACGTGCGCGGCCAGCGCCTCCAGTTCCCGGCGGGCCACGCCCGGCCGCACATTGGCGACGATCCCCTGGCCGCTCAGCTCGCGCAGCGCGCCGCGCTCGGTCAGGTGCAGCGCGCCGAGCCGGCCGGCGCACGGCGTGACCGTGGCCAGCACTTCGCCGCCGCCGGCCGGATAGAAGCCGTGACGCTTGAGCGCGAGCGTCTGCGTCACGCCCATGCGGGCCAGCAGCGGCTGCCATGCGCGGATCAGGAAATCGACCGGCGGCGCCGCGCGGTTGTGCGTGCCGCCGCTCACCGCCACGGTGCTCGGCGCATCGGCAAACCACAGCGCCGGCAGGACGGTCTGCAGCACCAGCGTGCAGCTGCCGGCTGTGCCGATCGCGAAGCGGTAGTCACCGCCGTGGATCGGCCCCGGCGCAAAGGCCAGCGCCTGCGACCCGGCCTCGGCGCCCTCTACTGTGGCGCCACTGACCTCCGCCGCGGCCTGCACCGCCGTCAGGTGCTGGCGCATCAGACCGGGCTTGGACCGGCCCGCGCGGATCCGCTCGATGCGAAAGGGGGTGCCGGTCAGCATCGACAGCGTCAATGCCGTGCGCAGGATCTGTCCGCCGCCCTCGCCTTGGGCACCATCGAGTTCGATGCAGGGCGCGGGTTGTAGTCGGTTGTTCATGACTTGTTTATTGTTGTTCGTTGCGCGCCCATGCCGGGCGCATCAGGAAGGATGGGTGTCCGCCGCCATCACGGTTGCATAGAGGAACGCATCCAGCGCCGCGGGGTCTCCGCCGCCTTGCCGGAAGTCCGCCGGCAGCGCCTGCGCGGCCAATGCCTGCTCGACAAAGGCGTGGATGCGCGGAAACCGGGCACCGTATTCCGCCTCGGAAGAGGCCATCTTGATGGCCAGCAGCCGATTGATTTCCTCGCGCAGCGGCGCGTCCGCCACCATGACGTCCGCCAGATCGGCGAAGCGCATGGGCGGCATGCCGCGCCCGGCGTCGATCCACTGGGCCGCCAGCAGCGGGCGCAGGACGTAGAGGTACTTCTTCAGGCGGACTGTCTCGCCCTGCAGGTAGCCGCGAAAGTTCTTGGCCGCCATCGACAGGTAGTGCCAGCGCCCCCTGCGCTCCGAGAAGAAGGTCGGGGCCAGCGCGCGCATGCGCTGTACCGCCGCCGGGTCTTCCCGGTAGACGATCGGCGAGGCCAGCCACTCCAGCAGCGTCGGATTGGAGCGGTGCATCAGCTGCAGCGCCTTGCGCAGCTCCCAGCCGCCCACATCCAGTTCATCGCTGATCGGCACCTCGATCACGTCGCGCTGCGGCTCGACGCTCAGGTACCAGGCCGGGCGATGCACGTAGACGAAGCGCACGTCGTAGTCGCTGTCGGGCGAGGCAAACCCCCAGCCCCGGCTGCCGGACTCGCAGGCAAACAGGACCCGGACATCGTGCCGCCGCTCGATGTCGGCGAGTTCGGACAGGACCCGCGCGCGGATGTCGGCGGAAACCGGATGGGCGTAGAGAAAAGACATTGCGTTCGAAACGTTCGGGTGATCGGCGTGCGGCATTGTGCCCGAGCCCGGCCGGATGGCGGGTCCCGGGCACGTCGGACAGCGGACGGCGCCTTCGCTTCGACGACGGCCTACCCCCGGCAGGCTACCCCTTCACGCACACCACCTGCCGCAGCGTATGGACGATCTCCACCAGGTCCGCCTGCGCGGCCATCACGGCGTCGATGTCCTTGTACGCCATCGGGATTTCGTCGATGACGTCGGCATCCTTGCGGCACTCCACGTGCGCGGTGGCACGAACCTGGTCATCCACCGTGTAGCGCTTCTTGGCCTGCGTGCGGCTCATGGTGCGGCCCGCGCCGTGGCTGCACGAGCAGAACGCTTCTTCGTTGCCCAGCCCGCGCACGATGAAGCTCTTGGCGCCCATCGAACCCGGAATGATGCCGAGCTGCCCCTTCTGTGCCGACACCGCGCCCTTGCGCGTCACCAACACCTCGTGGCCGAAGTGGGTCTCGCGCTGCACGTAGTTGTGGTGGCAGTTCACCGCCTCGACGTCCGCCGCGAACGGCTTGGCGATCACCTTGCGCGCGGCCGCGATCACGTTCTGCATCATCGTGGCGCGGTTGCGGCGCGCGTAGTCCTGCGCCCAGCCCACCGCCTCCACGTAGTCGTCAAAGTGCTCGCTGCCTTCCTCGAAATACGCCAGGTCGCGGTCCGGCAGGTTGGCGATATGCTGCCGCATATCGGCCTGCGCCAGTTCAATGAACAGGTTGCCGATCGCATTGCCCACGCCGCGCGAACCGGAGTGCAGCATGAACCAGACGCGGTTCTCTTCATCCAGGCAGACCTCGATGAAGTGGTTGCCGGTACCGAGCGTTCCGAGGTGCTTGTGGTTGTTCGTCTTCCTGAGCCGCGGATACTTGTCGGTGATCCGCTGGAAGCCCTCGGCCAGTTCCGCCCACATCGCATCGACCGTGGCCGGCGGCGTGCTCCAGGCCCCCTTGTCGCGCGCGCCCGGCGTACGGCCGTGCGGCACCGCCGCCTCGATGGCGCTGCGCAGGCCGTGCAGGTTGTCCGGCAGGTCGGCCGCGGTGAGCGTGGTGCGCGCGGCCATCATGCCGCAGCCGATATCCACGCCGACGGCCGCCGGGATGATCGCGCCCCGCGTCGGGATCACGCTGCCGATGGTCGACCCCTTGCCTAGGTGCACGTCCGGCATCACCGCCAGGTGCTTGAAGATGAAGGGCATCTTCGCCGTGTTCATCAGTTGCTTGCGGGCGTCGTCTTCCACCGGCACGCCGTGGGTCCACAGCTTGATGTCGGCGCCGTGATCGACGTGGAGGGTGTCGTAACTGGTATTGCTCATGATGCTTTGATCGAGTTGTCTTTGTTGTTGTTCATGCGTGCGCCGCGGCGCTGTCGGCGGCAAGCCAGGCAGCGCACCGCGGTGGAATCGACATAGCCCTTGGCTTCTTCATACCACCACTTCTGCTGCGCGGCGGTCCAGACTTCCTGGCTTGCGCAATCGCGGCAGGTGAAAGGAAGATCGACGTAGTAGCCGCGCCTCGCGAACTCGGGCTCGCCGTAGCTGTTGCAAGGCGCCAGCCGCTGCCGGTCGACCGGCAGCGGCCGCAGGGCCGCGATGGTACCGGGGCCAGCGTCGCCCGGGCGGCCAGGGCGGCCTGCGCACGCCGGTCCCGGCGTCGCGCCATGATGGCGGCACGCTTTTGCTTTCCACTGCACATCGTGTGCCCCCGTCTGGTTCAGGCAACCCGAGATCACCGGTGGTGCCGGCTTGTGCCCGGCCTCTCGCGTTGTGTTGTCGATGCCACCTCTAGTGCAACGGGCGTGCCAGCCCGGCACCGCCTCCCTGCCGAACCGGAATCAATCCATTGATTCAAAAGGAAAAATGACTTTTCCCGAGCCGGAACTCCGGAGGCATCGATCCGTTATTTCGCCCAATTTTCCGATCCTGTAAGATCGCCACTTATCTATTTTTATAGCCACACTCATGCAAAAAACCGTGGCCATCGGCTTTGTCGGCACCGTGCTGGACTATGCCGGCAAGGGCACCCAGCGCTGGGAGCGCTGGCGCCCGTCCGTCGGGCTGTGTCAGCAGGAAGACCTGGTCATCCACCGGCTGGAATTGCTGCACGACGCGCGCAGCCGTGGCCTGTTCGAGCACCTGCGGGACGACATCGCCGCCGTCTCGCCGGAAACCGAGGTGCGCAGCGTCGAGATCGCGCTGCGCGATCCCTGGGATTTCGAGGAGGTCTACGGCATGCTGCACGACTTCGCCCGGGGCTACGCATTCGACACCGACGCCGAGGACTACCTGATCCACATCACCACGGGCACCCACGTCGCGCAGATCTGCTGGTTCCTGCTGGCCGAGGCGCGCTATCTGCCGGCCCGGCTGGTGCAGACCTCGCCGCCGCGCAAGAAGGCGCCGGGCAACATCGCGGGCAGCTATGCCCTGATCGATCTAGACCTGTCCCGCTACGACAGGATCGCCACGCGCTTCGCGCGCGAGCGCGAAGACACGGTGTCGCGGCTGAAGTCCGGCATTGCCACGCGCAACCCGGCGTTCAACCGCATGATCGAGCAGATCGAGCGCGTGGCATCGCGGTCGCGCTCGCCGATGCTGCTGTTCGGCCCGACCGGCGCCGGCAAGTCGTTCCTGGCGCGGCGCGTGTACGAGATGAAGAAGGCGCGCCACCAGCTGAGCGGCCGCTTTGTGGAGGTGAACTGCGCCACGCTGCGCGGCGACAGCGCGATGTCGGCGCTGTTCGGCCACGTCAAGGGCGCCTTCACCGGTGCGCAGACCGACCGCGCCGGGCTGCTACGCAGCGCGGACGGCGGCCTGCTGTTCCTGGATGAGATCGGGGAGCTCGGGCTGGACGAGCAGGCCATGCTGCTCAAGGCCATCGAAGAGAAGCGCTTCCTGCCGTTCGGCAGCGACCGCGAGGCGCAGAGCGATTTCCAGCTGATCGCGGGCACGGTGCGCGACCTGCGGCAATGGGTGTCCGAGGGACGCTTTCGCGAAGACCTGTTCGCGCGCATCAACCTGTGGACCTTCGATCTGCCCGGCCTGGCCCAGCGCCCGGAAGACATCGAGCCCAACCTCGATTACGAACTGGTCCGCTTTGCCCGCGAGCACGGCGAGCAGGTGCGCTTCCATACCGAGGCGCGGCGCGCTTACCTGCGGTTTGTCGCCTCGCCCCAGGCGCGCTGGAGCGGCAACTTCCGCGAGCTGTCGGCGTCGGTCACGCGCCTGGCCACGCTGGCCGAAGGCGGCCGCATCACCGAGGCCGGCGTGGAGGCGGAAATCGGCCGGCTGCGGCACGCCTGGTCCGGCGCCGAGGCGCCCGCCGGCGACGACACCCTCGCCGGGCTGCTGGGTGACGGCGCGGCCGCGCTCGATCGGTTCGACCGGATGCAGCTGGAGAGCGTCGTCCGGATCTGCCGGGAATCGGCATCGCTGTCGGATGCGGGGCGGCGGCTGTTCGATGTGTCGCGGCTGGAGAAAGCCAAGGTCAACGATGCGGACCGGCTGCGCAAGTACCTCGCCCGGTTCGGCCTGGACTGGCAGCAGGTGCGCGGCCAGGCGGCGAACTAGCGGCGCTGGCGCCGGCCTCGCCCGGTCGTCCGGCGGGCGCCGCGCTCACGGCGCCGGCATCGCGTGGAGATCGGCGCTGCAACCCGCGTGTCCGTCGTCGTGGTGATGGGGATAGAGCGCGCCGGGCACATTGCAGGCCGCCAGCCCGTCGGCTGCCAGCCATGCGGCGGTGGCCGCGGCGGCGCGATCGATCAGTTCGCCGCAGCGGGTGTAGTCGTAGGGCGAGACCTCGAGCGGGCACAGCGGCGGCACCACCGAGATGGGAATCGTCCCCGCCCAGTGCTCCAGGTCCTGCGCCAGCTGCCGCGCCACCAGCAGTGACAGCGCGTTGAGTGCATGCTCGATGGCGCTGCGCGGTTCGCGCCGGTCGGCGCAGGCAAACCCGGCGGGCAGCACCACCACGCGCGTCGCGCCCAGGCGAATGGCCGTCGAGATCGGGGTGTTGTTGGCGACCCCGCCGTCGATCAGCAGGCGGCCATCGACGCGCACCGGCGGAAACACGCCCGGAATCGCCGCGCTGGCCAGCACGGCCTGCACGATGCTGCCGGTGGACAGCACCACTTCGGCGCCGGTCTGCATATCGGTCGCGACCACGTGCAGCGGCAGCGGCGCCGCTTCCAGCCGCGCCTGTGCAAAATGCCGGTTCAGCAGCCGCTGCAGCCCGCCCGCATCGACCAGGTGCGTGCTGCGCCGGCCGAGCATGCCCAGCATCACGCGCCACGACCATGGCATCACCTCGGCACGCCGCACGCCGCGCCACAGCGCTTCGAGCCGCGCGGCGCCGTCCATATGCGGATGGCAGGCAAAGAACGCCGCATTGATGGCCCCCGCCGACGCGCCGACCACCATGTCGGGCATCACGCCGCTGGCCACCAGCTCGCGCAGCATGCCCGCCTCGATGGCGCCCAGGCTGCCGCCGCCGGCAAAGACGAAGGCCGTTCGTTCCGCTCGATCCATGGAGATGATGCGCCGCAGTACGCGCGATGCAGGATTGGCTCGAATTAGAGTACATCCCGCCGCCCACAACAGCCAGAAATCCGCCGCCGGCCCCGGTGCCAGCGCCTATGCTGGCATCAGCAACGCCATCCCACGCGCGCAAGGAGACCGCCATGCACGCCGAGCCCACGCCCGACTGGCGCGAACACGGAGTCCAGGTCATTCCGGGTTCGCAGCTCGACCTGAACACGCCGCAGACGCCCGGCATGACGCGTGCCGCGGCCATCACCCACGCGCGCACGGGCGCCAGCAAGCTGTGGGCGGGCGCGGTCACCATCGACGCCAATGCCAAGACAGGCGCCCACCATCACGGCGAACTGGAAAGCGTCATCTACGTGGTCAGCGGCCGGGCCCGCATGCGCTGGGGCAACCACCTGGAGTTCACCGCCGAAGCCGGGCCCGGCGACTTCATCTACGTGCCGCCCTTCGTGCCGCATCAAGAGATCAACGCGAGCCCGACCGAGACCCTCAGTTGCGTGATCGTGCGCAGCGGGCAGGAGCCCGTGGTCGTCAACCTGGACATCACGCCGGCCGAGCCGCCGCAGACGGTGTACTGGGTCGACCCCATCCATCCGCATCCGTGAGGCGGCACGGGCGCCCCGGCTCCGGCGCACGTCTCATAGGGTCGGCAGTTGCTCGAAGCGGTCGAAGCGCGGAAACGGCGCCGGCACCTCGATGACCTCCATGCCCTCGACCAGCGCGGCAGGCATGCCTTCGTCCAGCCACGCGCACATGGCCTCGAGCTGCAGCGGCGAGCCCTGCAGCATCGCCTCCACCGACGCGTCCATCCGGTTGCGGATCCAGCCGGTGACGCCCAGCGCCCGGGCGCGGCGCACGCAGGCCTCCCGATAGCCGATCCCCTGCACGCGGCCACGCACGCGCACCAGCCGGGTGACGAGCGCGGCGGCATCGGAAGCGGTACCCATGTCTGCGGTCATGCCGACACGATACGCCGCGATCGTCGGCGGGTGCCGCATATCCGCCGTCACCAAAACAATTGGGGGAACCGCATACCGGCTCCCCCAATGTCAGCGTCAGCGGCTTCCGATCGCCGGACCCGCCCGGTCGCGCCTCACGCGGCGCGGCACATCATGCCGGCTCCGGCAGCCGGGCACCGCTGCGCGCGGCGCGCCGCTCCTGGATGGCCTTCTGGCGGCTGTTCGCGGCGAGACTTTTCGAGGTGACCGTCTGATAGGTCAGCGTCACCGTCGCGCCTGGATTCGGGAAGGTCGTGTCGATGCCGCTCGGCGACGGCTGGCCGTTGACCGCGAGCTCCCAGTAGTGATCCGCATCGGCGTCGAAGGTGTTGATGCTTTCCAGCTCGTAGCCGAGATAGCCGGGATACTGCGCGCTCTGGCTGTATCCGTAGTATTCGAGCGTGTAGCTGAACGGGTCCGGCTGGCTGGCGCTCTGCGCGTTCACGAACGCCAGTTGCAGCAGCTGCTGGACGTTGATCTCGAACGCGAATCCGACCTGGTAGCTGAACAGCTGGTTGTTGCTGTCGTCGTATGCCGCGATGGTGATGGTGCTCATATCGTATCCCCCCTGCGTGTCCGGTCCGGACGGTCGAACGGTTGATGAGACGAGCCCCGGCCGTTTCAAGGGCCGCGCGCGCCCAGCCCTGGCCGCGACCGACACTGAGGTGTCCCAGACACGGACGGGGCTCATGGCGGAAGCCTTTTCGAGGCTAGGTGATGGGGGATGGGGCCGCAAATCCGAGGCGACCGGCAGCGTCAGACGTCCTTGCTCAGGCCTTGAGGCCGGGGCGCGCCGACGTCCCGGCGCGGCATCGCCGCCGCGAGCCGCTCGCCATCGACGATCGTTGCCCGGCTTGGGTCGCGGTTCTAGAGGCGGCCGGCGCGCCGCAGGCAGCGCGTCAGCACGACCGCCGGATGCGCAAGGAACACGCGGGTGGTATTGCGGGCAAGCGGCCCATTGGCACCCAGTCTCAGGACTCGGGTCATCGTTGTTTCCGGCAGCGGCCGGCGGCCCGGGCTCATGGGTCGATGAAACGCAGATGCGCGTCGGACAGGCGAGGTTGCCCAACCGGCGCGTTGGCCAGCGCGGCGTCGATCTCGCTCAGGTCGGCCGCATCCAGGCACACGTCGGCCGCCCCGAGGTTTTCCGCCAGGCGGGCCGCGCTGCGCGTGCCGGGAATCGGCACGATCCACGGCTTCTGCGCGAGCAGCCAGGCCAGTGCGATCTGCGCGAGCGTGGCGCCTTTGCGGTCAGCGATCGTCCGGATCCCGGCGAGCAACGCCTGGTTGGCCTGCATGGCCTCGGGCGTGAACCGGGGAAACGTGCTGCGCAGGTCGGTCGCGTCGAAGGCCGTGTCCGCGCGCACCTTGCCGGTCAGATAGCCCTGGCCGAGCGGGCTCCAGGGCACGAAGCCGATGCCCAGCGCCTCGCAGGTCTGCAGCACGCCGCCCTCGGGATCGCGCGTCCACAGCGAATACTCCGTCTGCAGCACGCTCACCGGATGCACCGCGTGGGCGCGGCGGATGGTGCGCGGACCCGCCTCCGACAAGCCGAAATGCCTGACCTTGCCTTCGGCCATCAGCCCGCCGCCGCTGGGGCCACGGGCATCGGCCGGCGCGCCGGCACGAGCAGGACGGCGGCCAGCGCACCGCCGCTCCCGCATGCCGCAATCACCAGCCCCATGGGGACGGGCGTGCCGTTGGCCAGCGCGCCGACCAGGGCCGAGCCGAGGATGCCGGTGCCGTACTGCGTGGCGCCGACCAGCGCGGAGACCGAGCCGGCAAACTGCGGGAAGGTGCCCAGGGCACCGGTCATCGCGTTGGCCACGATGAAGCCGGTGGTGGAGACGAACACGAAAAGCGGAATCACCAGGCCCATCAACCCGCCCCAGCCCATGCGGGCAGCCAGCGCGACAGCCGCGCCGGCCAGCGCGGCGGCAACAGCGCCGGCACGCATCAGGCGGTCGCCGCCGAAACGCCCGACGAGGTTCGCGTTGAGCAGGTTGGTGGCCATGATGCCCACGATCCCGAGCCCGAACAGCAGCCCATAGTGCTGGGCCGGGACGTGGTAGTCATCGATGTACGCGAACGGCGTTCCGGCGACATAGGCGTACATCCCGCCATAAAAGAAGCCGCCGACGCCGAGGTAGCCCAGCAACCGCGGATGCCGGAGCAGCACGCCGTAGCGCGCGAGCGTGCGATGCAGCGGCGCATCGTTGCGGCGGTGGGCCGGCAGGGTCTCGGGCAGCGTGCCGACCGCCGCCAGCGTGGCCAACCCCACGATCACCAGCGTCCAGAAAATCGCGCGCCACGACCACAGCTTCAGGATCAGGCCGCCGGCGCTCGGCCCCACCAGCGGCGCGATCGCCATCACCGTCATCAGCGTGGACATCATGCGCGCGGCACGCTCGCCCTCGTACAGATCGCGCACCATGGCGCGCGCCAGCACTACGCTGGCGCAAGCACCCGCGGCCTGCACCGCCCGCCATGCGATGAGGGCCGGGGCACTGGCGGCCAGCGCACAGCCGGCCGAGCCGCCGATGAACAGCAGCAGGCCCAGCGCAATCGGCAGCCGCCGGCCGATGCGGTCACCGATTGTGCCCCACAGCAGCTGCCCCAGGCTGAAGCCGACCAGATAGCCCGAGATGGTCCATTCGAGCGCACCGGCGCTCGCACCGAGGGTGGCCTGCATGGCCGGCATCGCCGGCAGGTACAGGTCGGTGGAGATGGAGGCGAAGGCCATCAGCAGGCTCAGGACGGCCAGCATCCAGAGACTGCGGTCTTGCGGGGGCGAGGCGGTGGGCTGCATGGCGTCCAGGGAGCGCGGGATGGCTCGGACTGTATGCGCCGCGCTGTCAACTGAATAGCCCAGCCTGGCTTTCTCCAGTGACAAGCCACAATTGATAATCCGGCATCGACGGACGCGCGCCATGCGAATCCACAAGCCGTGCACATCGGGCCGAAAAAAAACCGTCGGCAACGCCCCCTCATCGCAAGAGGCCATCCCGCAGTGCCCGATCATCAACTTGGGCTTGATGATGTTTCAAGCCCCGCGGCCCTAGGCCCACCTGCCGTCGCCGCCTAACATGACCGGATTGGCCAGCACCGCCGGCGCAGCGATCGGCCCACGCGTCCAAGGCCTGGCGCCGTGGCTGCCTTGCGCACATGATCGTTGGCCTCAACCGGCCGGACAGGAGAACCCATGAAGGATGTTGTCGTAGTGATCGGATCCGGCGCCATCGGCCAGGCGATCGCGAGGCGTGTGAGTACGGGCAAGCATGTGCTGCTCGCCGATCTGCGCGAAGAGAACGCAAACGCGGCCGCCAGGACGCTCAGCGACGCGGGTTTTGAAGTGAGCACCGCCTGTGTCGATGTTGCGCTGCGCGAGTCCGTACAGGCGTTGGCCGACACGGCCCAGGCCATCGGTCCCGTCACCGGCGTGATCCATGCCGCAGGGGTGTCGCCGACGCAGGCCTCCCCCGCCACCATCCTGAAGGTCGACCTCTATGGCACCGCGCTGGTGCTGGAAGCGTTCGGCAACGTGATTGCCCGCGGCGGCGCCGGCATCGTCATCGCCTCGCAATCCGGACACCGCCTGCCCGCGCTGACGCCGGAACAGGACAAGGCCCTGGCCCTGACACCGACCGACGCCCTGCTCGCGCTCCCCATGCTCCAGCCCGACCAGGTGACGGACCCGCTGCACGCCTACCAGCTTTCCAAGCGCGGGAACGCACTGCGGGTCATGGCCGAGGCCGTGCGCTGGGGCAAGCGCGGCGCGCGGGTCAACACCATCAGCCCCGGCATCATCATCACGCCGCTGGCGAACGACGAACTCTCCGGCCCGCGCGGCGCGGGATACCGCCGGATGATCGAACTGTGCGCCGCCGGACGCGCCGGCACCCCCGACGAGATCGGCAACCTCGGCGCACTGCTGATGGGGCCGGATGGGACGTTCATTACCGGCAGCGACTTCCTCATTGATGGGGGGGTGACTGCGGCTTATTGGTATGGGGAGTTGGGGGCGGGGTGATTGGGCGGTATCACGCATGACGTCCTGGCTCAGCTCGGGTATCGGCAGTTGGCTGAAGATTCGCGACTGCCCGACTCAGAACTCGAGAAGGTGCTGTCGAAGCGCATCCACCGCCGCAAAGTCATGATCCGGCTGCCATACGAGATGCGTTTTGACCTCGGCATACCTGGGTGGCAGAGGGAGCAGCTGTAGCTGAGGCTCCGCATGCACGGCCTTCAGCACGGATCTTGGCATGATGCCAATGCCCGTTCCGGCGGCCACGCAGGCCACAATCGCGTGATATGACGCCAGCTCCAGGATCCGGGCAGGCGCAATGCCGTTGCTTGCCAGCCATTCCTCAAAGATGCGCCGGTACGAGCAGCCCGCCGAGAAGGCGACCACGGTGCAACGCTGCAGATGATCGTGGCTCAAGACATGGGTGGCGGTCAGTGGCGCAATCAGCACCAACACCTCATCGAACGCCTCCTGCGTTGCCAGCCCAGGAGCATGGAACGGCTCAGAGATGAGCGCCGCGTCAACCTCGTATCGCTGAACCATGTCGAGCAGCTTCGCTGATGAGCCTGTCACCAGCTCGATGAGCACGTCAGGGTAGCGCCGGTGAAATTGAGACAGCACGGGCGGCAATCGAGCGGCAGCGGTGCTTTCCAGCGTGCCCAGCTTCAATGTCCCTTGCGGGGCACGAACCAGCATGGCGGATTCCGCTTCTGCCGAGAGGCGGAGAAGCCTTTCGGCGTAGCCCCGCAGCCGTTCCCCGTCTGCGGAGAGCGTCAGCCGATTCCCGTGCCTCAGAAACAGCTTCACGCCAAGGCGCTCTTCCAGATTCTTGACGCGCGTGGTGACGTTCGACTGCACGCGGTTCAGCTGCCTGGCGGCCTGGGTGATGCTCCCGAGATCTGCGACCGACTTGAAGAACAGCAGGGATTCAAGATCAAGCTTTCTCATTTTGTGAATCCACCATCTCAACTATTAATTTTTCGTAATATCACGCCGCATCTAAAGTGAACAGCTTTGTTTGACTGCCCCCTCGCTCGTGACCGTTAGACCACTGCTGCTGATTCAAGCGGGTACGCCACCCGATGCCATTCGCGCGCAAGTCGGAGACCTGCCGCGATGGTTCGGCGCGGCCATGGATCGAGATTCGCAAGCATTTGAGATCGTCAGGGTCTTTGAAGGGGCGCCGCTTCCCGAACCCGACGTGCACCGGGCCGCGATCATCACCGGCTCATGGTCGATGGTCACCGACCTGCACGCTTGGAGCGAAGCCACCGCCGACTGGATCCGGCGAGCCGTGGCGATCAATACACCTGTGTTTGGCGTTTGCTACGGGCACCAGCTGATGGCGCACGCATTGGGCGGCAAGGTCGGCTATCACCCGCGTGGTCGGGAGATGGGCTGCATGGACATCGAGCGGCTGCCCTTGGCGCAGACGGAGCCCTTGCTTGCCGGCGCCCCACAGCGATTCAAGGCGCATCTAACTCACCTGCAGACCGTCGTGCAGTTGCCTGCCGGCGCAGAGGTTTTAGCCCGCTCGGCCCATGATCCACATCAAGTCGTGCGTTACAGCCCAACAGCGATTTCGACGCAGTTCCACCCAGAGTTCACGCCGGCAATTTCGTCGGCATGTATCAGCACACGCAGGCATGTGCTGCGCGAGGAAGGACTCGACCCCACGGCAATGCTGAGCCAGCTGGACGACACGCCAACCCCCTTGCTGATGCTCAGGCGGTTTGTTGAGGCTTACGCCTGAGTGAGTGGCAGCAGCGTTCGTCACAGAAAGGAGTGTTCCAATGAAAAAGCTTGGCCTGATCGGCGGCATCGGCCCCGAATCAACCGTTGCGTACTACCGCAAGATCATCCATGGCGTGCAGGAAAAAGCCGGACGGGAAAACCTGCCGCGCCTGTCCATCGAAAGCCTCAGTGCGTTCACCGTCTTCAATCTTTGCCGGGCAAAGCAGTTCGATCAGTTGGCTGAATACGTGCTGGGCGCACTGCGCAGCCTGGCCGCCGGAGGTGCAGACATTGCCGCCTTGACCGGAAACACCCCGAACATCGTGATGGACCGGGTGCGCCCGATGTCGCCCATTCCAATCGTGAGCGCTATCGAGGCAACGTGCGCGGAAGCGCAGCGGCGCGGAGTGCGGCGCGTTGGCTTGCTCGGCACGGTCTTCACCATGACCAACACCTTTTTCAAGGCGCCCTTTGAGGATCGTTCGATCCAGGTGGTTGTCCCTGATGACGCTCAGATTGCTCAGATACAGCACAAGATCGAATCGGAGCTGGAGCATGGCATCGTGACGGATGAAACCCGGGACGCGTTCATCGCCATCATCAAGGATCTCCAGACGCGTGAAGGCATCGACCAGGTAGCGCTGGCTTGTACGGAGCTGCCGTTGATTCTGAGCGACCAGACCAGTCCGGTGCCCTGCTTGAACACGGTGGAGATTCACGTCCGGGCGTTGATAGACGCCGTTCTATGACCCACGCTGGGTAGTGAGCGTCGGTGACACACTCACTCAATCGCGATAACGTCGCCGCCGCCGCATCCGCACGCCCGCAGTGATGATGTCTTGGGCATGATAGCGATCGGCTGCGAGGGTGTTTGGACGACGGGGCGCCGCTTGCGCATTCGCCCCATCGGGTCGATCACGCCGCGTTGTACGATGTGGAGACCACACCGCTTTCCGTTCGAGTCCAATCCCCCTTCCGCCGTATCGCTTGCAGTCGATCACATCAACGCGAACCCATGAAGCTCAACCGGATTCTGCTGATCGCCAGTGCTGTTGCATTGGTTGCGTTGCCCATGGCGACGCTGGCTTTCATCAAGCCGCTGCGAGTCATTGCGCCGTCGCTCGTGCCGGGCATCGCCTGCCCGCGCCCCGGCATCTGCACCGATGACGCTGCCCGCCTGGGCGATGCCGAACGTCTGTACCAGGAGGGCTACGCCAAGGCCGTCGATGCGGTCGGGCCGTTCAGCCACACACCGCGCATGGTGTTCTGCACGACGCCCGCATGTGCCGATGCGTTCGGCATCGGGCGGCGCGCGGCGGAAGCCGTGGGCAATCTGGGCCTCGTGGTCGCGCCGCGCGGGTGGACGTCCTTCTATGTGGCACACGAGCTGATCCACTACCGACAGGCGGAATCGCTGGGCAATCTCGCCGTGGCGACCAAGCCCGAGTGGCTGATCGAGGGCATGGCCTATGCGCTGAGTAGCGACCCGAGGCATCCCCTGGGCGAGCCCTTCGAACAATGGCGATCGCGCTTTGAAGCATGGCACGCGGGGCTCGGGGCACGCGGCTTATGGGAAGCGGCACGGGAGGTCCGCTGAGCCGAATCCCTCCTCGCGCGCAGTACGAGCGGCCACAACCCATCCCCCACAGCAACTGGCATGCGCATCAATTGAGACAAGGGCATCGACCTGACCGCGTGTCAGCCGTACCCTTAACATCATCTACGTGCCGAGGATCATCGACGTCAGACGGTGCCCCGCTATCGTCATGCTGCCTTCGGCTTGGATACCTTGGCTTTGCGCCCACGCGAAGTCGACTTTACCGGGATGCTTCGTCCGTACTCGCTCCACCAGGCCGTGAGCGCCTCCATCGTTGGCCCGAGCCCTCGGGCCTTCTGCGTGATCTCGTACTCGACCCGCGGGGGCACTTCCGCGAAGACCGTGCGCGACACCAAACCGTCCGCCTCCAGTTCACGAAGCTGCGCCGTCAGCATGTGCTGTGTGATGCCCGGGATTGCCTTCCTCAGTTCGCCGAAGCGATAGACCCGTTGGCTGAGCAACCACATGATTTCCAGCTTCCACTTGCCCGAGAGCAGAGCGAAAGCGCGCCGCATCTCGTCGTGCATGTTGATCTCTTCCTCGCCGTTAGTCTGTTTTTTCATACTAAGCGCCGTTTTTTCATCCTACTTGCGATGCTTCATCTTGGCCGACATCCTAGCGCCAAGTCGATTGAATTATTCGCAAAGGAGAACTCCATGGTTACGACCTACGCGTACTGGATCAGCACGGCGCTGTTGTCGCTGCTGTATCTGGCTTCCGTCTACATGTACGTGACAAAGCGGGACTACGTTATGCAGGCCCAGGCCCAGCTGGGCTACTCCGCCGCGCATCTGGTGCCATTCATGATTGTCGTGAAGATCCTTGGACCTGCCGCGATCCTCTCGCGGTTCAGTGTCCCGCTCAGCGATCTCGCGTATGCCGGGCTCTTCTATCACCTCATCTTGTCCGGCATGGCGCACCTCGGTGTGCGCAATCCCAAGGCCGCTCTGCCTGCGGCCGTGGGCCTGGTGCTCCTCGTCACCTCCTTCGTCACGCAAAACGCTGCGCGTGAGGTTCCGTCACCCTATGCGCCGAGCCCGGCGCAGTCAATCCAGCAACCCCTCAGTTGAACGGAGAGATTCATGAGCCGACTTAACGGAAAGTCGCCATCGTCACGGGCACCGGTCGGGGCATCGGCCGCGCCACCGCGAAGCTGTTCGCAGAGGAAGGCGCGGTGGAATCGGTCGTAGGCGCTTACGGCGGCATCGACATCCTCGTGAACAACGCCTTCGATCCCACTGCGCCCGTCTCGTCCATCATTGATCTCTCGGTGGAGAGCCGTTACATCGCAATTTCGAGGTCGCTCCCATTGCCTATCTGCGCACCATGCTGGCTTGCTATCCTCACCTGAAAGCCAGCGGCGAGGGCCGAATCATCCATGTTGGCTCGACGGCAGGCGTCGTCGGCCTCACGGATTACGGCCCTGACAACATGGCGAAAGAGGCTGTCCGCGCTCTGACGCGCACCGCAGCGAAAGAATGGGCACCGACAAGATCACCGAGAACAATGTCTTGCCTATCGCTGAAACCTGGGGCAAGGGCGTCAGCGTGCCGGCGCCGACCAACCCGCTCGGCCGCACGGGGCGCAGCAGAAGCACCGGTGGCCAGAAACGGGACCCATAGCGCAATCAGGATGCATCCGCGCAGCATCAGTCGCTGCATGGCTCACACCTGGATGCGGCCAGCGCGGCGTTCAAGGTTGGGGACGAAAGCCCCTCTCAGTTCAGCCGGGAGTACAGCCGCATGTTTGGCGCGCCGCCCAAGCGCGACATTGCGGGGTTACGCCAGCAAGCGCATACAACAGCCGCTAGCAGGTGACACTCAACATCCAACCTGTTGCGCGCTCGGGGCAAACTCCAGGTTTGACGAGCGAATCTACGGCACGTGAGCAGCACGTCAAGCGACGGCTGCGCCGGCCCGAACCGTTCGCGTGCCCGCACGTGCGGCCAGTATGGCAAGCACCGCTGCCGCGACCAGCACAGCCGCACTCATGCCAAAGGTCGCGCGGTAGCCGCCCGCGTCGAACATTGCGCCGCCGCCGGCTGCGCCCAACGTGATCGCCAGCTGGATGATCGCCACCATGAGTCCGCCGCCGGTCTCCGCGTCTTGCGGCAGTGTTCTAGCCAGCCATGTCCACCAGCCGACCGGAGCAGCGGTCGCGACCAGCCCCCAAATGGCGAGAAGGATCGTGGAGGCGGCCAGTGAGCCACCGAACGACGCAAGCGCCAGTGCAATCCCTGCCATCAACACCGGAATGACGACCAGCGTCCGGTAGAGGCCGTCTTTTAGAAACGTGCCAATCACGGCGGTCCCCACGAAACCCGCCACGCCGATGACAAGCAACACGAACGAGAGTGTGGAAGCCCTGGTGTTGGTCACCGTTTCAAGAAAGGGCCGCAGGTAGGTGAACAGCATGAACTGGCCCATGAAGAAGAGGCCAACCGCCGCCATGCCCAACGCCACCGCAGGCCGCCTCAACAGCGTGAAGACATCACCGGCGGCGCCAGGGCTGCTGTCAGCTTTCAGCGCGGGCAGGGTCATCCATTGCCAGACCAGCGCGATCGTCGCCACAGGCACGATGCAGAAAAACGCACCGCGCCAGCCAACGACGGCGCCAAGCAAGCTGCCAAGCGGCGCGGCCAACACCGTTGCGAGAGCGTTACCACCGTTGACGATCGCCAAAGCGTGCGGCACGTCATGATGCGGCACGAGCCGCATGGCCGTAGCTGCCGACATTGACCAGAAACCGCCAATGGCCACACCGATCAGTGCCCGACCGATGATGAATGTCCAGTAGTCGGGCGCCAGCGTGACCACTACACCGGAGACGACCGTCAACAGCGTCAACAGCAGAAGGAGCACTTTGCGATCGAGCCGGGCCGCCATCGCCGGGATGAACAGGCTGGTCAGCAAGGCAAACGCCCCGGAAACGGAGATAGCCTGCCCCGCTTGACCTTCAGTGAGATGAAGGCTCCCCGCGATGGGTGTCAGCAGACTCACCGGCATGAATTCCGATGCAACCAGGATGAATGCGGCAAGCGACAGCGCGAACACCGCGCCCCATGCTGGTCGCCCGCCGGAGACCTCCGCGTGATGCGGATCAGCGTGCGTGTGTCCTTCCATTTTCTGGATCGACCTCTTTGAACGTCAAGGATGACTTGAGTGGCGCCGGAATGCCTACCCGTTATCTCAGGTTGGCCCGAAAGAACGCGGTCAGCTTGTCGAAGGGAATCAGGCTGACGCGGTCGTACAGATCCACGTGACCCGCGCCACGAACAATGAATAGTTCCTTGGGTTCGGCGGCCAGGCGGTATGCCTCTTCGCTGAACTCCTTGGAGTGAGCCTGATCGCCCGTGATGAACAACACCGGACGCGGAGAAATCGTCTCGATGTCATTGAACGGGTAGAAGTTCATGAACTTCACGTTGCTGGTCAACGTCGGGTGCGTAGTCTGCTTCGGCGACGAGCCCTTGGGGGTGTATTCGCCGCGCGGCGTACGGTAGAAGTCAAAAAACTCGCGTTGGATCGGGTCGGTATCTGCGGTCAGTTCATGCACTGTGCCGCTGGTGTATTGCGTCTCACCGCCCGTGAACTCCACATAACGTTGCGCGGCGGCCTGCGCAATGATCGCCTTGCGCTGCTCGAGGGGCAGGGAATGGTGAAGCGCATTGCGGTTGGCAGCGCCCATGTCGTACATGCTGACCGTCGCGATGGCTTTCATGCGCGGATCGATCTTCGCTGCGCTGATGACGAAGCTGCCGCTGCCGCAGATGCCGAGAACGCCGATCCGCTCGCGGTCAACGAACGGCCGGGTGCCGAGAAAATCCACCGCGGCGCTGAAGTCCTCGGCATAGATGTCTGGCGACACGGCATTGCGTGGCCGGCCCTCACTCTCCCCCCAGAACGACAGATCCAGCGACAGCGTGACGAAACCCTGCTCGGCCAGCTTCTGGGCATACAGGTTCGAGCTCTGCTCTTTCACCGCGCCCATGGGATGCCCAACGATGATGGCGGGAGTCCTGGCGTTCGCATTCAAGCCGTTGGGAATGAAGAGATTCCCCGCGACAGTCATTTGGTATTGATTCTTGAAGGTGACCTTCCGCGCGGTCACCTTGCTGCTCTTGTAAAAGTTGTCTGCACCATTGGACATGTCTGCTCCCATTGCGGTGAATGAACTGATCAGCAGTCCCAGCAAAACGAAGAGTGTCTTCATTGGACGTTCCTTCATCGAGGTTGGCGGTCAGGGCCGCAATCGACCAGAAGCGGGACGGCAGGCGGGTGCGTAAAGGGGCGCAGATTGGCCCCGGCACGAGCACAGCGCCTGCTCGCTCTGACGCATCGACATTCTTGCGGAACGGGGTAAGCCTGATAAGCTAATGAATGCTTAATTGCTCTATAAGCAGAGCTAATCAATGTTCGATGGGACACTGAGCGATGCCCAGACACAACCTCAACGATCTGCTGGCGTTCGTGACAGTGGCGCGCGAAGGCAGCTTTACGCGGGCGGCAGCTAAGCTGGGCGTGACCCAATCGGCGCTCAGCCAAACGGTATCGGGCCTGGAAACACGGCTGAAGATCCGGCTCCTCACACGCACCACACGCAGCGTCTCACCCACCGCTGCCGGCGAACGTCTGCTCCAAGCCATCGGTCATCGCTTCGATGAGATCGAATCTGAACTGGAGGCATTGACGGAGCTGCGCGACAAGCCGGCCGGGACGGTGCGCATCACGTGTGGCGATCAGATCATTAGGACAACGCTGTTGCCCAAGCTGATGCCATTGCTACACGAATATCCCGACATCAAGCTGGAGCTCGACATCAACTACGGATTCCGAGACATCGTTGCTGACCGCTTCGACGCAGGGGTACGTTTCAGCGGCACGGTCGACAAGGACATGATCGCTGTACGCATCGGACCCGACATGCGCATGGCGGTGGTCGCTTCGCCTGCCTACTTCGCCAAGCACCCTGCGCCGAAAACCCCTCGCGATCTAGTGCATCACCAGTGCATCAACATTCGGTTTCCGACGTACGGGGGACTGGATGTCTGGGAGTTTGAGCGTCGTGGACGCAAGCTGAAGATCCGTGTCGACGGTCAGCTTGTCGTCAATACGACCCCCCATATTGCCGCGGCTGCGGTGGGCGGCTTGGGCGTGGCCTATCTGCCGGAGGATGAGTTTTGGCCCCACCTCGAAGAAGGACGCCTGGTGCGCGTACTGGAAGACTGGTGCCCGCCCTTCTCGGGCTATCACCTGTATTACCCAAGCCGTCGGCAGCCATCGCCCGCGTTTGCGCTCGTTCTCGACGCACTGCGTATGGGGCGTCAGGTGAAGTGAGATGGTCGACCAGACGATCTGATCTTCAAAGAGTCTGGCGGCTTTGCGGCTTTCAAGCCGCAACGAGCGATCCGCTTTGCGAAGCTGCTGTCCCCGCTGGCACGCCGACGCCGCCTACCCTGAACAGGGACACCGCTTCTTGGAGCGTTTTCGCTTGCGCTTCGAGCGATTGCGCCGCTGTAGCCACTTCTTCGACGAGCGCAGTACGAACGGCCACAACCCATCCCCCACAGCAACAGGCACGCGCATCTGACGGGGGAGCGGACGACCGCTGCGGCTCCTGGAGCCAAGCTGCGGGACCCGGACATTCATCCCTTTCGTCACTTCAAGGCAGCCGCAAGCGTTCCGCCCCGAATAAGGAAGCGCCATCCACTGCGGAAGTCACGGCATGTGTTTGGCGACGGCCACTTTGCACCCCGCCTGCCTGCGGCTCGCCATCACCTGCAGCCAGCCGAAGCCCTCGTCGAGCCAGCCGGCGATGCCGAGCGCCATTTGCACAGAAATCAAGCCAATCTGATGCGCCACAGTTCGGTCTGCCAACGCCGGCGTTGCCGAGCCGGTTTTCGCCCGCATCCGTGCATTTCCAAACGGGCTCGGGGAGCCCCCGGCGAATTCCAGATCACTCCCGCAGAGCCCGATTCGGCATCAGCCCGGCTCGATGGGCCAGAAGAGCAGATCGACCGCATCTTCAATATAGAAATTCAGCAAGCCTCGAACTGCCGCTGGATCGTCCCATTGATGGGGAAGCAGATAATAGTTGTAACCGTAAATAGGTGAAGCAGCCAAAACGCTGTGCTTACCCAGGCTCAAAAAATTCTTTGCGTGTACGATCGAGCTCCCCGTTCTCAAGCTGAAAAAATAGTTATCCGGCCCAACGCTTTGCACATCGATGTCAACGGAAAACTGCGGTGCTGAAATTGAGTAAACCAGATCGGTACCGAAATCCGCCTCGCCAATGGCTTGCCTGTCGTGCGTCTGTTCGTCGCTGAAGACCTGGTTCACGGTATACCCCATGCGCTCCAGCCGACGCGCAACCGCATCCGCAAGCTCTGCAGTAATGGTCGAGTTGGTCATTGCCGCATGCAGTGCTTTGATATATTTCGGCTTAGCACGCTTCAGATCCTCCACGTGCTCCCTCATCGGAATCAATGACTTTCTTACAGAAACATTGATATCCCGATCGGTCTTTGGCGCCAGAACCGTGACAGTCTTTAGACGATGCACCAACTCCAAATCACGGCGATTCCTTTCTTCAAAAATCTTCTGCTGATCCTGATAGCGAGCATAGCGCGCGCACCCGCTGACGAGGAATGAAAGCGCCGCGATCGACACCAACCTTCTATTTCTTTTGAAACCGGCATTCATTTTTTCAACTTCAAACATCTTTACTTTAAATATTTCATCAAAAAAAATTTCGAAATCGATCGCAATCCTTTGATTCATTGGGATGCGTAGCGTTTCAGACGCGAGCCTTGAGCATCTTCGTTGGTTAGTGTCGATGAGGGGGCGTCATTGATGACAACAATGGGGAAGGCTCCACCATTGTTTCGATCGCTCGTCGCAAGCACCTCGCAGCGAAAACTTGCCGTATTCAAGGTCAGCGTCCAACCAGGTCTGCTTGCAGCCGAGAGTGAAAGCGGGCACGCGCGCTCTCAGATACGACATGTCTCGCTCTCCCGAGCGCCACCAACCGTCCGCTTCTTGGCAGTAGCGAACGGCTCAGCGAATGCGAGTCCGTATGGCGCGGAGTGCGCCTACCTCAACCGGCGCCTTCTGCCAGGAATATTTGATCGCTGGCTTCCGACCGAGTGCAGCAGCCGCTACCCACCTCGGCAATCAGTGAGGTGAACGACCTCGTTCAAAACAAAGGAGGGGGCCCTCCGCCCCCTTCCTTGAAGTCATGATCGAACCGACTCGATTCGAACCCGCTGGACTGTATTGACTCCACCAGCCCCTCACTCCACCGTCACAGACTTAGCCAAATTCCGCGGCTTATCCACATCCGTCCCGCGCGCCACGGCGGTGTGATACGCCAGCAGCTGCAGCGGCACCACGTGCAGGATCGGCGACAGCTGCCCATAGTGCTCGGGCATGCGGATCACCTGGATGCCGTCGCTCGACTGGATATGCGTGTCGGCATCGGCGAACACGTAGAGCTTGCCGCCGCGCGCGCGCACTTCCTGGATGTTGGACTTGAGCTTCTCCAGCAGCGCGTCGTTGGGCGCGACCGTCACCACCGGCATCTGCTCGGTCACCAGCGCGAGCGGGCCGTGCTTGAGTTCGCCGGCGGGGTACGCCTCGGCGTGGATGTAGGAGATCTCCTTGAGCTTGAGCGCGCCTTCCATGGCGATCGGGAAGTGCAGGCCGCGGCCGAGGAACAGCGCGTTCTCGCGGCGGGTGAATTCTTCCGACCACGCGATGATCTGCGGCTCGAGCGCCAGCACCGCGTTGAGCGCCGACGGCAGGTGGCGCAGCTGGCGCAACGCGACTTCCTCGGCCTCGGCCTTCAAGTGGCCGCGCAGCTTGGCGAACGTCAGCGCCAGCATGTACAGCGCGGCGAGCTGCGTGGTGAAGGCCTTGGTGGACGCCACGCCGATCTCGGTGCCGGCGCGCGTGAGGAACCTGAGCTCGGTCTCGCGCACCATGGCGCTGGTCGCCACGTTGCAGATGGCCAGCGTGTGCGTGTGGCCCAGCTCGCGCGTGTGGCGCAGCGCGGCCAGCGTGTCGGCGGTTTCACCCGATTGCGAGATCACGACGACGAGCGCGTTGGGGTTGGGCACCGTGTCGCGGTAGCGGTATTCGCTGGCCACTTCCACCTGGGTGGGGATCTTGGCGATCGATTCGAGCCAGTACTTGGCGGTGCAGCCCGAGTAGTAGCTGGTGCCGCAGGCCAGGATCAGCACGCTGTCGACCTTGGGCAGCACCTCGGCGGCGCGCGGCCCGAACAGGTCGGGCGCGAAGCCCTGCACGCCTTCCAGCGTGTCGCCCAGCGCGCGCGGCTGCTCGAAGATTTCCTTCTGCATGAAGTGGCGGTACGGACCCAGCTCCACGGCGGCGGCGTGCGCCTCGACCACCTTGACCTCGCGCTCGACCACGTGGTCGCGCGCGTCGGCCACGGTGAGGCCCTCGCGGGTGAGCTCGACCACATCGCCCTCTTCCAGGTAGACGATGCGGTTGGCGGTGCCGGCCACGGCCAGTGCGTCGGAGGCCAGGAACGATTCGTTGTCGCCCAGCGCCACCACCAGCGGCGAGCCGGCGCGCGCGCCCACCACCACGTCGGGGTTGTCGCGCGCGAACACGGCGATCGCGTAGGCGCCGTGCAGGCGCTTGACCACCGCGCGCACCGAGGCGAACAGGTGGCCGCGCGTGGCGCTGCTCGGGTAGGTGTAGGCCTGGTGGATCAGGTGGGCGACCACCTCGGTATCGGTCTGCGATTCGAAACCGTAGCCGACGGCCTTCAGCTCTTCGCGCAGCGTTTCGTAGTTCTCGATGATGCCGTTGTGCACCAGGGCGATGGTGTCGCCCGAGAAGTGCGGGTGGGCGTTGACGGTGTCCGGCCGGCCGTGCGTGGCCCAGCGGGTGTGGGCGATGCCGATGGCGCCGTCCAGGTGGCTCGACTGCGCCTGCGTGTCCAGGTCGGCCACGCGCGAGACGGTGCGGGCGCGCTCCAGCTGGCCGTCGCGCTGCACGGCCACGCCGCAGGAGTCATAGCCGCGGTACTCCAGGCGGCGCAGGCCTTCGATCAGGACGGGAACGATATTGCGCGTGGAAACCGCGCCGACGATGCCGCACATGTTGATTTCTCCGGTTGGAGCACAGCGCGCAGCGCGCTGCACTCGATCTTCATTCAGTATCGATGCTCAGGCGCCGCAACGGCATCCGCTGTTCGGCGCAGGAAAACCGCTGCTCAGGCGTCCTTCTTCTGCTTGACCGGCCGTTGCCAGCCGTTGACGGTGGTCTGCCGCGCACGCGAGACCGTCAGCTGGCCTTCCGGCGCATCCTTGGTCAGCGTGGTGCCGGCGCCCAGCGTGGCGCCGCGTCCCACCCGCACCGGCGCCACCAGCTGCGTGTCCGAGCCGATGAAGGCGTCGTCCTCGATGATGGTGCGGAACTTGTTGGCGCCGTCGTAGTTGCAGGTGATGGTGCCCGCGCCGATGTTCACGCGCGAGCCCACCGTGGCATCGCCCACGTAGGCGAGGTGGTTGGCCTTGCTGTGCGCGGCGATCTGGCTGTTCTTGACCTCGACGAAGTTGCCGATGTGCACATCCTCGGCCAGCTCGGTGCCCGGGCGCAGCCGCGCGTACGGACCGATGCGCGACTGCGCGCCCACCGTGGCCTGCTCGATGTGGCAGAACGGCAGGATCTCGGCGCCGGCCTGGATGGCGGCGTCGCGGATCACGGCATGGGCACCGATGCGCACGCCGTCGCCCAGCGTCACGTTGCCTTCGAAAATGCAGTCGATGTCGATGACGATATCGCGCCCGCACGTCAGCTTGCCGCGGATGTCGATGCGCGCCGGGTCGATCAGCGTCACGCCGTCTTCCAGCAGTTGCTGCGCGAGGTTGCGCTGGTGGATGCGCTCGAGCTCCGCCAGCTGCACCTTGCTGTTGACGCCCAGCGTCTCCCACTCGGCCAGCGGATGCGCGGAGGTGATCGGCAGGCCCTCGCCGGCGGCGCGCTCGATCACATCGGTCAGGTAGTACTCGCCCTGGGCATTGTCGTTGCGTAGCGTGGCCAGCCAGGTCTTGAGCCTGGCCGTCGGGCAGACCAGGATGCCGGTGTTGACTTCGTGGATGGCCAGTTGCGTTTCGTTGGCGTCCTTCTGCTCGACGATGCGCGTGATGCGGCCAGTGGCGTCGCGCACGATGCGGCCGTAGCCGGTCGGATCGTCGAGGTGGACGGTCAGCACGCCCAGGTGGTCCTGGCCGGCGGCGCCGACCAGCGCGTTGAGCGTCTCGGCGCGGGTGAGCGGCACGTCGCCGTACAGCACCAGGGTGGGCACGGTGTCGTCAAGCTGGTCGAGTGCCTGCATGACGGCGTGGCCGGTGCCCAGTTGCTGGTCCTGCGTCGCGAAGGTGACATCGGGCGCGCCGACCATGTCGCGCACGCGGTCGCCGCCGTGGCCGACCACCACCACCAGCCGTGTCGGCGACAATGATCGGGCCGTCTCAATGACGTGTGCCAGCAGCGGTTTGCCGGCCAGGGGATGCAGGACTTTCGGGAGGGCGGAGCGCATGCGTTTGCCCAGCCCGGCGGCAAGGATGACGATGTTCACAAGGAGATTCCTAGAGTGACTCGAAGCGATAGCCTGCGGCTTGCGTTCACGGACCGGACCAACCGTCCTGGAGCGGCCGTCCGCCGCCTGCCATCGGGTTGGCCTGACCGCCTCGGAAGCCTTCTGCGAGGCCCTTTTGCGGCGTATAAAACACAGGTAAAAAATTCTAGCATGCGGCCCACCCTGCCACCGAACCGGCCGACCGGCGGACCTGTCGCACGCACGCCCTGGCCCGCCAGGCTAGCCCGTTGGCTGATGCTCGCCGCGCTCGCCGGCCTGGCGGCCTGCAGCACCGTGAAGCTCGGCTACCAGCAGGGCGACCGCCTGGTCTATCTGTGGATCGACCGCTACTTCGACATGCAAGACGCTCAGGCCGACGCGGCGCGGGGCGCCATCGCGCGCTTCTTTGCGTGGCACCGGCGCGAGCAGCTGCCGCGCATCGCCGCGCTGCTCGAGCGCGCCCAGGGCGAACTGCAGCAGCCGGTCAGCGCCGCGCAGATCCGCGACTACCAGAACGCCTATCACGCGCTGGGCCGCGCGGCCTTCGAGCGCGCCAAGCCCGATATCGCCAACCTGCTGCTCACGGTCACGCCGGAGCAGATCGGGCACGTGCGGCAGCGGTTCGACGCGGTCAACGAGACCTATCGCCAGCGGTATCTGCAGCGCGACGGCGATGACCGCTCGCGCGAACGCTTCAAGCGCGTCATGGACAACGCCCGCCTCGTCTACGGCCGCTTCTCGAGCGCACAGGAGGACGTCATCCGGCCCGCCGTCGCGCCGCTGGTCGCAGCCGCGCCGGCCCGCTACGCCGAGCGCCTCCAGCGCCAGCAGGCATGGCTCGCGCTGCTGGAGCGTGTGCGCACCGAACACCCCGACAAGCCGACCGTCATGCAATGGCTGACCGCCTATGCCGACCAATGGGAGCATCCGCCCGGCGAGCGCGGCGCCCGGCACGACGCCTATCTCGATGCCAGCGTCGACGTTTCCGTGACCATCGCCAACCTCACCACGCTGCAACAGAAGCAGCACGCCCGCGACCGCCTGCAGGGCTGGATCGACGACGCCCATGACCTGATGCGCTCCGGCACCGAGACCGCCGCGGACGGCGGCCACCCCGACGAGGCCATGACCGGCATGCCGCCGCGCAACCGCTGAGCGGCAGCGCGCCAGCCTTCCAAAACAGGGCAGCGTGCCCGGCCCCACGACCCGGCACGCTGTCCGTGTTGCCGATGCGGTGCGTCAGGCCGCAGGCTGCTCGGCGCCCTCCGGCGCCTTGCCCGCCGGATTGCGCTCGAAGCGCACGAACTCGATGCGATCGTCGTGCGAGCCGGCGAACACCAGCGGCGCCTGGTCGTACGCGGTCTGGCCGAACAGCGCCTCCTCGCCGATCTTGGCCAGGCCGGTGGTCAGGCCGTTGAAGTCGAACAGGTCGGTATCGGCCAGGTGCGACGGCACCACGTTCTGCAGCGCCGAGAAGATGTTGTCGATGCGGCCCGGCGCCTGGCGCTCCCACTCCAGCAGCATCTCCTTGACCTTCTTGCGCTGCAGGTTCTCCTGCGAGCCGCACAGGTTGCACGGGATGATGGGGAACTCCATCGCGCGGGCGTAGGCGGCGATCTCCTTCTCCGCGCAGTAGGCCAGCGGACGGATCACGATGTGGTCGCCGTTGTCGGTGGCGAGCTTGGGCGGCATCGCCTTCATCTTGCCGCCGAAGAACATGTTCAGGAAGAACGTGTTGACGATGTCGTCGCGGTGGTGGCCCAGCGCGATCTTGTTGGCGCCCAGCTCTTTGGCCGTGCGATAGATCACGCCGCGGCGCAAGCGCGAGCACAGCGAGCACGTGGTCTTGCCCTCGGGTACCTTCTCCTTGACGATCGAATACGTGTCGGCCTCGACGATCACGTACTCCACGCCCACCTTCTTCAGATACCCGGGCAGCACGTCCTCCGGAAACCCCGGCTGCTTCTGATCGAGGTTCATCGCGATCAGCTTGAAGTCGATCGGCGCGCGCTTCTGCAGGGCCATCAGCACCGACAGCATGGTGTACGAATCCTTGCCGCCGGACAGGCAGACCAGCACGGTGTCGCCGTCCTCGATCATCTTGAAGTCGCCGATGGCGCGGCCGGCCTGCGACTGCAGGCGGGTTTCGAGGCGGTGGAAATTGTTGGAGAACGTCATGGCGCAAGCACGCCGCCGGCGCTGAAGAATGGCCGATCGGGCGTCAAATTGTCTGGAAAATCAGCATTTTAGCGTGCCACGGCCAGCCGTGGGCGCGCGCCGGCATGGGCGCCCGGACTCCACTAGAATCGTCCGCTCCCCCCTTCCTCGGAGACGGCAATGCGGATTCTGGTACTGGGTGCCGGCGGCACCGGCGGCTACTTCGGCGGGCGCCTCACGCAGGCCGGCGCGGACGTGACCTTCCTGGTGCGCCCGGCACGCGCGGCGCGACTGCGCGAGCACGGCCTGGAGATCCGCAGCCCGCTGGGCGACGCATGCTTCCCCGTCCAGGTCATCACCGCGGGCGAGACCGCCGCCTGGGGCCATGCCGACCTCGTCCTGCTCAGCTGCAAGGCCTACGACCTCGACGACGCCATCGCCGCCATCCGCCCCGCGGTGGGCGAGCGCACGGCCGTGCTGCCGGTCCTGAACGGGCTGTCGCACCTGGACCGGCTGGATGCGGCCTTCGGCGCGGCGCGCGTGCTGGGCGGCCTCTGCCACATCAGCGCGGCCAGCGCGCCGGACGGCGCCGTGCTACACCTGACCCCGCTGCATTCGATCACCTTCGGCGAGCGCGACTCCGCCGCGCCGCGCGCGCGTACCCAGGCCATCCGCGACGTGTTCGCCGCCGCGCGGTTCGACTCGGTGCTGGCCGACAACGTCATGCAGGACATGTGGGAGAAGTTCGTCTTCATCACCTCGCTGGCGTCGATGACGTGCCTGATGCGCGCCAGCGTCGGCGAGATCGTCGCCACAGATGAAGGCCGCGCGCTCAACGAGGCGATGTACGGCATGTGCGCCGCCGTCTCGGCGGCGGCCGGCTACCCCATCCGTGCGCAGGCGCGCACACGCGGGCTGGCGTTCCTGACCCAGGCCGGCTCGCCGATGACGGCCTCGATGCTGCGCGACCTGGAAAGCGGCGGCCGCGTGGAAGCCGACCATATCGTCGGCGACATGCTGCGGCGCGCTCGCGCGGCGGGCGTGGACGTGTGGCTGCTGCGCGTGGCGCATGCGCATTTGCAGGCGTATCAGCAGCGGCTGGGGCGGGTCAGTCGCCAGTAGTCCCTCGGCAAGCGGTTGCAAGCGCACGATTTGTGCGCCCGACGGCTCAAGGTTGTAGAAAAAACAACAACCTAGTACAGTTGCGCCGTCTTCCGAGGCCCCCAGCCTGGGCATGCGCCCCGCTCCGGCAACCTCGCACCTCGCGGCACACGCGCCCACACCCATATCGCCAATATCGGCCCGCCCGAATCCACCCGCATGTGCAGCAAACCCCTGGTTGTCGACCTTGATGGCACGTTAATTCGTTCGGACATCTTGATCGAATCCGGTTTCGCATACCTGAAATCGGCGCCACACCGGTTTTACGAGCCACTGCTGTGGCTGGCGCGCGGCGGCAAGCCTGTCTTGAAAGCGCGCCTGGCGCAGGCGACCGATCTCGACGTTACCGTTCTGCCTTACGACCACGCCGTTCTCGAGTGGCTTCACACCGAGCGCGCCTCCGGCCGCACGCTGGTGCTTGCCACGGCCAGCCACGTGCGCTACGCCGAGGCGATTTCCGCGCACCTGGGGCTCTTCGACAAGACGTTCGCCACCGACGGCAGCACCAACCTGTCCGCCCGCAACAAGCGAGATCGGCTCGTGGCCGAGTATGGCGAAAAGGGCTTCGACTACGCGGGCAACTCCCACGACGATGTCATCGTGTGGCAGGCGGCCGAACGCGCCTACGTGGTGAATCCCCATGGCGGCGTGGAGCGCGCGGCACGCAAGATCGGCAATGTCGAGCGCGTGATCGATGCACGCCCGGCGCCCCTGAAAATCTGGAGCAAGTCGCTGCGGCTGCATCAGTGGCTGAAGAATCTGCTCATCTTCGTGCCGTTGCTGGCCGGTCACCTGCTGGGCTCGCCCGAACAGGTGCTCGCGGCACTGCTGGCGTTCCTGACGTTCGGCCTGTGCGCGTCGAGCGTCTACCTGCTCAATGACCTGCTCGATCTCGAAGACGATCGCCATCACCCCGTCAAGCGCAAGCGGCCGTTTGCTTCCGGCGCGCTTCCGCTGCTGTGGGGCGGGGGGATGTTCCCGGTCCTGCTTGTCACGGCGTTCCTGCTGGCCTGGCTGTGCCTGCCATGGCGGTTCGCGGCCGTGCTGCTGGGCTACTACGCGCTGACGCTCGCCTACTCGGCGTTCCTGAAGCGCCGCGTGATGATCGATGTCGTCGTGCTCGCCACGCTCTACACCATGCGCATCATCGCCGGCGCGGCCGCCGTGGGCGCGCACCTGACCTTCTGGCTGCTCGCCTTCTCGATGTTCATTTTCCTGAGCCTGGCACTCGTCAAGCGCTATGCGGAACTGCATGCCATCAAAGCACGCGGACTCGTCAAGACACGCGGCCGCGGCTACGAGGCAAGCGATCTGCCGATGCTGTCGTCACTCGGCTCGGCGGCGGGCTACCTGGCCGTGCTCGTGCTCGCGCTGTATATCCAGGACGCCAAGACGGCGAGCCTCTACCGGCATCCGCAGGCGATCTGGCTCGCCTGTCCGCTGATGCTGTACTGGGTCAGCCGGACCTGGATCATCACACACCGCGGCCAGATGCACGACGACCCCATCGTGTTCGCCGTACGCGACCGGGTGAGCCTCGCCGTCGTGGCACTGTGCGGCTTTATCTTCTGGGCGGCGATCTGAACAATGGGAACCGTTCAGTCGTGGGGGCGCTACCCATACGAACCGCAGCAAGCGCACGCGGTCGCGTGGCGCGATGCCCTGGATACGACCTGGCTTGCGGCGACGCGCGAACATGGCACAACGCTCGCGTTCGGCAACGGACGCAGCTACGGCGATAGCTGCCTGGCGGCATCCGGCCATGTCGTGCAAACGCGGCCGCTCGACCGCCTGATCGCAGCGGACTGGAGCACAGGCATCCTGCGCGCAGAGCCCGGCGTGACGCTCGAACAGCTGCTGGAGGTCGCGATCCCGCGCGGCTGGATGCTGCCGGTGACGCCGGGCACCAAATACGCGACGCTCGGCGGCGCCATCGCCAATGACGTCCACGGCAAGAACCACCATGTCCGCGGCACGTTCGGACGGCATGTGCGCCGCTTCGGCCTGGCCCGCAGCGACGGCACGCACCTCGAGTGCGCGCGCGACAGCCACGCCGAACTGTTCGCGGCGACGATCGGCGGACTCGGACTGACCGGCCTCATCCTGTGGGCCGAGATCCAGCTGATGCCGATCCGCTCGAGCCTGGTCGACGTGACCAGCATTCGCTTCGACAACCTCGACGCGTTCTTCGCGCTGTCCGAGCGCCTCGATCCGCTGCACGAATACAGCGTGGCCTGGGTGGACTGCCGGAGCCGGGGCAACGCGCTCGGGCGCGGTGTTTTCATGGTGGGCGACCACGCCACCGACGGTCCGCTCGCAGTCGATCGCCGCCCCAAGCGCACCGTGCCGTTCACCTTGCCCGTCCCGCTGTTCAACCGCGTCACGCTGCAGGGCTTCAACGCGCTCTATTTTCGGGGCCGGCGCAGCGGTGAAGTCCGCTCGCGGGTGAGCTACGACCGCTATTTCTATCCGCTCGACAGCCTGCTCGAGTGGAACCGCATCTATGGCCGCGCGGGCTTCCAGCAACACCAGTCCGTGGTCCCTCCGCACGCGGCGCGGGACGCGGTACGCGCGATTCTCGACGCCATCGCGGCCAGCGGCACCGGCTCGTTCCTGGCCGTGCTCAAGCGCTGCGGCAATGTGGCGTCGCCCGGCCTGCTGTCCTTTCCGATGGAAGGGACGTCGCTTGCCCTCGACTTTCCGCAGCGCGAAGCGTTGAACACGCGCCTGTTCGCACGGATCGACGCGATCGTGCGGGAAGCGGGCGGGCGCATGTATCCGGCCAAGGATGCACACATGTCCGGCGCGGACTTCCGTGCAGCCTATCCGCAATGGCAACAGCTCGAAGCGCTCCGGGACCCCGCCATGCTGTCACGCTTCTGGGAACGAACCACTCGAACATGAAGAACATCCTGATCGTTGGAGCCACCTCCGCCATCGCGATCGCCTGTGCGCGACAATGGGCCGCCGAGGGCGCCCGCTTCTTTCTGGTGGCACGCAACGGCGAGCGCCTCGAGCAGGTCGCCGACGACCTGAGCGCGCGCGGCGCGCAACTCGCCAGCCGCCACCAGCTCGACATCACCGACCTGGAGCGCCATGCGGCCATGTTCGAACAGTGCCTGGCCGCGCTGGGCACGATCGACATCGTCCTGGTCGCCCCGGGAACATTGCCGGACCAGGCGGCCTGCCAGGCGGATCCGGCGATCGCGGTGCGAGAGTTCAACACCAACGCCACCGCCGTCATCGCCCTGCTGACGCGGATTGCCAATGCGCTCGAGGCCCAGCGCAGCGGCGCGCTGGCGGTCATTTCGTCGGTGGCGGCGGATCGCGGCCGCCCCTCCAACTATCTGTACGGCAGCGCGAAGGCCGCCCTCTCGGCCTTTTGCGAAGGACTGAACGCGCGCCTGTTCAAAGCCGGCGTGCACGTCCTGACGATCAAGCCGGGCTTCGTCTCGACACCGATGACCGCCGGGCTGCCCTTGCCCGGCCCGCTGGTCGCGTCCCCGGAGAAGGTGTCCCGCGATATCGTGCGCGCCATCGACAAGCGCAAGGACACGCTGTACACACCGTGGTTCTGGGCGATCATCATGCTGATCATCCGATCGGTGCCGAAGCCTGTTTTCAAACGGACATCGCTGTAAACGCAGGATGCAAATGAAAACGCGGTTCGACGGCGGGTATCTGATTTTCCTCCTCGGCATCATTACGCTCACCACCACGGTGTACGCGGTCTGGACCCACTTCTCGCCCGTGCCGTACGCTGATCAGTGGGACGGCACAATCGGCTTCTACCTCCGGGCGCTGCAGAATCCGTGGCAGGCATTCTTTGAACTGCACAACGAACATCGCCTGACATTTTCGCGGCTTTTTTTTTACGCTGATATACGCTACTTCGGCGGAAGAAACGTGCTGCTACTGGTCGCCAATGTCGTATTGGCGGGACTTCTCGCGGCTGTATTTTTTCATGTAGTCATCCGGAACGGCGCACCGCAAGACCGGGAAACGCGCATCGGCCTGGCCGGGCTCATTTTGGTCTTTGTATTTTCATGGGTCCAGGGGGCGAATTTTGCCTGGGGCTTTCAGAACCAGTGGTTTGCCGTCAATCTTTTCTCGCTGCTGGCATTTCATTATTTAGAACTGGCGGGAGATGCCTACCGGAGAGGTTCCTCGCCGGAAAGCAACGCTTTGCTCGCGAAAGCGCTGCTGAGCGGCAGCGTTGCGGCACTTTCGATGGCGAGCGGCCTGCTCGTGTTCCCGATTTTGGTCGTTCAGGCGTTGTATCTGCGGTTTAGCAGGCGCACCGTCTGGTTGCTCGTCACAACGACCGCCGCCACGTGGATCGCATACTTCTTTGACTGGAAGGGTCTATCGGGCAATGCCCACCTGCTCACTGCACTGCGCGAACACCCGGCCGAAGCGCTGCAATATGTGCTGCTATATCTTGGTGCCCCCGCGTATCTTCTGTCTCGCAGCGAGCCAATTGCTTATGCGGGCGGTGCAACCGTACTCCTCACATTTGCATGTCTCGTGCTCAAAGCACTACGATCGCGTGCGCCGGCACCCGCGATTTCGCTGCTTGCATTTGCTTTGTTTGCAATCAGCAATGCAGTGACCACTGCAAGCGGCCGACTCTCGATCGGAGTCGAACATGCGTTGCAGTCACGCTATACGACAGCTTCGCTGGCGGCATGGCTTGCGTTGATCCTCTTTGCGACACTCAATTTTGATTCGCAAAAAGGGCGGAAGTCCGTGCTGGTCACGGCCGTGATCGTCTCGCTCTTCGTGGCATCGGGCCAGCGATTCACCAGCGTAAACAGCAATCACGCTGCCTTCAGCCGCCGTTTCGCCGGCCTTGCTCTGCGATCACATGTCTACGATCTGGACATCACTGGCGCCGTCTATCCCTTACCGGAACCACTGAGCATCATCAGCCAGGCCGCTGAGCAAGCGAACGTATCGATTTTTGCGCCAGACCAGCCAGATTATTTCGTTCCGCCTTCGCATGTCACCGCTACGTCGATTTGCGACGGACACATCGACAAGATTGCGGCTACGACAACGCCCGGTATGTATCGTGCGGAAGGCTGGATTTTCGATGCAGGCGAAAAACGTGTGCCGCGGGATGTAGTCGTGACGGATGCGGATGGCGCGACGCTAGGCACGGGAGTCACGGGCAAAGAATACTATGGCGCACTCGAAATCAAGGACCCGAATGCGCTATACAGAGGTTGGAGTGCCCTTTTTAAAGCACCGACTTTGATCACCCCTCTGATCGTTGCCCCGACGAGCCAGGGTACCTATTGCAAGCTGCAGGAGACCGGGACGGCGTACAACGTCGACAAGACCTCCGCACCATGACCCACTGCCGCCCTGCATCAGCCGCCCGTATCACGTATCGATGAGCAGGCAAGACACCCTCAGCATTTCCAGAGCAAACGCATGAACCCAACCCGCATTGTCCTCCCAGGCGGCGCCGGCCTCGTCGGCCAGAACCTCGTGGCACGGCTCAAAGCACGCGGCTATACCAACCTCGTCGTGCTCGACAAGCACGAGGCCAACCTCGATGTGCTGCGCTCGGTCCACCCGGATATCACCGCCGTCTTCGCCGACCTGGCGGAACCGGGCGACTGGGCAAGGCATTTCGAAGGCGCCGATGTGGTCGTGATGCTGCAGGCCCAGATCGGTGCGCCGACGCGCGAGCCTTTCGTCCGCAACAATATCGACTCGACGCGCTGCGTGCTCGAGGTGATCAAGCAGCATGCCATTCCGTACACCGTCCATATCAGCTCGTCCGTCGTCAAATCAGTCGGCGAGGACTGGTACACCGAGACCAAGCGCGAGCAGGAAGCGATCGTGCTCGCCTCGGGCATCGGATGTGTCGTGCTGCGGCCGACGCTCATGTTCGGCTGGTTCGACCGCAAGCATCTCGGCTGGCTGTCGCGCTTCATGCAGCGCGTGCCGGTGTTTCCGATTCCGGGCAGCGGGCGCTACATGCGCCAGCCGCTTTACGTCGGCGACTTCTGCAACGTGATCATCAGCTGCATCGATTCGCGGATCCAGGGGCAGACCTTCGACATCACCGGGCTGGAGCGCATCGACTACATCGACATCATCCGCCAGATCAAGCGCGTGACCCGCGCACGCTGCGCGATCGTGCGCATTCCCTACGGCCTGTTCCATATCCTGCTGAAGGTCTATGCCCTCTTCAGCAAGAACCCGCCATTCACGGCGGACCAGCTCAAGGCCCTGACGGCCGGCGACGAGTTCGACGTGATCGATTGGGAACGCATCTTCGCCATCCGCGCGACACCGTTTGCCCAGGCGATGGAGGAGACGTTCAACGATCCGACCTACAGCCACATCGCGCTTGAATTCTGACGGGACGACGACCATGAGTACGGAACGCATTGCAGTCCTGGGCGCGGGGCCGATGGGCCTCGGCGCGGCCTATCAGCTCGTCAAGGACGGGCGCAAGCCCGTGATCTTCGAGGCCGACGACAGGGTGGGCGGCATGGCCGCCTGCTTCGACTTCGGCGGGCTCTCGATCGAGCGGTACTACCACTTCCACGCGATTTCCGATCATGCCTTCCTGGAAGTGCTGCGGGAACTCGGCATCGAAGACAAGATGCAGTGGCGCGAGACGAAGATGGGCTACTTCTACCAGGGCCGTGTGCAGCCCTGGGGCAACCCCATCGCGCTGCTGAAGTTCAAGGGGCTGAGCCTGTCGGCCAAGATCCGCTACGGGCTGCACGCCTTCCTGTCGACCAAGCGCAACAACTGGAAGCCGCTGGACCGCATCGAAGCCTCGGGCTGGATCCGCCGCTGGATCGGCGAGGAGGCCTGGGAAGTGCTGTGGCGGCGCCTGTTCGACTACAAGTTCTACGACCACGCGTACAACCTGTCTGCGGCCTGGATCTGGAGCCGGATCCGCCGCATCGGGCGCTCGCGCTACGACCTCTTCCGCGAGAAGCTCGGCTATCTGGAGGGCGGCTCCGACACGCTGCTCGAAGGCATGCGCCGCTACATCGAAGCCAACGGCGGCGAATTCCGGCTCGGCACGCCCGTGCAGAAAGTCGTGATCGAAGGCGGTGCGGTCAAGGGCATCGAAACGCAGGGCGGCTTCGAGCCGTTCGACAAGGTGATCAGCACGATTCCGCTGCCCTATGTGCCCAGGGTCATGCCCGACCTGCCGACCGACATCCTGGATGCGTTCGGGCGCGTGAAGAACATCGCCGTGGTCTGTGTGATCGCCAAGCTGAAGAAGCGCGTCACCGAGAACTTCTGGCTGAACACGAACGATCCGGACATGGACATCCCCGGCATCGTCGAATACACCAACCTGCGGCCGCTCGATCAGCACATCGTCTACGTGCCGTTCTACATGCCCGGCGAGCATCCGAAATACCAGGAAGCCGACGCCGTCTTCATCGACAAGGTCAAGCATTACCTGATGAAGGTCAATCCGGACCTGACCGCGGACGATTTCATCGACGTGCGCGCCAGCCGCTACCGCTTCGCGCAGCCGATCTGCGAACCCGGCTATCTCGACCGCCTGCCGCCGATCCAGTTGCCGATCAAGGGTCTGCTGGTTGCCGACACGTCGTACTACTATCCGGAGGACCGGGGCATCTCGGAGAGCATCGGACTGTCGCGCAAGATGGCGAGGATGCTGTGACGCGCGCGTCGGCTGCCGTCAAGCCGATCTTCCTGTCGAGGCATTTCCTGCTGTTCCTGCTGACCGGCGGCATCGCCGCCGCGGTCAACTGGGGGAGCCGGATCGCCTACAACCTCTGGATGCCCTACTCCGCCGCGATCGTCGTCGCCTATGTCACGGGGATGATCACGGCGTTCGTTTTGGCGAAGCTGTTCGTCTTTACCGAGAGCACGCAGTCCACCGCGCGATCGATCGTCTTCTTCACGCTGGTGAACCTGGTGGCCGTGCTGCAGACCTGGGGCGTGAGCGTCGGCCTCGCTTACTACGTGTTTCCCCGGCTGGGCCTGGATTGGCATGCGCGGGAAATCGCACACCTCGTCGGCGTGGCGGTGCCCGTGTTCACGAGCTACATCGGGCACAAGCGATGGAGCTTCAAACACTAGGCTCAAACGGAGCCTGTGACGGGTCCCAACGGGCTGCCACGCCGATGTGACGGGCGCCCCCGCGGGCGCGCCCGGCAACCGCTACCAGCCGCCCCCCAGCGCCTGCATCAGCGCAGCCGAATCCAGCAGCCGGTCCGCACGGCTCTGCACCTGCTGCAGCATCGCCTGGTCGACCTGGCGCTGGGCGTCGAGCAGCGCGAGTGTGCTGATGCCGCCGGCGGCGTAGCGGGCCTGCTCGGCGCGCAGGGTCTGCGTGGCCTGGTCGGTGGCCAGGGCGCGGGCCTGCAGCGTGCGCGCGTCGTTGTGCACCGCGTGCAGCGCGTCGGCCACCTCCTGCAACCCTTGCAGCACCGCCTGCCGGTAGGCCGCGCCGGCCGCGTCGTAGGCCGCCTCGGCCTCGCGCTTGCGGGCGCGCAGCGTGCCGCCGTGGAACAGCGGCTGCGTCAGCGAACCGCCCAGGCTCCAGATGCTCGACCCCGCGCCCAGCAGGTTGCGAAAGCCCGTGGTCTGCGAACCCAATTCGGCGGACAGCGTGATGCGCGGAAACAGGTTGGCCGTGGCCACGCCCACGTTGGCGCTGGCCTCGTGCCACATGGCCTCGGCGACGCGGATGTCGGGGCGGCGCTGGGCCAGCGTGGACGGCAGCGACACCGGCAGCGGATCGGGCAAGCGCAGCGCGTCGAGCGGCGGCAGATCCGGCAGCCCCGCCCCGGGCTCGCGGCCCAACAGTACGGATAGCCGGTGCCGTGCCTGGGCTGCCTGCTGGGCGAGCGGCGGCAAGGTGGCCTCGGTCTGTGCGACCTGGGTGCGCTGCGACAGCACATCCACGCGGGCGACGCCGCCCGCGCCGAAGCGCCGCTCGGTGATGACCAGCTGATCGCGCTGCGCGGCCAGCAGGCGCTGTGTGGTGGCGATCTGCGCATCCAGCGAGGCGATGCGCACTGCGGCCGTCACCACATTGCCGGCCAGCGACAGCCGTGCCGCCTCCAGCTCGTAACGCTGCGTATCGACCTGCGCGCGCGAAGCCTCCAGCGCCCGCCGCACGCCGCCGAACAGGTCCAGCGCATACGACACCGACAGCGACGCCGAATACAGCGTGAAGGGCCCCGGCTTGGGCGTATTGAAGCCGAACGCTTCCGGGTTCACCTGCTGGCGCACCGCCGAGGCCGAGCCGTCCACCGACGGCAGCACCGCGCCGAACTGCGCATCGGCCTGCGCCTGGGCCTCGCGCAGGCGCGCGGCGGCCTGCGCCACGGTGGGGCTGGCGCGCAGCGCTTCGTCCACCAGCGCATCGAGCGTGGGCGACTGGAACAGGTGCCACCAGTCCGCCGGCACGTTGGCCTCGGCAAGGTGCTGCGCCTCGCCGCCGGGCACGGGGGCCGAGGCGGTCGCCGCCGGCAGCGGCTGCGCGGTGTAGCCGGATGCGGCCGGCGGCACCGGCGCCTTGAAGTCCGGGCCGACGGCACAGCCGCCCAGTGCGACAGCGGCCGCGGCGGACAGGATCAGCGATGTCGATGTACACATGGCCACCTCAATCCAGCGTCTTGCGATAAAAGCGCAGCGCGATGCCCATCACCACCGCCGTGAAGACCAGCAGCGGCCAGATGCTCGGCCACAGTTCGACCCAGCCGTTGCCCTTGAGCAGGATGCCGCGCGTGAGCCGGTGGAAATACGTCATCGGCAGCACGTCGCCGATCACCTGCGCCCACTTCGGCATGCCCGCGAACGGGAACATGAAGCCCGACAGCAGGATGCTGGGCAGGAAGTAGAAGAACGTCAGCTGCGTCGCCTGCAACTGGTTCTGCGCCAGCGACGACAGCGTGATGCCCACCGTCAGGCTGGCGACGATGAACAGCAGCGCGGCCAGGTAGACCATCCACGCGCTGCCGACGAACGGCACGTGGAAGATAAAGCGGGCCGCCAGCAGGATGATGCTCACCTGCACCAGCCCGATGAAGATGTAGGGCACGATCTTGCCCGTCATCACCTCCAGCGGGCGCACCGGCGTGGCAAGCAGGTTTTCCATGGTGCCGCGCTCGCGTTCGCGCGTCATGGCCAGGCCGGTCATCATCACCATGGTCATGGTCAGGATCACGCCCATCAGACCGGGGATGATGTTGTACTGCGTGATGCCTTCCGGGTTGTAGAGCCGGTGCACGCGCACCTCGAACGGCGGCTGGCCGCCCGCCAGCGGCGCGAGCACGCCCTTCATGTCCTTGCTGACCACGCCCTGCGCGAGCTGCGTGACAGAGGCCAGCGCCAGGCCCGTCGCCGAAGGGTCGGTCGCGTCGGCCTCGACCAGCAGCGCGGGGCGCTCGCCGCGCACCAGCCGCCGGGTGAAGTCGGGCGGAATGCTGACGACGAACTGCAGCCGCCCCTCGGCCAGCGCCTGGCGGCCGGCGGCCTCGTCGGGCAGCGTCTCGTCGAGGCGGAAATAGTCGGTATTGCGCAGGCTGGCGAGGAAGCTGCGCGTGAACTCGCTCCGGTCGGCCGCGATCACGCCGGTCGGCAGATGCTTCGGGTCGGTGTTGATGGCGAAACCGAACATCAGCAGCTGCATGATCGGGATGCCGATCATCATCGCGAAGGTCACGCGGTCGCGCCGCAGCTGCAGGAACTCCTTCAGGACGATGCTCCACCAGCGGTGCAGGGAGAACCGCGTGCCGTTGAGGTTCATGACTGCGCTCCGTAGTTGTCGGACGAGCCCCGCATCATGTGGATGAAGACATCTTCCAGGCCGGTCTCGATGGGCTCGACGCGCAGGTGCGCTTGGCCGGCGAGTTCGCGCAGGGTCGCCTCCAGCGCCTGGGCATCGGCGCCCGTCACGTGCAGCACGGCACCGAACGCGACGGTCTGGTCGACGCCGGGCAGGCCCTCCAGCCTGCGGCCGATGTCCACCAGGTTGCCGCCGCTCACCGCCCAGGTCGACAGCTGCTGGCTGGCGATGACGTCGGCGGCGGTGCCCTGCGCGAGCAGCTCGCCGTAGGCGATGTAGGCGAGCTTGTGGCAGCGCTCGGCCTCGTCCATGTAGTGCGTCGACACCAGCACCGAGATGCCCTGCGCGGCCAGCCGGTGCAGCTCTTCCCAGAAATCGCGGCGGGCTTTCGGGTCCACGCCGGCGGTCGGCTCGTCGAGCAGCAGCAGGTCGGGCTGGTGCAGCATGCAGGCGGCCAGCGCCAGCCGCTGCTTCCAGCCGCCCGACAGCGCGCCCGCCAGCTGCCGGGCGCGCGAGGCCAGCCCGAGGTTCTCCAGCGCCCGGTCCACGGCCTCGCGGCGGTTCGGCATCTCGTACAGGCGCGCGACGAAGTCGAGGTTCTCGCGGATGGAGAGATCGTCCCAATAAGAGAAGCGTTGCGTCATGTAGCCGACCCGGCGCTTGATCTGGTCGGACTGGCGCAGGATGTCGTAGCCGAGGCAGGTGCCGCTGCCGCTGTCGGGCGTGAGCAGCCCGCACATCATGCGGATCGACGTGGTCTTGCCGCTGCCGTTGGGGCCGAGGAAACCGAAGATCTCGCCGCGCGCGACCTGCATGGTGAGATCGCGCACGACGTGCTTGTCGCCGAAGTGCTTGTTCAGGCCGTGCACGTCGATGGCGTAGGCGCCATCGCTGCCGGCGGGGCGGGCGGCCGGCGCGCTCATGGCAAAGCGACCTCGACGGGCTGACCGGGGCGCAGCTTGGTGCCATCCTCTACAGCCGGCCTCGCCTCCACCATGAAGACGAGCTTGTCGCGCCGGGTGTTGCTGTAGATCACCGGCGGGGTGTACTCGGCCTCGTTGGCGACATAGCTGATGCTGGCGTTCACCTCGGCGGCGCAGCCGTCGCAGCGGATGCGCACGGCCTGCCCCGGCTTGAGGCGCCCCACCACGCCTTCCGGCACGAAGAAGCGCACCTTCACATTGGCCGGCGGCAGCATGCGCACCACGGGGCTGCCGGCTCCGACCCATTCGCCTTCGCGATACAGCGTGTCGAACACCAGGCCGCCCTGCGTGGCCTTCTGCGCCTTCTGGTCGAGCCGCCACTGGGCCTGCGCGACGGCGGCGCGCGCCGCCTCGACCTGCGCCGACTGCGCATGGATCTGGTCGGTGCGCGCCGGCAGCTGGGCGATGCGCAGCTGGTTGGTCAGCTCGCGCACGCGCTGGGCGTTGGTCTGCGCGGTCGAACGGCTGGCATCGAGCTGCGCTTGCGGGATGCCGCCGGCGCGGAACTGGGCCTCGTCTCGCACCCGCTGCGTGGCCGAGAGCTGGTCGGCCGCCACCGCCTGCGCCAGCTGCGCACGCACCGCATCGACCTCCGGGACCCGGCGACCGAGGTTCAGGTCGGCCAGCTGTGCCTCGGCGGCCTGCTGCTGGGCAGCGGCCTGCTGGCGCGCGGCCGCTTCATCGGTGGATTCCAGTACGAACAACGGCGTGCCGGCGCTCACCGTCTGGCCGCGCTGCACACCCAGGTGCTCCAGCCGCCCGCCCACCGGCGAGGCGACATAGACGAACTCGCCTTCCACGTAGCCCTGGTAGGACTGGGTGTCCGGGTTGCCGCAACCGGTCACCGCCGCTGCCATCGCCACCGCTGCCATCCACCCCGCCCTGTCGATTCCGTTCGCTGGACGCATGCCGTCCTCCACTTCACCGGTTAGATTGATCCGCCTGCTGCCGCCTTGCCTTGCGCCCTGCCTTGCCCGCCTTTTCCGCGGCGTTGCCGCTGCTCGCCGGGGCGGGCCCCACGCCATGCAGCAGCAGCGCCGCCACGTGCCGGCCGATGGCCTGCGCGTCGATCGTCTCCGCGTGGGGCAGGCGGCCCCACAGCGCGCGCGTGGCCAGCGGCAGCATCGCCAGCCCGATCACCGAGACCATCACCAGCGTTGGCTCCAATGCCGCGTTGACCGCGCCGGCCGCCTGCGCGCGGGCGATGCGCTCGACCAGCACCGTCGCGCGCTCCAGCGCGATGCGCGCGAACACGCGTTCGCGCAGTTGCCCGCCCTCGCTGGCGATCTCGCGGATCCACAGCGTCGGGAACCACGGCGTGGCCGAGGCCACCGCCACCATGCGCTGCGCCGCTCCGGCCACGATACGCGCCAGGTCGGGCGCGTGGCCATCGTCGGGGATCGCGGTCAGCGCCGGATCCATGACCTCGTCGATCAACGGCTTCAGACGCATGTCCACCACGGCGTCCAGCAACTGGTCGCGCGTGGCGAAGTGGTAGTGCACCATCGGCGCCGTCACCCCCGCCTCGCGGGCGATGGCGGCCATCGTGGTCGCGTCGATGCCGTCGCGCGCGAACCGCTGCACGGCGATGTCGAGCAGGCGGTCGCGCAGATCCTCGCGCACCGGCCCGCGCGGGCGGCCCGGGCCGCGTGGGGAAGGTCTTCGTGTCACCATGCGCTGGATATTAATTGTTGAATTAATTAATTTCAACCCGAGCGGCGTCGCCTTGCGGATCGGTCACCCCCGGCGCATGCTGGATGTGACCTTTCCCACCCCGACGCACCATGCCCCCCTCGCCAGAAACCCTGCTGCAGCGCCTGCATCTCGACACCCTGACCGGCGGCGACGGACCGCTCGCCGCGCGTTCGCCCATCGACGGCGCGGTGCTCGCCCGCCTGCCGGTCGAAACAGCCGCCGACGCCGACCGCATCGTTGCCCAGGCACATGCCGCGTTCCGGAACTGGCGTACCGTGCCCGCGCCGCGCCGGGGCGAACTGGTCCGGCTGCTCGGCGAGGAGTTGCGCGCGCACAAGGCGGACCTCGGCGCGCTGGTCACGCTGGAGGCCGGCAAGATCACGCAAGAGGGCCTGGGCGAAGTGCAGGAGATGATCGACATCTGCGACTTCGCCGTCGGTCTGTCGCGGCAGCTGTATGGGCTCACCATCGCCAGCGAGCGGCCCGCGCATCGCATGATGGAAACGTGGCATCCGCTGGGGCCGTGCCTGGTCATCACCGCGTTCAACTTCCCGGTGGCCGTGTGGGCGTGGAACGCGACCTTGGCGCTGGTCTGCGGCGACCCCGTCATCTGGAAGCCCTCGGAGAAGACGCCGCTGACGGCGCTGGCGGTCGAGCGCCTGTTCCTGCGCGCCTGCCAGCGCTTCGGCGAGGCGCCGCCGCACCTGGCGCAGGTGGCCATCGGCGCACACGATCTGGGCGAGGCGCTAGCGTGCCACCCGGGCGTTCCGCTGGTGTCGGCCACCGGCAGCACGGGGATGGGCCGCGCGGTCGCCCAGGCCGCGGCGCCCCGCTTTGCGCGCACCATCCTCGAGCTGGGCGGCAACAACGCCGCCATCGTCTGCACCAGCGCGGACCTGGCGCTGGCCGAGCGCGCCATCGCCTTCGCGGCGATGGGCACGGCCGGGCAACGCTGCACGTCGCTGCGCCGCCTGTTCGTGCAGCGGCCGGTCTACGATGCGCTGGTGCCACGGCTGACGACGCTGTATGCGCGCGTGCAGGTTGGCGATCCGCGCGATGACGGCACCCTGGTCGGCCCGCTGATCGACGGCCATGCCTACGAGCGGATGCAGGCCGCGCTGGCCCGCGCACGCGCGGAAGGCGGCACCGTGCACGGCGGCGGGCGCGTCACGGTCGGCGCCGGCGATGGCGCCTACTACGTGCGCCCTGCCCTGGTGGAGATGCCCGCGCAGGACGGCGTGGTCTGCGAGGAAACCTTCGCGCCCATCCTCTATGTGATGCCGTTCGACTCGCTGGACGAAGCCATCGCCCTGAACAACGCCGTGCCGCATGGCCTGTCGTCGAGCCTGTTCACGCTGGACATGCGCGAGGCGGAGCGCTTCGTCTCGGCCACCGGCAGCGACTGCGGCATCGCCAACGTCAACATCGGCCCGAGCGGCGCGGAGATCGGCGGCGCATTCGGCGGCGAGAAGGACACCGGCGGCGGCCGCGAAGCCGGCTCGGATGCCTGGAAGGCCTACATGCGCCGCGCCACCAATACCGTCAACTACGGCACGGCGCTGCCGCTGGCGCAGGGCATCCGGTTCGAGGTGGGGGGCTAGGCTGTCGCCGCGGCCGCCTCCAGCTGCGCCAATCGCACCAGCAAGCGATCCTGCGCCTCGCTGGGAAAGCTCGAGGTGCGCCGCACGGCGAACACGGTGTTGAGGCAGCGCCGCGTCGATACCGGCCGCACCACCTGCAGCCGGGCGCTCGCCACCGCGTCGCGAATCGCATGCAGCGGCAGCACCGACCAGCCCATGCCGGCCGCCACCAGTGTGGCGACCTCCTCCAGTTCCGAGACGTGGTGCGCGCTGACGGTGGTCTCCGGCATGCGCCGGAACAGCGCCCGGAACCACAGGCCGTACACCGCATCGGATTCGTCGTAGGTGACGAAGGGCAGCGCCGCGCAGTCGGCCAGCGTGCGCGGCGCCTCGCGTTCGCGCAGCGCGCGGGCGCCGCAGGCCAGCACGAATTCTTCGGTATAGACGGCGTGGTGCTCGAACAGCCGCGAGGTGCGCGGCGTGTAGACGAAGCCCAGGTCGGCGCGGCCCGATTCGACATGGGCGAAGACCTCGTCGTCGCTGCCGAAGGCCAGCTCCAGCCGCACGTCGTCCAGCAGCGGCGCGTCGGACTCGGGGGCCGGGTCCAGCAACGCCGGCATCAGCACGTGGCGGCCGAAGCTGGAACCGCTCGCCAGCTTGAGCGATACGCGCTCCATCTCGCCGCTGTGCAATGCGGCGCGCAGCTCGTCCAGCCCGGCGAACGCGTCGCGGCACCACGCCCGCACCGAAGCGCCGGCGCGCGTGAGCACCAGCTTGCGCCCGGCGCGCTCGAACAGCGGCACGCCCAGCCATTGCTCCAGCTGGCGCATCTGGTACGACAGCGCCGGCTGCGACACGGCGAGCCGATCCGCCGCGCGCACGAAGCTGCCCTCGTTGGCGACGATCAGGAAACTATGCAGATAGCGCAGCGGCGAATGGGACATGGCGACGGGAACAGCGCATCAAATCATCAAATTTTTGGATCGAAAAACGAAAAACATTCGATTTGATTTTGAGTTTGGCAGATCGCACAATCCGTCGCAAGCGAGCAGCGAGACCGATCCCATCCCAGCCGGAGGCCATCATGACGACCGCAGCCACTCACCCCAGCTATGCCCTGGAAACACGCTACGGCGCGCGCAACTACGCGCCGCTGCCGGTGATGCTGGAACGCGGCGAAGGCGTCTGGCTGTTCGACACGGCGGGCCGGCGCTACCTCGACATGATGTCGGCCTACTCCGCCGTCAGCTTCGGCCATTCGCACCCGAGGCTGGTCGCCGCGCTGGTCGAGCAGGCCGGCCGGCTGACGCTGACTTCGCGCGCCTTCCACAACACCGAGCTCGGGCCGTTCCTGGCCGACGTGTGCCGCATCACGCGCATGGACCGCGCGCTGCCGATGAACACCGGCGCCGAGGCCGTGGAGACCGCCATCAAGGCGGCCCGCAAATGGGCCCGCGAGGTCAAGGGCACCCCGCCGGACGCCGCCGAGATCATCGTCTTCGACAACAACTTCCACGGCCGCACCACCACCATCGTCGGCTTCTCGTCGCACGAGCAGTACCGCTACGGCTTCGGCCCGTTCGCGGCGGGTTTCCGCCGCATCCCGTTCGGCGATGCCGAGGCGCTGAAGGCCGCCATCGGCCCCCATACCGGCGCCATCCTGATCGAGCCGATCCAGGGCGAGGGCGGCATCGTGGTGCCGCCGCCCGGCTACCTGAAGCTCGCGCGCGACCTGGCGACGCAGCACAACGCCCTGCTCGTCTGCGATGAGGTGCAGACCGGGCTGGGCCGCACGGGCGACGTGCTCGCCAGCTGGCACGAGGACGTGCAGCCCGACCTGGTGGTGCTGGGCAAGGCGCTCGGCGGCGGCATGGTGCCGGTGTCGGCCATCGCGGGGCGGGAAGACGTGATCGGCGTATTCCAGCCGGGCGACCACGGCTCCACCTTCGGCGGCAACCCGCTGGCCGCGCACATCGGCCGCGCGGCACTGGCCTTGCTGCAGGAAGCGCAGTTGCCGCAGCACGCGGCCCGCCTGGGCGAAGCCTTCATCGCCGAACTGCAATCGCTGATCGGGCACGGCGTGCGGCAGGTGCGCGGGCGCGGCCTGATGATCGGCCTGCAGCTCGACGCCGACATCGATGCGCATGATTTCACGGCCGCGCTGGCCGGGCACGGCGTGCTGACCAAGGACACCTACGGCAACGTGGTCCGCCTGACCCCGCCGCTGGTGATCGCGCAGCAGGAGCTGGAGCTGGCGCGGGACGTCATCCGCCGCACGCTGGCCGACTGGCCGCGCCGCAAGGCGGCCTGAGCCGGCGCATCGCACCGCATCCGGATTCACGGGGAATCGACATGACCATCATCGACCTGATCGGCGCGGCCATCGGCTGCGGAGCGCGGGACGACGGCTGCAAGGACGGCCCGCGCGCGCTGCTCCAGGCCGGCGCGCAGCAACGGCTGCAGACGCCCGACACGCACGGCGGCCTGGTGCACGGCATCGAACTGGCGACGCCGGCCGGCCACAGCCGCGCGGCCCGGCTGGCGGCGCTGCCCGGCGTGGCCGGCTTCTCGCGCGCGCTGGCCGACGCGACGGCGCACAGCGTGCACGAAGGGCGCGTGCCGGTGGTCATCGGTGGCGACCACTCGTGCGCGATCGGCACGTGGTCCGGCGTGGCCTCGGCGCTGCGGCCGGCCGGGCCGCTCGGACTGATCTGGATCGACGCCCACCTGGACAGCCACACCCCGCAGAGCAGCGATTCCGGCGCCATCCACGGCATGCCGCTGGCCGCGCTGCTCGGCCACGGCGCGCGCGAACTGACGCAGGTGCGCGATACGCATCCCAAGCTGCTGCCGCAGCACGTGGTGGTGATCGGCGCGCGCAGCTACGAGCCGGCCGAACGCGCGCTGATCGACCAGTTGGGCGTGCGCGTGATCGACGCCGCGGAAGTCGCTCGCAGCGGTCTGCGCGCGGTGATGGCCGAGGCCATCCGCATCGCCGCGGCCGACACCGCGGCCTTCGGGGTGACGGTCGATCTGGATGCCTTCGATCCGGTGGTGGCACCCGGCGTCGGCTCGCCGGAGCCGGGCGGCCTCACGGGGCAGGACATGACGCAGGCACTGGCCGCCTGCGCCCGCCATGCGCGCTTCGCGGCGTTCGAGCTGGTGGAATACAACCCGCGCCACGACAAGGGCGGGATCACGGCACGGCTGGCGCTGGACCTGCTGGGCGCCGTCGCGGGCGCGTTGCACGCCCAGCGCCGCGAATATGCGAGTGCGGCCTGAGTCGGCCGGCGCTCAGTCCTTGATGCGGAACACTTCCACGCCCACCGACTCGCAATCCGGATAAGCGTCCGGTTTCTCCGCCGAGACCCGCGCGGCCAGCACATGCGGATGCGCGAGCAGGCCCGCCAGCACGTCGTCGCACAGGGTTTCCTGCAGGTGCACGTGGCCTTGCGCCATGCGGCGCGCCACGGTCTCGCGCATGAGGTCGTAGTCGACCACCTCGTGCAGCTTGTCGTGCTGGGGCGTGGAGTACGCCAGCGGCACGTACAGATCGATATTGACGAGGACGCGCTGCTCGCCCTTCTTCTCGAATTCGTGCACGCCGATGTTGATCTGCACCTCGTAGTTGCGCAGGAACAGGCGGCGGCAGTGCGCCAGGCGCGGATGGGAAAGCAGGAAAGGCATAAGGCGATGAGGGGTCTTATTCGGTCAGGAACATCACGTCGCGGGCCAGCGGCATCAGGTGCTGGCCGCCGTCGACGAACAGCGTGGTGCCGGTGACGGCCCGCGCGGTGGTCAGGTAGCACACCGCCTCGGCAATGTCTTCCGGCGTGGACGAGCGCCCCAGCGGCGCCATCTTGTGCGCGCGCTCGAACCCGCTCTCCGACTGCTTCCAGGACACCAGTGTCGCCCCTGGCGCCACGCCCACCACGCGCAGCGTGGGCGCGAGCGCCTGGGCCAATTGCGTCGTCGCGGTCGCCAGCGCCGCCTTGGACAGCGTGTACGACAGGAAGTCCGGGTTCAGGTTGTCCAGCTTCTGGTCGAGCAGGTTGACGACCACGCCGCGCACCTCGCCCGCGCCGCCGTCCTCGGCCGCCAGCACCCGGTGCAGCTCGCGTGCGAGCAGCAGCGGCGCCGCCACGTTGATGCGCATGTGCGTGTCGAGCGAGGCGTAGCTGAAGCTGGTCGCCACGTCGTACTGGAACAGGGAGGCATTGTTGACCAGGCACGTGGGCGTACCCAGCGCTGCGGTGCAGTCGGCGATGAGCCGGCCGGCGGCCGCCTCGTCGGCCAGATCCGCTTGCAGCACGGCGGCGCGCCGGCCCATGGCGATGATCTCGGCGGCGACCGCGTCGGCCTCGGCGCGGGAGCGGTGGCAATGCACGGCGACATCCCAGCCCTGCCGGGCCAGCGCCAGCGCGATCACGCGGCCTACGCGGCGGGCGGCGCCGGTCACGAGGGCAATGCGGGGCAATACGGGCGATTCGTTCGGCGTCTGCGCCATTTGTTTACAATCCGGCGATGAGCAAAACCGTAAGTTTACCGCTTCCCAGCGAGGCCGCGCAGGCGCAGTCCGACCGCCTGTTCTCCACCATCGTCCGCGCCGTCGAGGCCGCCGGCGGCTGGCTCCCGTTCGAGCGCTACATGGAACTGGCGCTGTACGCGCCGGGCCTGGGCTACTACAGCGGCGGCGCGGCCAAGTTCGGCCGCCGCGTGGAAGACGGCGGAGACTTCATCACCGCACCGGAACTGACGCCGTTCTTCGGCCGCACCGTCGCGCACCAGATCGCCCAGGTCCTGCAGACGCTGCCGCCCGGCCAGCGCCATGTGCTGGAGTTCGGCGCGGGCACCGGCAGGCTCGCGGCCGACATCCTGACCGAGCTGGAGACGCTCGGCATGCGGCCGGACAGCTACGGCATCGTCGAGCTCTCGGGCGAACTGCGCCAGCGCCAGCAACAGGCCCTGGCCGCGCTCGGCCCGGACCTGGCCGGCCTGGCCCGGTGGCACGATGCGCTGCCCGCGCGCTTCACCGGCGTGATGGTCGGCAACGAGGTGCTCGATGCGATGCCCGTGTCGCTGTGGGCGCGGCGCGGCGGCGTCTGGCACCGGCGCGGCGTGGCCTTCGATGCGGACCACGGCCTGCGGTGGTCCGAGCGCGTGGCCGATCCGGCCGATGTCCCGCCCAAGCTGGCCGCCCTGCCCGGCCGCGATGACTTCGTCACCGAAGCGCACGAAGCCGCCGAGGGCTTCATCCGCAGCGCCGGCGCGGCGCTCGAGCGCGGCCTGCTGCTGCTGCTCGACTACGGCTTTCCGGCCGGCGAGTACTACCACGCGCACCGCGCCAACGGCACGCTGATGTGCCACTACCGCCAGCACGCGCACGACGATCCGTTCTGGCTGCCGGGGCTGCAGGACATCACCGCGCACGTCGACTTTTCCGGCATTGCGCTGGCGGCGCGCGAGGCAGGGCTGGAAGTGCTCGGCTATGCAAGCCAGGCGCGCTTCCTGTTGGGCGCCGGCGTGGGGCAGTTGCTGATGACGCTCGACCCCGCCGATCCGGTCCGCTTCCTGCCGGCCGCCAACGCGGTACAGAAGCTGCTGTCGGAAGCGGAGATGGGCGAGCTGTTCAAGGCCATCGCGCTCGGCCGGGGCCTCGACGCGGCGCTGCCGCTGGCGGGCTTTGCCGATGCGGACCGCTCGGACCGGCTAGGCTGACGCCGGCTTCGCGGCCAAGGCACGCTCCGCCTGCTCGGCCTCGTAGCGGCCGATGGTGCCGCGCATGCACCACAGCAGCGCCAGCCCGGGGAAGGCGAACGCCACCGTCATCAGGTAGAACGCGGGCCAGCCGTAGGCCTCCACCAGGTAGCCGGAAGTCGGCCCGACATAGACGCGGCCGATGGAGGCCAGCGCCGACAGCAGCGCATACTGCGTCGCCGAGAACGAGCGGTTGCACAGCGCCATCAGCAGCGCCACGAAGGCGGCCGTGCCCATGCCGCCGCAGAGGTTCTCGATGCCGATGGCCAGCGCCATGGTCCACAAGTGCTGCGGCGTGACGGCCAGCACCCAGTAGCCCAGGTTGGACACCGCCTGCAGCACGCCGAACAGCAGCAGCGCGCGCACCAGCCCCAGCCGCACCATCAGCGTGCCGCCGTAGAGCGCGCCGATGATGGTGGCGACCAGGCCCAGCGTCTTGTTGACGATGCCCACCTCGCCCGCCGAGAAGCCGACGCCGCGGATCAGGAACGTGGTCGACAGGCTGCCGGCGAACGCATCGCCCAGCTTGTAGAGCACGATCAGCGCCAGCAGCGCCCAGGCGCCGCGGCGCGCGAAGAAATCCCGCAGCGGCCCGACCACCGCCTCCTGCAGGCTGCGGGGCGGCCGCGCCGCCGCCTCCGGCTCGGGCGACCACAGCGTCGCCAGGACAAATAGCGCCATCAGCCCGGCCATCAGCAGGTACATGCTGCTCCAGCCCATCACGCGATCGGCCAGCCACAGCGCCAGGCCGCCGGAGACCAGCATCGCCAGCCGGTAGCCGAGCACCTTGACCGCCGCGCCCACGCCGCGCTCGCTGGCATGCAGCACGTCGGTGCTGTAGGCATCGAAGACGATGTCCTGCGAGGCCGAGAGGAAGGCCACCAGCACCGCCAGGCCCGCCAGCGCCCACAGCGCGGCATGCGGCGGACAGAACGCCATGGCCGCGATCGACGCCGCCAGCCCGGCCTGCGTCAGCACCAGCCAGCCGCGCCGCCGGCCGATCAGCGGCGGCGTGAAGCGATCCATCAGCGGCGCCCACAGGAACTTGAAGATGTACGCCTGCCCCACCAGCGAGAACAGCCCGATGGTGCGGATGTCCAGTCCCTCCACCGTCATCCATGCCTGCAGCGTGCCGGAGGTCAGCGCCAGCGGCAGGCCGGAGGCGAAGCCCAGCAGCAGCATCGCGCCGATGCGGCGGTTGCGGAACACGTCGAGGTAATCGTGGAAGGTCATGCGGCGGGAGGGCTGGCGGACGATAGGGGTTGCCGCGAAGCGCGGCAGGACGCATTGACCGATATTATTACCCAGTCGACCCAGCCTCCCTCCGCATGCCACGCCTCGCGCGCTCCCTGCCCCTCCTGCTCGGACTCGGCCTGGCCGCCTGGGCCGGCGCCACGGACGGCCCGCTGCCCGTGCCCGCCGACGGCGTGAAGCTGGAAGCGCCGACCACCGCCTCGCCCAACATCCGCCTGGTGATCCCCGCCGAGGAAATCGAGCGCCGCGCGCTGGCCGAATACCGCCAGATCATCGACAACGCCGCCCGCGAGGGCGCCCTCGCGCCGGACAGCGTGCCGGACCTCGCCCGCATCCGCGCCATCGTGCAGCGCCTGGTGCCGCACGCGCCGCGCTGGAACCCCGACGCCGCGCACTGGCAGTGGGAGGTCAACCTGATCGGCGCCGCGCAGGTCAACGCGTTCTGCATGCCGGGCGGCAAGATCGCCGTGTTCTCCGGCCTGCTGGAGCGGTTCAGGCTGACCGACGACGAGCTCGCCATGGCGCTCGGCCACGAGATCGCCCACGCGCTGCGCGAACACGCCCGCGCCCGCGCCGGCCAGCGCGAGATCACCAACCTGGGCGCCAATGTCATCTCGCAGCTGTTCGGCTTCGGCAACCGCGGCGACGCCGGTTTCGGCGAGGGCGCCAAAATGCACCTGCTGGCATTTTCCCGCGCCGAGGAAACCGAGGCCGACCTGATCGGCATGGATATCGCCGCGCGCGCCGGTTTCGATCCGCGCGCCGCGCTCACGCTGTGGCAGAAAATGGGCTCGATCGGGGGCGCCGAGCAGAAGCAGTTCCTGTCCACCCACCCGTCCGGGCGTTCACGGATGACCGTGCTGTCGCGCCATCTGCCGGAAACGCTGCCGCTGTACGCCGACGCCCTGCGGATGCCGATGGCGAAACTGCCGGAGTACCGGTCGAATATGCAATATCTCGGCGCGGCCCCGGTCGACAACGGGGACGAGGCACCGATGCGGCCGATGGTGCAGCAGTAGATCAGCGTCGCCGCATATTCCGGCGATCACGGGCAGGCATATCCCGACATTCCTGTAGGCTCTGCGGCGCAGCGTGGCTGCATTCGACACCACCGCAAACCGCGAGGAATCAGAAGATGAACATCATGAGTCAAGGGTTGACCATGGCGGCCATCGCCTGCGCGCTGGCCGCGTCCGGCGCCGCCGCTGAAACGATCAGCGTCGTCGGCACCGGTGTGCAGACGACCGCGTCCGGCACCGAACCGGCGCAGCAGTACTACCCGAAGGCACAGACCGCCGGCGCCACACTGGTCTGGTCGGAGACCACCACGCGCCTGAACAGCGCGGTGTCGACCCGCACCCGCACCAACGTCACGACCTCCGTCGCCAACGGCATCGCCACGGTGGATGCGTCGGAGGGCGGCACGGCAGTGGAGCGCTACAGCAGCGATGCCGACGGCAATCGCCTGACCCGCACGTATCTCAACAACGGCAACGTTTGCACCTACGCGCCCAAGCGCGACATGCTCAACTTCCCCCTGTCAGTGGGCAAGACCTGGACGGCGACGTGGCAGTACAGCTGCGCTGCCGGCTACCGGGAGTTCGCCACCCTGAATGCGGCGGTGGAAGCCCTGGAGGTGCTGGCGATCCCGGCGGGCACCTTCAATGCGCTGCGCATCCACTACGCGCTGGCCATCACCAACTCGAACGACTCGCAATTGCCGGGCGGCTCCACCGGCTCGGCCGCCTACAGCCAGGACTACCGCTGCTGGTGGGACGTGGACGGCGGCCGCATCGTCAAGTGCGACTTCACGTACACGTACCCCGCGGGCGCGCCGTCCAATTTCACCAAGACGTTCTCGCAGGTGGCGACGTCGGTCCAGTAGTCACCTGGATGCCCCGACGCGAGGCCCTTCAGGGTGCACCGGCCTCGCGGGGCGTTGCTCCGGCGTGCCCGCCATGCGCGCGCGCCGCGACAGCGCCATCCCCGCTACCGTCGCCGCCAGGATCAGCAGCGCGCCCGCCGCCTGCACGGGGCTGAACCACTCGCCCAGCAGCAGCGCGCCGAGCACGGTGGCCGTCAGCGGGCTCAGCAGCGACAGGAAGGTCACGTCGGCCCCGAGCCTGCCGATGCCGCGCACCCACAGCCAGTAGCCCAGCGCCGTGCCGATGACGATCAGGTAGGCAAAGCCGGCGGCATTGCGCAGCGTGGGCACGGGCGGCAGCCCCTCCACCGCCAGGGCCACCGGCAGCAGCACCAGCCCGCCCAGCGCCAACTGCCAGGCGGCCAAGGCCAGCGGCGTGCCGACGCGGCCCCAGCGTTCGATCAGCACGGTGCCGGTCGCCATCGATGCCGCCGCGCCCAGGGCCGCCGTCACGCCGATCGCATCCAGCCGCGCCGCCGGCCCCAGGATCAGCAGCCCCACGCCCAACGACCCGGCCAGCGCCGCCGCCAGCTGTACCGGACGCGGGCGCCGCCGCAGCACGGGCCACGCCAGCAGCCCGACGAGCAGCGGCTGCACCGACATCACGGTTGCCGCCACGCCGCCGGGCAGCCGCGCCGCCGCCACGAACAGCAGCGCGAAGAACACGCCGATGTTCGCCAGCCCGACCAGCGCGAGCCGTCCCAGCTTGTCGCGCGGCGGCAGGTCGGGGCCGAGCAGCATCAGCAGGATGCCCGCCGGCAGCGCGCGCAGGGCACCCACCAGCAGCGGATGCGAAACCGGCAGGGTCTGCGTGAAGACGATGTAGGTCGTGCCCCACAGGCATGGCGCCAGCGCGGTGGCCAGGATCGTGGCAAGACGGTGGGATGGCATGGCATTCACTCCATATTTGATTATTTGAAATCGAAATAATTGGGCAAGCCGGGGCCCGGCATTGCGCCGCCTTCAGGCAGGAAAAGGCCCGCTGAACGCCAGTTCGTCGAGCGCGCGGCGCGGCGCGGCGTCGGCCCTTCATGCGGCTGCAGCGGCGCCGGCAGCGACGCGAGCGCGCCCCGGCGGCCGACCGCCACGGCGATCTCGATGTGGAAGCGCTCCGGCACCTTCAGCACGGTGCGCGCCCGCGCGTAATCGACGCCCGCCATGGCGCGCGCGTGGTAGCCCAGCCGCAAGGCCTGCAGCGCCAGCTGTACCCACGCCGCGCCCGCATCGAAGCTGTGGCTGCGTGACGGCACGGCGTCCACCGCCCCATCGCGATCGAGCCGCGTATCGGACAGCACGAAGACCAGCGCGGCCGCATGCTGCGCCCAGGCGCCGTTGGCGCTCACCAGCAGGTCGAGGAAGTCGGCCCAGTGCGCGTCGTCGCGGCGGGCATAAAGGAAGCGCCACGGCTGATGGTTGTAGGCCGAGGGCGCCCACCGCGCGGCCTCCAGCAGGCACAGCAGATCGGCGTGCTGCATGGGCCGGGCGTCGTAGGCACGCGGCGACCAGCGCGCCAGGAACAGCGGGTCGATGGGGTGATCGGCAATGCGTTCGTGCATGGGGGCTCCAGTGAAGCAGGCGGTCAATTGCCCCGCGCCGGAAACTCCGATACGATCCGATGAATCTTCACATCAAATAGTTTGATGTCGAAATACTAGGGCGAGGCATCCGATGGGTCAACCCGATCCCATGACCGCACAAGGGGCACCGATGGACAGCCTCCTTGCGCAATGGCGGCGCGAGCGCCCCGACCTCGACCCCAGCCCGATGGCCGTGTGCGGCGAAGTCTGGCGCGCCGGCGAACGCCTGCGCCAGGGCGTGGTCGCGAACATCGCCGACGCCGGCCTGGATCCGGCAGGCTTCGACGTGCTGCTGACGCTGCGCCGGCAGGGGCGCGGCAACGCCCTCTCGCCATCCGCGCTGGCCAAGGACATGATGCTGTCCACCTCGGCCATGACCAACCGGCTCGACCGGCTCGAAAAGCGCGGACTGATCGCCCGCCAGACCGACCCCGACGACCGTCGCGGCCTGCGCATCGTGCAGACCGATGCAGGCTTCGCGCTGGTCGATGGGCTGGTCGCCTCGCACCTGGTGACGGAGGAGCGCATGCTGGCGGCGTTGAGCCAGGCCGAGCGCGCGATGCTGCGCGAGCTGCTGGAGAAGATTGGCGGGCCGGTGGCCTGATCACACGACCGGGGAAGGGAAACATCCATGCTGAAGCGGTTCAAGCGCCTGTTCAGCCGGCCGGCACCGGCACGGGACGCCGAGGCCGACGCGCTGTCCGACGACGACATCCTGCGCGAGTCTTTTTCGCCGCCGGCCGAGGCCATCGAGGCGCTGGCCGAATTCGCGCGCCGGGTGGCGGCGCCGCTCGGGAACACCGAGGCGGACCGGCTGGCCACGCGGGTCCGCGCGGGCGGCCAGCCCGGCGATGACGTCGCCGATCTGCTGGTGGGAGCCATCGCGCGCGATCCCGAAGCGGACGTCGCCTGGACGCTCGCCATCGGGGTCGACTGGAAAGCGTCCGACGAGATCGCATGGCAGGCGAACGCGCTGCTCGACACGCTCGGCATCACCGCCCGCTGGGAATGGACGCGCGACCCCAGCGAACACACCGTGGCCATCGGCCTGCTCGATTTCGGCGACTGGCTGCGCCCGCACGGCTATCACCTGCTGCACGTGGACACGGGCGGCGATGACTATTTCGCCGTTCCCCTCCGGGCCACGCTGCTGGACGAAGCGCTGGCGCACGCCGGGCGCGCGGGGCTCAAGGTCGAACAGGCCGAGGCCTTCCGCGTATCGCAGCACATCGAGCCCTAGCGGCATCCGGTAACGTCCGGCAACACAAACCTCAAACTCGTCACCGCCCTCCGGCACCACAATCGCGCATGCCTGTTCAGCCCGATTGGTGAGTCGCCCATGCTCCGCTACCTCCTGCTTCCGGTGGCCTGCGCTGCCGCCCTGACCACGGCGCTGCCGCCGTCAGCCCTCGCCCAGACGGCCTCCGCCCCGGCGGCGGACGACGAAGCCCTGCGCAACATCCAGAGCAACTTCGCGCGCATGGCCCCGCCGCCGCGCACGATGCAGTCCATCAACCAGGACCTGCAGCAGCACCGCAGGCCCTCGGGCAAACGCCCGGATGGCGCTCCGGGACGTGGCCGGAAGCCGCCGCCCGACAGCGCCAACGCAGACGGCAAGCCGCCCGCCCCGCCCGATGGCCCGCCGCCGTCCGACGCACCGCCTCCCGATGGGCCGCCGTCCGCAACCAACCCGTAAGCCGGCAGGTCGCGCAAACGCTGATTCCTCTTTACGATGGCGAGCCATCCACCCTGGCCTACCGAACCGGAGGAACCCGTGAGCCTGCCCGTGCTGTTCTTGCTTGTCATCGTCACCGCGATCTGCGCACTGCGCCGGCGGCGCCGGACCGCGCGCGGGCTGGCGGCCGTCTCGCTCGCGCTGGTCATCGCCATCGGCTGCGGGCCGGTGCCGGCGTGGCTGCTCGATTCGCTGGAGGGCCCGTTCGAGGCGCGGCCCGCGGTGATCTGGGGCAAACGCAATGCCATCGTGCTGCTGGGCGCCGGCACGCGGCGCGTCGAGGGCGGAGTTGAGCCGGGCGTTTTCTCCTATCCGCGCCTGATGGAAGCGGCGCAGCAGTACCAGGCCTGCCGCAAGACGGGCGCCGACTGCAAGATCCTGGTCAGCGGCGGCGACGCGCGGCACCACGGCGATCCGGAAGCCACGGTCTACCAGCGCGCGCTGCTGGCCATCGGCATCGGCGCGGACGACGTGCTGCTCGAACCCAACAGCATGAACACCTGGCAGAACGCGCAGTTCTCGCGCACGGCGCTGGCCGCCTACGCGCCCGAGCGCACGGTGCTGGTGTCGTCGGCCATCCACCTGCGCCGCAGCCTGCTGTATTTCGCGCACTTCGGCATGATGCCGACGCCGGTGCGCGCGGACGACCTGCAGGCCACGCCCTCCCCGCTGCCGCTGGCGTTCAACTTTGCGATGACGGACTACGCGCTGCATGAATGGATCGGCATCGCGCGCTATCACGTCTACAACGCGCTGGGATGGAACCCCGCGCGCGTGAGCCCCGGCCAGGCCTGAGCCCGCCGCGCGCCTAGCGCGTTTGACACAAGCCTCTAAAGCTTCCGGACAGCCGGCAAAAATCCGGCGCCGGACTATACTTGCTGCATTGCAACATCCCCGACATTGCAATGCGGCACCTCGGTCGTATTGACGCCCCCATCGGCAAGCACGCTTGCCGCCATCACCCGCCCACCGGGCGCGGCCATCCCTGACGGGAATCGCTGACCCTTCCTGCGCCAGCCACCGGGCATGCCGCCCGGCCCGCCAGCTACACCACCCATACAACAAGCAAGGGGAATCCACATGCCTCAAGTCACGGCAAGCAAGCTGCCGCTCAAGCTGCTCGCGCTCGTCTTCGGCGCCGTGCTGGCGCTCGCGGTCGCGCGCACCTTCCTGCTGACCTGGCAGATCATTCCGCCGGGCTACACCGGCATCAAGATCAACCGGCTCGTGGACCGCGGCATCACGCGCGAGAACGTGGTCACCGGCTTCGTGTTCTACAACCCGGTGCAGACCGCGCTCATCCAGTACCCGACCTTCGTCCAGCGGGTCATCTGGACGCAGGACGTCAACGAAGGCCACGCGCTCAACGAGGAGCTGACCTTCAACACGAAAGACGCCGTGCCGGTCAATGTCGACGTGGCGGTGTCGTACCAGCTCGATCGCGACAAGGTGCCCGACTTCTACACGAACTTCCGCGCCGACCGCATCGACAGCTTCACACACGGCTACCTGCGCGACACGGCGCGCAACGTCATCGTCGCCATCGGCTCGGAATACAGCTTCGACGACGTGAACGGCGCCAGGAAGGAGGAGTTCGTCTCGCGCCTGACCAGGGAACTGGATACGCGGCTGATGCCGCTGGGCGTGTCGATCAAGCAGTTCGGCATCGTCGGTTCGCTGCGGCCGCCGCGCGCGCTGCTCGATGCGGTCAGCGCCAAGACCAAGGCCATCCAGGATGCGATCCGCACGGAGAACGAAGTCCGCTCCGCGCAGGCCGAGGCCAAGAAGAAGGTGGCGATCGCCGAAGGCGAAGCGGCCGCGAACCACGCGCTGGCGTCCTCGCTGGATGACCGCCTGCTGGCCTGGGAGCGCCTGAAGCTGGAGCGCGCCGCCATCGAGAAATGGAATGGCGTGACGCCGAGCGTCATGGGCGGCACGAGCGGAGGTGGCATGCTGTTCAACATCCCCATGGGACCGCAGAGCCGATGAGCCCGCCGGCCGACCTGCCGGTCGGCCACCATCCGCACGATCCGGCTACAGGAACGCGCCTTCGGGCGCGTTTTTTCCGCCCGCGCGACGCGGCCCAGCATCGTTGGATTGTGCTGCCGGCGCTCCTTGTGCAACCGAAGGCCGAGCGCTATAAGACGGAAGCCCTCCTCATCGCCAAGAAATCAGCATGCGCGATATCAGAACCCTGGACCTGAACCTGCTCAAAGCGCTGGACGCGCTGCTGGACGAGCGCAACGTCACGCGCGCAGCGGTCCGGCTGGCGATCACGCAACCGGCGATGAGCGGCATGCTGACGCGGCTGCGCGACAGCTTCGACGACCCGCTCTTCGTGCGCACGCAGCGCGGCGTCGTGCCCACCCAGCGTGCGCTGGAGCTGGCCGGACCGGTCAAGCAGGTGCTGGGCGAAGTCGACGCGCTGCTTCAGCCGCCGACCTTCGACCCGTCGACGGCGAGCCTCACGCTGTCCGTGGCGGCCACCGACTATGGGCTGCGGGCCGTGGTGGTGCCGTTCCTGCTGGCGCTCCGGCAGCGCGCCCCGCACGTCCGGCTGGCAGCGCGGCCGGTCAAGGATGCCCTGGTGCAGGCGCAGCTCGAACGCGGCGAGCTCGACCTCGCCCTGCTGACGCCGGACAGCACGCCGGCCGACCTGTACGCCCGCCACCTGTTCGAAGAGCGCTACGTCTGCGCGCTGCGCCGGGACCATCCGGATGCGAGAGACGGCCGCCTGTCGCTCGACCGGTTCTGCGCCCTCGATCATGCGCTGGTGTCGTACGTGGGGGGCGGTTTCGCGGGCGTGACGGATGAAGCGCTGGCCAGGCTCGGCCGGACGCGCCGGGTGACCTTGTCCGTGGGCAGTTTCCTGATCCTGCCCGAGATCCTGCGCGCGAGCGACCTGGTCGCCGTGGTGCCGCGGCGGCTGGTTGCGCAGGTGGAGGGCCTGGCGCTGCTCGATCCGCCCATCGAGATCCCGGGCTTTACCAAGGTCGTCGCCTGGCATGCGCGCACGCATCGGCATCCCGGCCACCGCTGGCTGCGCGCGCTGCTGTTCGAGACGTGCGGCACGCCGGATACGGCCCCCTCGCAAGTGCCCGCGGAAAGCGGATCGGACCTCCACTTCCCTGCGGGTACCTGACCCGCCAGCCAGCCACCAGGTTACCGACCGGCTGCCGCGCGCACGCCCTCGACCGCGCTGCGCGCCAGGCCGTCGACCCACGCCTGGTGGGCATTGAGCATGGGGTTGGGCAGCGTCCGCGCCAGTCCCCGGGCCGGTTCGCCGATCTGCGTCTCTTGCGTGAGGATGCGCACGCGGCCGCCGGGCAGGTCCTCGAACAGCCAGGCATGGTGCACGTCCAGCCGCGCCTGCGCATCGCCCTCGACCCAGCCGTGCCAGGCGATGCGGGCCGGCTTGCCGCCAGCGGGCGGCTCGTACTCGGTCACCTCCGCCTCCACGGGAAAGCTGAAGGTCGTGAAGCGGAAACGGGCACCATGGCGCAGCCCGGGCCCCGAGCCGTCATGGAAGCGGATGTCCGAGACGTTGCCGTAGCAGGCCGGCCAGGCCGCGGTGTCGTTCAGCCAGGGCCATACGTCGGCCGCGCGCAGGCCGGCCACGATGGTCTCGTTGGAAACATAGTTGTCGGTGGTGCCCGGCAGGAACCGCTCGGGCCAGACGATCTCGCTCATGGCATGCATCCTTGGCATTCAGTCCAGCAGAAACAGAAGGACGCGGTGGCCGGCCGGCTGGCGCTGCCAGGCATCGCGTTGCCTGGAATGATGCGGGCCCGGCAGTCATCAATCCAATCATCATTGGATATTTCTGTCATACGGATATCTGATAACAGGATGCGCGCGCCGCCCAAGAAAAACGCGCCCGAAGGCGCGTTCCACATGCTGCGGCGGCGTCGAGCGTCAGGTCGCGAAATCCGGCGCGGCCTCGCGCACCGGGTGCGCCGGGCCTTCGGCCTTGACGGGGGCTTCGACGTGCAGGCTGGTCGCCTCGTCCACGCCCAGGTGCACGTTCATGCACTGCACGGCGGCGCCGGCCGCGCCCTTGCCCAGGTTGTCCAGGCGGGCGGTGACGACCATGCGCTCGTCCGAGCCGAACACGAACAGGTCGGCGCGGTTGGTGTCGTTGGCGCCCTGCACGTCGAAGAAGCCGTTGTCGAGCGTCTCGACGTTGTCGGCCGGGGCGACGCGGATGAACTGCTCGCCCTGGTAGTAGTCGGCGAAGACCTTGGCGATATCGGCCGGGCTGACCTTGCGCGCCAGGTGCTGCGGATGCAGGCCGATCGTCACGGCCAGACCCTTCAGGAAGTTGCCCACCACCGGCGTGAAGATCGGCGGCAGGGCCAGCTTGCTCTGCACGCGCATCTCGGGCAGGTGCTTGTGCGTCAACGCCAGCGCGTAGGGACGCGGGCTCTGCAGCTTGGGGTTATCGGCGGCGAGGTAGTCGGCGATCATCTTCTTGCCGCCGCCGCTGTAGCCGGTCAGCGAGAACGCGGTGATGGGGTAATCCGCCGGAACGATGCCGGCCTCCACCAGCGGGCGCATCAGCAGCACGAAGGCGCTGGCGTGGCAGCCGGGCACGGCGATGCGCTTGCTGTTGCGCAGGCGCTCGCGCTGGCCGGGCGCCAGCTCGGGCAGGCCGTAGGCCCAGTCGTCCGAGGTGCGGAACGCGGTGCTGGCGTCGATGATGCAGGTGTTGGGGTTGTCGACCAGCGACACGGCCTCGCGCGAAGCGACGTCCGGCAGGCACAGGAAGGCCACGTCGGCGGCGTTCAGGAATTTGGCGCGCTCGGCCGGGTCCTTGCGTCGGTCTTCGGCGATACGCAGGAGCTCGATATCGTCGCGCTGCGACAGATAATCGAGCAGACGAAGGCCGGTGGTGCCTTCCTGACCGTCGACGAAAACCTTGAATGCCATGGCGATCTCGCTAATAACAAAGGAGCCAAACGCCGCGCCGGCCCCGTGCCGGCGCGTGAGCCTTGCATTGTAGCGGCTGTGGTGGAAATTGCCGCATCGCCGCAAAAATGTGGCGGACCGACCGCCCGTGCCGGATCAGCCGCGGCGCACCGGCGTCTCGGATGCCGCGGCCGGGTTCAACGCCGGCGCCTTGGGCGCCTCCTCGCGCAACTGTGCCAGGCGTGCCTCCAGGGTCACCGGCTTGGTTGCGGTGATGTCGCGGGTGTTCTTCTGGACAGCAATGGCGCCGAACAGCGCCAGCGCGTAGGCCATGCCGAAGAAGCCCTTCTCGCTCTGGGCCAGCGTGGCGTTGTAGAGGCCGACGCACAGCAGCCCCACCGCCAGCAGCGCGGACAGCCAGCACAGGCCGTAGTAAATGCCGGTGACCGGAACGTCTTCGACCCGGTCGCGCACGGACTTCTGCACCGACACCGCCGCGAACAGCCCGTAGACGAGGACGGTGAAGTAATAGCCGCGCTCGTTGAGCTGCATGTTCGCGTTCCACACACCGATCAGGTAGGCGGCAAACCCGAGCAGCAAGGCCGTCCACGAGACGGCAACGAATGCGAACGACGGCGGTTGGACTTGCGGCTTCATCAGGACTCCCTCGGGCAATGGTGTTATTGGCGCGCCAATTTACCATCCGCCCGGCGCCGCATGGTTAAGCTTCACGCACACGGCCAGCAACGCCCCGATCGCCGCCGGGCGGATCGGAGCCGCGCGGCAGTGCTGCTTACCCGTGCAGCTTGGCGTCGTAGTCGACCGTCAGCGGGGCATGGTCGCTGAACTTGATGTCCCGGAAGATCGACGTGCTGCGCGCCGTGGCGGCGATGCCCGGCGTGGCGATCTGGTAGTCGATGCGCCACCCGACGTTCTTTGCGTAGGCCTGGCCGCGGTTGCTCCACCAGGTGTACTGCTCGGGGCGCGGGTCCAGCGTGCGGAAGACATCCACGTAGCCGACCTCGTCGAACAGCCGGGTCAGCCATGCGCGCTCCTCGGGCAGGCAGCCGGAGTTCTTCTGGTTGCCCTTCCAGTTCTTGATGTCGATTTCCTTGTGGACGATGTTGACGTCGCCGCACAGGACGACCTCGCGGCCCTTCTCGTGGCGCAGGTCGGTCAGGTGCTGCATGAACAGGTCCATGAAGCGGTACTTGGCCTGCTGGCGCTCCTCGCCGCTGGAGCCGGACGGCACGTAGACCGAGATGATCGACAGCTTGCCGTAGCGCGCCTCGACGTAGCGGCCCTCGGCATCGAACTCGCCGCCGTCGAAGCCGACGATCACGTCGTCCGGCTGATGCCGCGCGTACAGGCCCGCGCCGCTATAGCCCTTCTTGACGGCATGCTGGAACACGCCGTGGTAGCCGTGCGGCGCCAGGAATTCCGGGGTCATGTCGTCCTGCGCGCATTTCAGTTCCTGCACGCAGACGAAGTCGGCGTCCTGCTTGCCCATCCATTCGAAAAAGCCCTTGCTGGCGGCGGAGCGGACGCCGTTGAGGTTGGCGGAAATGATGCGTAACATGGCGGGACTTTTTGCAGACCAGAGAAAAAAGATGAGCCAAAACAGCGAGTTGCGCCAATCCTTCATCCGCTTCGCGGTGGAAGCCGGCGTACTGTCGTTCGGGGAATTCGTGACCAAGGCGGGGCGGACGTCGCCCTATTTCTTCAACGCCGGCAAGTTCAGCGACGGCGCGCTGCTCGGCCAGGTCGCGCAATTCTATGCGAAAACCCTGCTGGACTCGGGCGTGCAGTTCGACATGCTGTTCGGCCCCGCCTACAAGGGCATCACGCTCGCTTCGGCCACCGCCGTGGCGCTGGCCGGCATGGGCCGCAACGTAGGCTTCGCCTACAACCGCAAGGAAGCCAAGGACCACGGCGAAGGCGGCAGCCTGGTCGGCGCCAAGCTGCAGGGCCGCGTGGTGATCGTCGATGACGTGATCTCCGCCGGCACCTCGGTGCGCGAATCGGTGGAGCTGATCCGCAACGCGGGCGCCACCCCCGCCGCCGTGCTGATCCTGATGGACCGCATGGAGCGCAGCGGCAACGCCGTCGACATCGGCGAGCGCTCGGCGGTGCAGGACGTGCAGGCGCAATACGGCATGCCGGTGGTGTCGATTGCCAACCTGGATGATCTGCTGGGGTATCTCGACCATGCCGGCGATCCGGCGCTGGCGGGTTATCGTGCCAAGGCGGCGGCGTATCGGGACAAGTACGGCGTCAGCGCTGTTGTTTGATTGGTTTTGCGTTTTGGGCTGAGTGCTTTTGGCGCTTGCTTTGGGGGTGGAGCTTGGCGGCTCCCCCGATTTCGTCCCCCGCCAGGGCCGGGACGAACGCCAAGCCCCCCCAAGAAGATCATTCGATCTTCACCACCTCAAAAGCCGGATTCCCCTCCGGATACTCCGGCTTCATCCGCTCCAGGACGTGCAGCATGATCTCCGCCACCATCAGGTTGCGGTGCGACTTGGAATCCGCCGGCACGACATGCCAGGGCGCCTCGGGCGTCGCGGTGGCGTTGATGGCGTCTTCGTAGGCCACCATGTAGTCGTCCCAGTATCGGCGCTCTTCGATGTCGGCGGGATCGAATTTCCAGTGCTTGTGCGGATCGTCGATGCGCTCCTGCAGGCGCGCGCGCTGCTCGTCCCTGGAGAGGTGCAGAAAGCATTTGACGATGGTCGTGCCGGTCTCCTCGAGCATCCGCTCGAAGGCCCTGATGTGCTCATAGCGGCGCTTGCATTCGGCAGCATCGATGTCGCCGTGCACCCGCGTGATCAGCACGTCTTCGTAGTGGCTGCGGTTGAAGATGACGATCTCGCCGCGCGCCGGCACCTGGGCATGCACGCGCCAGAGAAAATCGCGCGCCAGTTCCTGCGGCGTCGGGGCCTTGAAGCCGGCCACGCGCAGGCCCAGCGGATCGAAGGCCCGGAACACGCCGCGCACGGTGCCGTCCTTGCCGGAGGTGTCCATGCCCTGCAGGACCACCAGCAGCTTGCGGTGGTGCTCGGCGTAGAGGATGTCCTGCAAGGTATCCAGCCGGACGGACAGTTCGGCCAGCCGCGCAATGTCGCCGGCCTTGGTGCCGGTGGTGCAGGGCTTGGCCGCGGGGTCGGCCTTGGCGATCTTGAACCTGCCGCTGCCGTCGAACCGCCAATCGTCCAACGGGGTCTTGCCGTTCGATCCCATCGAGCCTCCTTGTTGTCGTTCTGACGCAGCGGCCGGCGCCGCGGCCTGCCGCGCTCAGTGCGCGGCGGTCTGCTTCAGTGCGTCCAGGTCCAGCGTGCCTTCGAACACGGTCGTGGCCGGGCCGGTCATCATCACCGGCTCGCCCTCGCCGGCCCAGGCGATGGTCAGGTCGCCGCCGTGCGTGGTCACCTTGACGGGCGAATCCAGCAGGCCGCGCCGGATCCCCGCCACCGCCGCCGCGCAGGCGCCCGTGCCACAGGCCAGCGTCTCGCCGGCGCCGCGCTCGTACACGCGCAGGCGGATGGCGTGGCGGTCGGCGATCTCCATGAAGCCGGCATTCACGCGCCTCGGAAACACAGCGTGCGACTCGATCAGCGGGCCGTCTTCCAGCACCGGGAAGGCTTCCGCGTCATCGACCACCTGCACCGCGTGCGGGTTGCCCATCGACACGGTGGACAGCCACGCGGCGCGGCCGTTGATCTGCAGGGCGTGCTGCGTGTCGCGGCCTTCCACGCGGGTGGGCAGGGCATCGGGCACGAAGGGCAGGCGCGCGGCCTCGAACACCGGGGCGCCCATGTCGACCGTCACCTGGCCGTCGGGCTGCATCGTCAGCGTGGCGATGCCGTTCATCACTTCGACGCGGATGGTGCGCTTGTCGGTCAGACCACGGTCGGTAACGAACTTGACGAAGCAGCGCGCGCCGTTGCCGCACTGCTCCACCTCGCCGCCGTCGTGGTTGAAGATGCGGTAGCGGAAATCGACGTCGGGGCGGGTGGAGCGCTCCACCAGCAGCAGTTGGTCTGCGCCCACGCCGAAGTGGCGGTCGGCGATGGCGCGCCACTGTTCGGGGGTGAAATCGATCGGGGTCGCGATGCCGTCGAGCACGACGAAGTCGTTGCCGGCGCCGTGCATCTTGGTGAAGTGCAGTTTCATGGCAGGCCGCGCGGGGGCGGCGGTCAGCGTTCGGAAAGCGCCCATTCTAAAACGAGCCGGCCGAACGCAGCGGCCCGCTCAGTAGATGCCCGGCTCGCCGGGCGGGCGATGCTTGAAGCGCTTGTGCACCCAGTAGTACTCGGTGATGCGCGGGCGGATGGCGTCTTCGAAGAAGGCGTTCATGCGGCGCGTATCGGCGCTCAGGTCGCCGGTCGGATAGTCGTCCCAGGCCGGCAGGATGCGCAGCACGTAGCCCTGGTAGTCCGGCAGGATCTCGGTGTACATCGGGACCACCTTGGCGCCGGTCAGCGCGGCCATGCGCGGGATGGCGTTGAGCGTGAGCGCTTGCACGCCGAAAAACGGCACGAACTCGGCGTCGCGCTCGCCGAAGTCCATGTCGGAGATCAGCTGCAGCGCCTCGCCGCGCTTGATGGTGCGCATGATCTGGCGGATGTTCTCGTTGCGCGACACCATGGTCGCGCCGAAGCGGCTGCGCAGCGCCTTGATCGCCGCATCCAGCGCCGGGTTGGCCATGCGCGTGTAGAGCGAGCAGCCGGCGTTGCCGACGTGCTCGCGCAGGTAGTCCGTCAGCGCCAGCGCGCCGATCTCCACGCCCGACAGGTGCAGCGTGACGAGAATGTGCGGCGAGCCGTGCAGTGCGGGCAGGTTGGCTTGGTCGTCGATCTTCACCACGCGCTTGAGCCGCTGCTCGGACGCGAACCACGCGAACGAGCGCTCGGCGAAGCTGCGGAACACCTTGCGGAAGACCTCGTGCGCGATGGCCTCGCGCTCGGCGTCGGACTTTTCGGGGAAGCACGCCTTCAGGTTGGCCAGCACCACGCGGCGGCGGCCGTTGGGGATGCGATACAGCAGCCCGCCCAGCCCTTCGCCGAAGCGGGCGACGAAACCGTACGGGAAGAAGGACAGCAGCCACAGGAAGCCGAGTCCGAGTTTGGCAGTGAAACGTTCCATAAAGTGCGGCAGCAGCGTCAGGCAGCGGGCGGGGCGTCCACGCCCTTCGGTCGCTTGTAGCGGTTATAGCCCCAGAGATATTGCGTCGGTGCCAGGGCAATCAACTGTTCGATTTCGGCGTTGATGCGGGTGGCGGCGGCAGTCGCGTCTTCGGGTAAATCACCGATCACACGCAGGTGTAGACGATAGCCCTTGCCGCGCGGCAGGCGCTCGCTGAACACCACGGCCACAGGGGCACCGGTCAGCCGGTGCAGGCGGTGCACCAGCGTCATCGTATAGGCGGGCTTGCCGAAGAACGGCGCCCAGACGCCCTCGCCCGCCGTGGGCGTCTGGTCGGGCAGGATGCCCACAGCCTCGCCTCGCTTGAGTGCGCGCACCACCATGCGCACGCCGCGCGAGTCGGCGGGCGCCATCTGCATGTTCGGCCGCGTGCGCATGCGCTCGATCCAGGCGCGCAAGCTTTCCTGGTGGGGCGGCTTGAACATCGACGTGACCGGCAGGCGCCGCGCGTAAGCCTGCGGCAGCACTTCAAAGCAACCCAGGTGCGGGGTCAAGAAAATGACGCCGCGGCCGTTCTCTAGCAGGCGCTCGCAAGTCGGCCAGCAGTCGTCGATCAGGTCCGGCGTGATGTCCGTCCCGTTCTTGCGCATCCAGAAGTACGGCATCTCGAACACCATGCGGCCGGCGGATCGCCCCGCTTCCTTGAGCATGGCGGGCGTGACGTCGGGATAGGCGTGGCGGAAATTGGCGACGAGCCGGTCGTGATAGCGGCCCGGCACCCGTGCCGCCAAGGCTCCCAGCCAGCCGCCCAGCGCCTGCAGCCACGACAAGGGCCAGCGTGAAAACAGCCAGAACAGGAAGGTCATGCGTGCATGCGCGGGAGTGTTGGTCGCGTGAGACAGGGGAAAAAAGGGCCTCGAATCGCCGTCCGGCAAGACCCCGAAGTGCCGCGTATAATAGCGCGATTCGCTGAGTTAACTGACAACTTGCGGGGCGAATCCTTGTCCGGCCACAAACCTGGATGAGGTTGATAAATACCGCTAAAGCGTCGCCGGCCGTGGCACAAACGGATTGGCAACGTGATAGCCGATCTGGAGCTAACAGCCGTGTCAAACGACTTCCTCTTCACCTCGGAGTCGGTCTCCGAGGGCCATCCGGACAAGGTCGCCGACCAGATTTCCGACGCCATCCTGGACGCGATCCTCGCCCAGGACAAATATGCGCGCGTCGCCGCGGAAACGCTGTGCAACACCGGCCTGGTGGTGCTGGCCGGCGAGATCACCACGTCCGCCAACGTCGACTACATCCACGTCGCGCGCGAGACCATCAAGCGCATCGGCTACGACAACACCGACTACGGCATCGACTACAAGGGCTGCGCGGTGCTGGTCGCCTACGACAAGCAGTCGCCCGACATCGCCCAGGGCGTGGACCGCGCGTCCGACGACTACCTGAACCAGGGCGCCGGCGACCAGGGCCTGATGTTCGGCTACGCCTGCGACGAAACGCCTGAGCTGATGCCCTTCCCGATCTACTACGCGCACCGCCTGGTCGAGCGCCAGTCGCAGCTGCGCCGCGACGGCCGCCTGCCCTGGCTGCGCCCCGACGCGAAGTCGCAGGTGACGGTGCGCTACGTGAACGGCAAGCCGCACAGCGTCGACACCGTGGTGCTGTCCACCCAGCACGCGCCGGAGATCTCGCAGGAGCAGATCCGCGAGGCCGTGATCGAAGAGATCATCAAGCCGGTGCTGCCCTCGCACATGCTGGCCGAGACCAAGTACCTGGTGAACCCGACCGGCCGCTTCGTCATCGGCGGCCCGCAGGGCGACTGCGGCCTGACCGGCCGCAAGATCATCGTCGACACCTATGGCGGCGCGGCCCCGCACGGCGGCGGCGCGTTCTCGGGCAAGGACCCGTCCAAGGTGGACCGCTCGGCCGCCTACGCCGCGCGCTACGTGGCCAAGAACGTGGTGGCGGCGGGCTTGGCGCGCCAGTGCCAGGTGCAGGTGAGCTACGCCATCGGCGTGGCGCGTCCGATCAACATCACGGTGTACACCGAAGGCACCGGCGTGATCCCGGACGAGCAGATCGCCAAGCTCGTGCAGGAGCACTTCGACCTGCGTCCGAAGGGCATCGTGCAGATGCTGGACCTGCTGCGCCCGATCTACGGCAAGACCGCCGCCTACGGCCACTTCGGCCGCGAAGAGCCGGAGTTCAGCTGGGAAGCCACCGACAAGGCCCAACTGCTGCGCGAGGCAGCCGGGCTGGCCGGCGAGCCGGTCAAGGCGTTCGCGTAAGCACGGCGCCGCCGCACGGAAGAAACCGCCCACCGGGGCGGTTTCTTTTTATGTGCCGCGCGAATCCGCACATCAAGGCATCTTGCTGAGGATCTGGTTCATCTCGTCCAGGGAGAACGCCCGCAGCGTCTCCGAGCGGACGTTGCCGGCCATGCCCAGTGCCAGTCCGAACGCCGTCATGGTGGCATCGTCCGGCCCCTCGAAGATCACCGCGAGGTCATACTGGCCCAGCGTCCAGTAGATCTCTTTCATTTCGATGCCGAACGACTTGGCCAGATCGCGGGCCGCGGCGGCCCGCCTGGTGGTGTCCTTCACGCTGCGGATGCCCTGGTCGGTGAAGTTCAGCAGGGCGAGAAAAGTGGCCATGGTGCGTCTCCTGATCGGCGGGAGTCGGGGGTAGCATCGCGCGCCGCCGAAACGCGCAGGAAGAAGTCACCTGCAATGAACGCGCCATGCGGCGCGACGCCGGCCATCGTGAGCACATGGCATCGACAGACACCCGGTCGCGCAGGCCCGCGCAAGCGAAACGGTTTCAGGCGCGATACATCGGCGCGCCCAACAAAAAACCGCCCCAAAGGGCGGCTTCTTGTTGCTGGCGCAACGCGTGTATCTAGGGCGTGGCCACAGCGGCCCGGAACGCGGCGTCGTCCAGCAAAGCGCCGACCAGCTTGCGGTACAGCGCCTCGTACTGCCCCGCTGCCAGCGGAATCGCGGCGACTCCGATAAACGGAGAATCCCACGACGCCTCCGCGCGCAGCGCATGGTCGTAGCGCACCGTGCCGGCCCGGGTGACCACGAACCGCGCCGCCAGCGCCGCCTTGCCGGTCCCGACCGGAGTCTCCACGGTGCTGTCGAGCAGCGTGCCGGTGATCACCACATCGGATTTGGCATCAAGAAGGCCTGCCGATTGCAGTTCCACGCGCAAGGTCTCGCGCAGGTATTGGGCAAACGAGCCCTCCACCGGCGAGCGCACCATGTTGCTGCGGATGTTGACCCCCTTGTCCAGGCTCGCGGACTGTGCCGTGTCCAGCGTGAACTTGCCCACCTCGACCGGCCCGATGGCGGGGCTGCCGCTACGTAGTTTCGCGGCGTTCTCGATGGTCGGCTTGGGCGGGTTCATCGGCATTTCTGCGCAGCCGGCCAGCAGCGAGGCGGCGGCCAGCAACGCCATCCCCCCTGCGCGCGCCATGCCGGAATCAGTTGAACGCCGGGTCATAGGACAGATCCTTCAACGCATTGCTCAGCACGTCGCGCGTCATCTGCTGGACGGCATCCAGCATCGATGCCGACTTCTGCACGCCGGCCGGCGGGTTGGCGTTGCCCATCGTGGTGTGGATGGCATGGCGTGCCGTCTTCACGATCGGGGTGGCTTGCCCTGCCGGCAGATAGCTCACCGTGCAGATGTAGCCGTCGGTGACAGCACTGCCGGCCAGGCCAAAGGTCAGGCCCGTGACAAAGCCTTTGCCCGCGGCATTCTCCGTGAGCGGCACGTTGTTCAGCGTGACGCTGAGCATGCCGATGTTCGGCGTCGGATCGGTAGCGACCTTGGAGAACATGCCGGTATCCATCACTTCCTTGGCGACGGTGTCTTTCAGGAGCGTGGTGGCCCGCTGGTTGGGCCCTCCTTTGGTCTGGAACTCGAACACCAGCTGCACCGGCTTCGGATCGGCAACCTTCTTCATCTCCGATACCGGGACTTCCTTGGTGGCCGTATCGACGTAGACGCTTGCGCAACCCGTCAACAAGGCCGCGCCGGCCAGTGCCGTTGCCATGACGATGCGGCGCATGAAAGCTCCGCCCCCAAACTTGCTGTTGTTGTTTTGCATACCCTGATTCTTCTTGTGTACGGTCGACTCGGATACGTCTGCACAGGCTGTCTGCGTACCGGTCAGCCCGGCGGACGGCGCCCCGATGGGGCTCCGGGATGCTATCAGAGGAAAAGGGCACATCGCGTCCCGTTGAAGAGGGGTGCCCCGGCAGCACAATCGAGCAATCCCGATCAGGCGCACATCACCCCGCCCCGTTACCGTATCGCAAACCAGGAGTTCGCATTGACCACCGCCGCCGACCGCTACCTCGCCCGCCTGCGCAACGTCCTCGCGCACATCGACGCGCATCTGGACGAGACGCTGGACGTGGCGCGGCTGGCCGAGGTGGCGGCGTTCTCGCCGTACCACTTTCATCGGCAGTTCACGCTGCTGTTCGGCGTGAACGTCGGACGCTATGTGCAGTTGTTGCGGCTCAAGCGCGCCGCGCACCAGCTCGCCTATCGGGACGCCGCGCGCATCACCGACATCGCGCTGGCATGCGGGTATGAGGGGCCGGAGGCCTTTGCGCGTGCGTTCCGCAAACAGTCGGGGCAATCGCCGTCGGCGTTCCGCGCGGCGCCGCAGTGGGGCACCTGGGCCACCGATCTACAGGCGCTGCGCGCCCTCAGGAGCGAACACATGCCCGCACAACCGCAACCCCATGCCGTCGAGATCATCGAACGCGAGGACGTGCCCGTCGCCGCCATCGAGCATCGCGGCGATCCGGCGCGCCTGGGCGAGACCCTCCGCGCCTTCATCGCCTGGCGCAGGGCGAACCGCCTGCCGCCCGCGGTGAGCGCCACCTACAACATCGTCTACGACAACCCGGACGACACGCCGCCCGAGGCGTTCCGCATGGACATCTGCGCGGCCACGCCCGCACCGGTGGCGCCGAACGCGCCCGGGGTGGTGGGCAAGACCCTGGCCGGCGGCCGGTACGCGGTGCTGCGCCATGCCGGTTCGGACGACACGCTGGACCAGACCGTCGCCTACCTGTATGCCGAATGGCTGCCGGCCAGCGGGGAAGAACCGCGCGATGCGCCGCTGCTGTTCCAGCGCGTGCGGTTCTACCCCGATGTGCCCGAGCACGAGGCCGTGACGGACGTACTGCTGCCGCTGCGCTGACAGCGGCGCGCGGGCCGGGCTCAGGCGTCCAGGCGGATCTGGATGCCGGTCGACGTGTAGAGCGCGGTGGCCTTGAAGCCGTCGACCACGACCGAGGTGAACTGGCGGTTGCTGCCGGCGCCGTCGATCACGGTGATCGTGTCGCCCACCTTGGGCGTGTAGCCGCTCGCGAACTTGACGTGCAGCGTGCCGCCCGCGATCGTCGTCAGGCCCGCCACGCTCAGTTTGCCCTGGCCGTTCGCGCCGATGTCGAGCTCCAGCGTGGTGCCCTGCAGCTGCGTGAACTTGCCGGCGACATTCAGCGCCGACGGTGCGTTGACGACCAGCGTGCCGCCGCCCAGGTACACGTCGCCCGTGCCGAACGCGGTGGCCGAGTCGGCCTCCAGCACGCCGCCCGCGACCTGCGTGCCGCCCGTGTAGGTGTTGCTGCCGGCCAGGCGCAGCATGCCGGTGCCCTGCAGCGTCAGCTTGCCCGCGCCGGCAACCGCGTTGCGCCAGGTGTCGGCGGCATTGAAGCCGCCCTGCGAGGCATCCATCGACACGACCACGCTGCCGTTGAACGCGCCATAGCCGTCGGCGGCCGCGAACAGGTTCAGGCGGCCCCAGCCTTCGGCGTCGTCCATCACCGGGTAGCCGGAGGCCAGCTCGGTGGTCTTCAGCACCACGCGGCGCTGGTCGGCGCTCAGGTACGGGAAGCGCGTTTCCAGCAGCACCTCGGCGCCCTTGGGCACCACCGGCGCCAGCGCCGTGCTGTTGATCTGCGAGAAGCCGAAGGTCATGCGCCGCGTGAAGTTGGCCTGGTTGGTGGCGTAGTCGGCGAAGCGGTCGGTGGTGAGGGTGCCGGACTGCGCGAAGGCAGCGAACGTGGTGGCATCGGTGCCGGTCTGCGCCATCAGGGCGGTGTGCGCCTGGGTGTAGGCGGTGGCCTTGAGCGTGGCGTTGGCCGGGTCATAGAGGTTGGCGGCCACCGCGGCCAGGCCGAGCATGCGCCCGCCGATCACGTCCAGCGGCGAATGCATGCCCGCGAAGATGCGGTTCTCGCCCAGCTCCAGGCCGCGGGCCAGCATCTGCTGGAAGCGCTCCGGCACCAGATAGGCCATCGCCATGGCATCGCGCACGGCTTCGGCGGAGTGGCCGCTGATGAAGCCGCCGTCGGTGGCCGGGTTCGAGCTTTCGGCCGGCACCAGCGTCGGCACGACGACCACGCTACTGCTCCAGCGGTACGGCCGCGCGTACTTGTAGAAGCGCTTGGCCGGCTCGGTGGAGGCGTTGTTGCCCATGGTGTTGATCAGGTCCACCACCTTGCCGAAGGTGGTGTTGCCGCTCGCGGTGCTAACACCGGTGTTGTTGCCGGAGTCGTTGTACAGCACGGTGGTGGCATCGGCCGGCACGGTGGTGATGGAGGTGGTCTGCTGGGTCAGCGTGCGCCAGGTGGTGGTCAGCGGCCCCATGCCGTCGGTCACGCTGTAGCCCTTGCCGCGCCGGTCGTCGAAGTAGGCGGCGTCGGCCTGGGCCTGCGTGCGGCCGGTGGTGGCGCTGACGACATATTGAACGTTTGCGTTGAGCACCGGCAGATTGAGCTGGGTGCCGCCTGCCGTGCCGTCGTTGGGCAGGCCCGTCCAGGTGGACGCGACCACGGCGGGGAACGACCCGTTGGCGGGCGCCGACACGCCGGCGTCAACGATCTCCGTCAGCGGCTGCCACAGGTCCAGGAAGCGCGTGAACAGCCGCACACCCGCGTTGGTGCCCAGCGTCGCATAGCGCGCATCGCCGCGCTGGTTGGTGGCGATGTTGTCGACGAAGGCCGGCACCGAGGTCGCCACGGGTGCCGAATCGACGAAGCCCGGATCGGCCGGCGGCGCGGGAATGGCCTGGACGGTGGCGACGGAGTTGTCGCCGGCGGCGGTGTCGTCGCCGCCGCCGCAGGCGGTCAGGGCCAGAGCGCCGCAGACCGCGACGAGGCCGGATTGGAAACGCGTGGTGTTGATGGACATGGAGCAACCGGACCGACTGGTCCCAGGTGAAGGGCAAAGCACCGGAGTATCGGCAGCGTCGGTGACGCGCGCGTGACATCTTGGTGACGACCGTTGTCACACATCGGCTTGCCCCGATCCGGGCGGTGTCCGGTCGCGCCGCGATTTATGTCACAACGTGATATAGTCCGTTTCCCTGCCCGGCGCCCCGGGCATCGTCCTAGTCACGGTGAGGCCTGCCGCAGGCGATCGCCGCCATCCCCCAAGACCCATCGTGTACCGCCTTGCCCTGCTGCGCTGGTTCGCCAGCTTCGCACCCGCTCCCGTGACCGTCCGCTGGACCGAGCGCCTGCGCTCGGCGGCCGGCGCGCTGATCGGCATCCTGTTCACCGGCGTGGCGATGCGCTACGTGCCGGTCGCCCCCGTGCCTGTGCCCCTGCTGGTGGCGCCGATGGGCGCGTCGGCGGTGCTGCTGTTCGCCGTACCGGCCAGCCCGCTGGCGCAGCCGTGGTCCATCATCGGCGGCAACCTGGTGGCCTCCGTGGTGGGCGTGACCTGCGCGCGGATGATCGGGGACCCGGTGCTGGCCTGCGCGCTGGCGGTGTCGCTGGCCATCGGCGGCATGTTCGCGCTGCGCTGCGTGCATCCGCCCTCGGGCGCGGTGGCGCTGACGGCGGTCCTCGGCGGGCCGGCCGTCCATGCGCTGGGCTATCGCTTCGTGCTGGAGCCGGTGGCCCTGCAGTCGGCGCTGCTGCTGGTGGCCGCGATCGCCTACCACGCCGTGACCGGACACCGGTATCCGCATGCCCATCGGCGCGCGGCCACCGAGCATGCGCCGCCGCCAGGCGGGCTGACCCGCGCGGACGTGCTCGCCGCCCTGCGGCGCCAGGGCGAGTGGCTCGACATCGACCCCGAAGACCTGACCGCGCTGCTGCAGGAAATGCAGCAGCAGGCCTATGCCCGCACCTTCCACACGCTCACCTGCGCAGACATCATGACGCCCTCGGTGGTGACGGCATCGGCGGCCACCTCGGTGCCGCACGCGCTGCGCCTGCTGCAGCGGCACGGCGTGAAGGCCCTGCCCGTGATCGACGACGGTCGCCGGCTGATCGGCATCGTCACGCGCGCCGACCTGGCCGGTACGGCCCCACGCGCGCCGCGCCAGCGGCTGCGCGACTGGTTCGCCATCGGCGCGATGACGCCGCCGCGCGTGCGCGGCGTGATGAACCCGCGCGTGCTCACCATCCGCGCCGATGCACCGATGGCCGACCTGGTGCCGATGTTCGCCAGCGCCGGGCACCACCACATCCCGGTGGTGGATGCGCACGGACGGCTGGCCGGCATCCTCACGCAGGCCGACGTCATCCATGCGCTGTACCGCCAGGCATCGCTCCAGCGGCAGGCGGTCTGAGCGCGCGGCCGCCTTACTCGATCGGCGTCTCGCGAAAGACGTCCAGCTGCTCCGCCGCGACGCAGAAGGCTGCCAGCCGCGGATAGTCCGCCGCCGGCACGCGGTCGGACGCCATCAGCTGGATGAAGCCCCACGCCACGGCGGCGGTCAGGTCGGACTGGGACAGGGCGCGCTGATCGACCGGCACGGGCGCCTCGCCCAGCGCGGCCTCCAGGGCCCCGACAGCGGCGTTCAACTGGCCCTGCACCCGCTCGACCCACGGGGCGTGCCTTTTCTCGGCGGGGCGCAGGTTGCATTCGTAGACGATCTGGACCGCCTTCTCGCAGGCCGCCAGCGCCAGGCCGACGACGCGCAATGCCTGCCGGCGCGCCGGCAGCGCGGCCGGCATCAGGCTGCGGCCGGCCAGTGCCTCTGCGTAGTCGAGGATCAGCGTCGAGTCCATCAGCACCGTGCCGTCGTCGCACACCAGCGTGGGCGCCTTCACCACCGGGTTGATGGCACGGAACGCATCGAAATGGCGGAACACCGACACCGGCGCATGCTCGAACGGCAACCCGAGCAGCTTGAGTGAAATGGCGGTGCGGCGCACGTAGGGCGAATCGAGCATGCCGATCAGTTTCATTGCCTCTCCGGAAGGGGTCTGGTCAGGTGTGTGAAGACAGCGCCTCGTATGATAGGCAGCCGCGCCCGCACGCCGAAAGGCGTTTACATCCAAAATCGGGCCGGTCGGCCGATGATGCATCGGCCCCTTGTGGAGTCGGGCATGGAACTGGACAAGAAGGACTGGCTGATCCTCGAAGCGCTGCAGACCGATGCGCGGCAGAGCCTGGCGGCGCTGGGCAAGCGCATCGGGCTGTCGCAGCCGGCCATGAGCGAGCGCGTGCGCAAGCTCGAGGACGCCGGCGTGATCGAAGGCTACGGCGCGCGCGTCAACCTGCGCCGGATCGGCATCGGCCTGCAGGCGATCATCCAGATCGAGACCACGCATGCCCACATCCGCAAATACATCCAGCTGTTCGAAGCGATGCCCGAGGTGCTGGAAGCCAGCCGCGTGACCGGCGCGCACTGCTTCATCGTCCGCTGCGCGATCGCCGAGCCGGGCGACCTGGAGCGCGTGGTGGACAGCCTGGCCGTGCACGGCGCCGTCACCACGTCGCTGGTGCTGTCAACCCCGGTGGCCAAGGCGGTGACGGTCCGGACGGCGCGCAGGCAAGGAGTCTGAGCCCACGCCGTTGCCCATGACAGGCCGTCCGGCCGGAAGCCCCGCAGGCCCCAGGCTGAACGTGAGCCTGCGCAATCCGGTGCCCGAGACAGCATCGGCCGCGTATGGCGTGCGCAAACGGCATGCCGGCGGCGAGCACCGCACGCAATAGGACGTGTGGCCAAGGCATGTTTCGGTCAATTGACCTATGTCGACGAGCCTGCCCCGGCTCCTATGCTTCCCCAAACAGCGCGCGAAGAACGGGGGCCGCCATGACCGCAGAGCATCCCGCCCAGACGGGGCAATCAGCAACGGCAGGTCGGTGGGCGGTGCAACCCTGTCCTTCGGAGGCGCCGCGCGTCCTGCATGCGCTCACGCGGCGCGGCATGGCGCTGGCGCTCGCGGCCACGCTGTCGCTCGTGCTGTCCGCCTGCGGCGGCGGGGGCGATGACACGGCCGCGGCCACCACGACGCCGCCGTCGAGCAACGCCGTGACGCCGACGCCGTCACCCTCACCGGCGCCCGCGCCGACCTACTCGGTGGGCGGCACGGTAGCCGGCCTGGGCTCGGGCCTGTCGGTGAAGCTGCTGAACAACGGCGGCGACGCGGTCACCGTCACCGCCAACGGCAACTTCCAGTTCCCCACCGCGCTGGCGAGCGGCGCGCAATACGCGGCGACCGTGGGCACGCGCCCATCGGGGCAACAGTGCACGATCGGCAACGACAGCGGCACGATGGGCTCGGCCAACGTCACCAACATCGCCGTGACCTGTTCGACGCGGCCGCTGTTCGCCTATACGGCCAACTCGAACGACAACACGGTCTCCGCCTACACGCTGGACCCGACCACCGGCGCACCGACCCTGATCGGCACACCCATCTCGGTAGGCCAAGGGCCGCTGTCGCTGATCGCGGACAAGGCCGGCAAGTTCGTCTACGTCGTCGACGGCAACGACAACAGCGTCACCACGCTGGCGATCGATTCGGAGACCGGCCTGCTGACCATCTCGGGCACGCCGGCCGCAACGGGGATGCAGCCGTTCAACATCGCGCGCACGCCGGCCAGCACGTTCGCGTACACCACCAACTTCGGCGACAACACGCTGTCGGGCTTCTCGATCAACGCGACGACCGGCGTGCTCACCTCGATCGGCACCATCGCGGCGGGCACCAATCCGTACACCATCGTCATCAACAAGGCCGGCACCTTCGCCTACGTGGTGAACGCGGCCAGCGGGGCGGGCACGCCATCGGCCATGGTCTTCTCGATCAACGGCGCCACCGGCGCGCTCACAGCGGTGGGCAGCCCGGTCGCCACCGGCAACGCACCGTTCTACATCGCGCTGCATCCGGCCGGCACGTTCGCCTACGTGGCCAACTCGCAGGACAACACCGTCCAGGTATATGCCATCAACCAGACCACCGGCGCGCTGACCGCCGTGGGCTCGCCGGTGGCCACCGGGCAGGGGCCGATCCCGATCGCCATCCATCCGTCCGGCCTGTTCGCGTACGTGGGCAACGTGTTCGATAACACGGTCAGCCTCTACGCCATCAACACAAGCACCGGCGCGCTGACGCTCAAGAGCACGCTCGCCACCGGCAACGATCCGCTGGCGATCACGCTCAACGATGCCGGCAGCATCGCCTACATCGTCAACGGCGTGGACCATGACGTGGTCGCCTACGCGGTGGACAGCAGCACCGGTGCGCTGACCTCGGTCGCTACCGCGCAGACCGGGCTGCTGCCGCGCGCGTTCGCCATCGTGGCGGTGCCGTAAATCAGGCAAGCTCACCGGCCTGGTGCCGGTTGCCGAAGAAACGACGATGCCCTGCCCGCGCGAGGCATCGTCACATCTGGCCGCAGCCGACGGCGTCAAGTGACGGTGACTGCGTGACGCACGATCCGCTCGCCAGCGGTCGGCTCAAAAATCCTTACATTCGGTGTACTTTGGTCCGGGCGTTCGTGACACCATGAACGTCCCCCAACCCGGAAGGAGAATGGCCATGGGACTGTTGGATGAAGTCGGCAAGATCGCAGGCGCGGTGGCGGCAGTAGAAGCCACGGAAAAGCTCGACCCGGATGCCTCGCTGCTGACCAAGGGCATCGCGGCCATCGCGGGCTTCAAGGGCGCCGGCGCGCTGGAAGGCATGCTGGAGAAGAAGGAAGAGGACGCCAAGGCAGAGGATCCGGCGGCCACGCCGGACGGCTCGACGCCGCAGGCCTGAATGCGCCGCGTGCCGTGACAGGGACCCCGCCGGTTGGCGGGGTTTTTGTTGATGCGGCGCCGGGCGGGACCGCGGCAACCTCCACAACGCGTGGACGTGCCTGCCCGCGGCAGGCTTCGCTCACGAAAACAAGGCCAATCCGTGCTTTTGCACAAGCTGGAGCAGGCGTGCAGCCATGCCGCTCGGCTTCTTGTCACCCTGCTTCCACTGCCGGACCGTTGACGTGGTCGTATTGAGATAGGCCGCAAACACGCTCTGACTGACGTTGACCGACTGGCGGATACGGGCAATGGCCGGCGCATCGAAAGCCGGCACGGCCTCGATACAGAGCGCGTCGTATTCGCGCATGGTCTTTATATGGACGCCTCCTGTTTGGCAAGATGTCGATGAGTTGTCGAACAAGTAAGAAGGCTGCGGTTTTATATCCGGCCTATACAGGACGAACCCCGCTGGCCCCTATGGAATCCGCTGACTCACGCCTCATTTTTGCCACGGACCATGATGTCCAGAAGACGATGCAGGTTTGGTGAGCCCCGGTCTAACCTGTTTGCCATCACAATCGATACCTTGCGCAACCTGGGAAGTTCGCGTTCAGTGCAACATCAAGGGCATCCGGATGCCATACATGGTGCCGTCATGCAATTGCCGCCGTATAGTCAGCTCGGTATGAGCATCGGTGCGCAAGCAATGCCCAAATCGTCCGCGCCATCTTGTTTGCTAAGGCCACTATCACAATGTTGAGCGGTCGCCGCTGCCTGAGCTTTGCTGCCCATGACTCTGCATCTTTCACGTGCTTCATGACCGAGCGCGCCCCGTGAATGAGCAAGGTGCGCAAGTAGCGGTCGCCTCGTTTGCTGATTCCAAGTAGGCGCACCTTCCCTCCCGTCCCAATCTGCGCTGGCACCAAGCCGAGCCAAGCTGCAAACTCACGACCAGATTTGAAGGCCTTCGCATTGCCCATTGCGGCAACTGCCGCAGTCGCAGTCAAGAAGCCGACGCCTGGAATATCCGCAATTGCCTTGCACGCATCGCTTTCCTGTAGCCATGCCCTCAAGCGCCGCTCGATACGGGCAATCTCCTCGTCCATGTTGCTCAGACGTTGCCATTGCTCTCTGAGGGAATCTATCAGGACTGCCGGCAATCGCGACTCCAGCCGTGCGAGCACGTCGGGCATCGCTCGGCTCATCGCGGCCCGCCCCAATGCCATGACTTCGCCGTACTCGCTCAGCAGTCCACGCAAGCAATTCGATTGAGAGCGCCGGAATATCACTAGCTGCTGGCGCATGCGATGCAGCGCTAGAACGGCCTGCTGCGCTTCGGTCTTGATTGCCACTGTCTTGATGCCAGGTTGACTCGTTGCAGCCCAGATGGCGCGCGCGTCAGCAACGTCGTTCTTGTTGCCTGTCACAAACGCCTTGACCAGCTTGCCCGGCATCAGTTTGACCTGATGTCCAAGTTCGCTTAACCGCCGTGCCCAGTGTTGTGAGCTGCCACACGCTTCCATGCCAATCAGACAGGGTTCACGATTTGCGAAATGTTCCAAGAAGGCACCTCGCTTGAGTTGCCGGTCAACCACTTCCCCCGTCTCGCGGTCAATCCAGTGCAACTGAAAGACCTGCTTCGCAATGTCAACGCCAATGATGGTCGGTTCCATTTCCGCTCTCCCTGGAAAGGTGGTGACGCACCATTATTGCTGCGGCGGAGGCGTCCATACCATTTTTTTGCCGGTCAGGCCTGCGCGGTGCAGGCCGGAAGCGGCGCTATGAACGGCCTCCGAGGCATCGCTCTTGAAGCGGGTCTCAGTCATGACAAACCTCCACAAGCGCTTTCAGTTCGACCAGCCGGCGAGGTCGGCGCTCGCACACCGGCCGAAGTCGGAGGCGAGCTTCCTGAATGCCGCCAACTCCGGCGCGTCGATATTGTCCCGATCGCTCTTCGCGAAGAGAAAGACAAAAAACCAGCAGCAGCCGGCCCTGTTCAGAACGATGCTGCGTTTTCTGTTCTGGTCCAGCCGCTTTTTCCACACGTTGCCGCCAAGGTCGTCACCCAACCCCTGCATCAGCTGTCTTGCCGCTTTGTGCGGTTCTGCGTCGGAAATGCCGGCGGCCTGTGCTGCCTTGTTGAACCACTTCGTCTTGAATACGCGTTGCGCGGATAGCGGCATGTCGCTCCGGGAAGGCGGATAGGCAGACCATACCACTGAGTGGTATAGATGGAAGGCTTCACCTTCCCGGTGAGGCGCGGCGCGAACCTGCGCGCGGCCGCCGACGCAAGGGCAACCATCCGCCGCCCAGCGCACCGAAAAAAGGACCAGGCCATCAACGTAACCAGTCCGCTCCCTCACCACCATCGGAATCCGCCGCATTTCACGCCACGGCAAAAAGATTGCATCAGCCCTGCCCGTCGCGCACCCGCTTCCGCACCGCGCCATGCCGGATCGGCACTGCCGGCGCCATCCGCGCGGTGATCGGGCATCCGCTTGCTGCATGCCATCGAACAATGCCTCTAATGCCGCGCCCACCGGTGTTTGAAACACGAGGCGCGGCCTACGATGGAGCCATCAAAAATGATGGCGCGCCCGCGAGCGTCGCCCGCCTCGCAGCAGCGTCCATCCGGAGCCCCCCATGGCCACGCCCGCCGCCCCGCTCACCTTCGACTACGTCATCGTCGGCGCAGGCTCGGCCGGCTGCGCGCTGGCGAGCCGCCTGACCGAAGACCCCGACGTGACGGTCGCGCTGCTGGAGGCCGGGCCGCACGATCATCATTTCTCCGTGTGGGTGCCGGCGGGCTACGCGGCCTCGCTGCCGTTCCGGAGCCGGCGCAACTATGCCTACCTGACCACGCCGCAGCCGGGACTGGTCGGGCGTCAGGGGTATCAGCCGCGCGGGCGCGGCCTGGGCGGCAGCTCATCGCTCAACGCGATGATCTACACCCGCGGCCACCGGCACGACTACGACCACTGGGCCGCGCTCGGCTGCACCGGCTGGGGCTGGGACAGCGTGCTGCCCTACTTCAAGCGGTCGGAATGCAACGCGCGTGTCGCGGGCCGCGACGATGATCCGCTGCACGGCGGCAACGGCCCGCTGCACGTGAGCGACCTGCGCACCGACAACCCGATCGCGCAGCGCTTCGTGGAAGCGGCGGTGGCGGCGGGCTACCGCCGCAACGATGATTTCAACGGCCCCGAACAGGAAGGGGTCGGGCTCTACCAGGTCACGCAATACAACGGGGAGCGCTGGAACGCCGCGCGCGCCTACCTGCACGGCGGTGACAGGGCCGACACCACGTTCAACCGCGGACGGCGCCGGCTGACGGTGCTGCCCGACACGCAGGCGCTGCGCATCGTCTTCGAGGACAGGCGCGCGACGGGCGTGGTGGTGGACCGCGCCGGCCGCACCGAGACGCTGCACGCACGGCGCGAGGTCATCGTGTCATCGGGGACGTTCGGTTCGCCGCAGTTGCTGATGGCCTCGGGCGTGGGTCCGGCCGCGCATCTGCGCGCGCTGGGGATTCCGGTGGCGCAGGACCTGCCCGGCGTCGGCCAGAACCTGCAGGACCACCTCGACGTGATCCTGCACAAGAAGCTGTTCAACCTCGACCTGGTCGGCTATTCGCTGCGCGGCAGCGTGCGCATGCTGGGCGAGATCCTGCGCTACCGGCGCGAGCGCCGCGGCATGATCGCCACCAACTTCGCCGAGGCGGGCGGCTTCATCAAGAGCCGGCCCGGCCTGCTTGAACCGGACCTGCAACTGCATTTCGTGGTCGCCATGGCCGACAACCACAACCGCACGTTCAACTACGGCCACGGCTATTCGTGCCACGCATGCGTGCTGCGCCCGGAAAGCCGCGGCGAGGTGCGCCTGGCATCGGCCGATACGCGGCAGGCGCCGCTCATTGATCCGCGCTTCCTGTCCGATCCGGCCGACATGGCGGGCATGATGGCAGGCTTGCGCGCCGTGCGCAGCATCTTCGCGCAGCAGCCGCTGGCCGAACTGGGCGGGCGCGAGCTGTATTCAGAAGGGATTCGCGGCGACGGCTCCGACGACGAAGCCGTGCGCGCGCTGATCCGCCGGCATGCCGACACCATCTACCACCCGGTCGGCACCTGCCGCATGGGCGGCGCGGGCGACCCCGCGGCGGTGGTCGACCCCGAGCTGCGCGTGCGCGGCGTCGAGGGCCTGCGGGTGATCGACGGCTCGGTGATGCCGACGCTCATCGGCGGCAACACCAACGCGCCCGTCATCATGATCGCCGAGCGCGCGGCCGACCTGATCCGCCGGAGCGGCCGGCCGGTGCTCAACGTGGTGACGCAGGCCCCGGCACCGCCCGTGCCGGCCGAGGGGCACTAGGCGGGGGGGCGCGGCGCGTCAGTTGCCGGCGCTGTCGGTGGGGATGCTGAAGGAGTCGCGCAGCAGATGGTTCATCGGAATCTGCAGGTTCAGGTTGTTGGGCGGAATCGGCTGCTGGAACCACTTCTTGTAGAGCTTCTGCACCTCGCCGTCGACGATCAGGCGCGTCATCGACTGGTCGACCAGCTTCTTGAAGTCCGCATCCTGCTTGCTCATCATCATGGCGTACGACGACACCAGCTGCGTCTTGCCGGCGACCACGTAGTCCGACGGGTTGTCGGAGGTGGCACGCATACCCGCGAGCAGCACATCGTCACCCGCGAAGGCATCGGCCTTGCCGGTGCTGAGCATGGCGAACGCGGTCTTCAGGTCGTTCGTGTCCACGGTGCGCATGCCCAGGCCGGTCGCGTCGTTCAGCTTGTGCATCACGTCGGAGGCGCTGGAGCCGCGCGCGGCCACCACCGTCTTGCCGTGCAGGTCGTCCCATTGCTGCAGGCCCGAGCTCACCTTGACCAGCATGCGGCCCTTGGTGATGTAGTGCGGGATGGTGAAGGCCACCTTCTCGCGGCGCTCCGGCGCGTTGTTGGTGGAGCCGCACTCGAGGTCGGCCTTGCCGCTGGCGATGGTGTCCATCCGGTTGGCCGCCGTCACCGGCAGGTACTGCACCTTCAGTTCCGGCCGCTTGAGCGAGGTGCGGATGGCATCGACCACGCGCGAGCAGATGTCGATGGAATAGCCGATCGGCTTGCCGCCGTCGGTGTAGGAAAACGGGACCGAGTCCTCGCGATAGGCCAGCCGGATGGTGCCGGTTTCGCGGATGCGATCCAGCGTCGGGGTGGAGGCCATGGCGTGGAAAGCGGAAACCGCCAGGGGAACGGCAAGCATGGCAAGCCGCCGCGTGCGCGCGGAGAACAGCATTGTGAGATCCTCGAATTTTAGGGCTGGTTTAGGGCACGCCGTTTCGCTGCCCTTGCGACACGGCGGCCCGCGCGAATCCGGGTGCCCGGTGGCGCGGGATGGCATGGGTGGAGGTGTCGCGGTGCCCTGGCGGGTGCCAGGCGCTGGGCGACGTCACGCCCGAGCCATGGGGCATGCATTATGCGGCGACTCGGTAACAATCCTCAACTTACCTCACAGTAAGTTGACAACACAACCATTGACCTGTTCAGACGGGAATTTGGCGGTACCACGCCATATGGAGCACGCCGTGGTGCCGGGCAGGCCGTCGCCATGGGCGGCCAATCAGTGCGACATGTGGCCGCAGTACCACTATTGACCGTCCGGACCCGGGCATCAGGCCGGCCACGCGCGCTGCAGCGCCGCCCCCAGTTCCTGCGCGTTGCCCTCCAGCGTGCCGAACACGCGGCCGTGCTGATGATGGAAGCGGCTGGCGATGAAGCGCTCGGCGTCGTCGGCGTGCGCATGGGCGAGCATCAGCGCGGCCTGGGCCGTCAGCGCCAGTCCCTGGGCGATGCGCCGCGCCGAGGCCTCCTGGATATCACCGGATTGGTGCAGCATGGCCTGCAGCGCCGCCAGCTCGGCCCGCACGGCGCGATGGCCCCGCGCGCGCTCGCCGATGTCCTGCACCAGCCGCAGCGCATCGTCCGGCACGCGGCCGATGGCGCGCAGCACGTCCAGGCACATCACGTTGCCCGAGCCTTCCCAGATGGAATTGACCGGCGCCTCGCGGTACAGGCGGGCCATCGGGCCCTCTTCCACGTACCCGTTGCCGCCCCACACTTCCATCGCCTCGCCGGTGGCCTCGATGGCGCGCTTGCAGACCCAGAACTTGGCGGCCGGCGTGACGATGCGCTTCCAGGCGGCGGCGACCGGATCGGCCTCGGCCCGCTCGAACGCATCGCCCAGCTCCATCATCAGCAGCGTGGCGGCCTGCGATTCGAGCGCGAGGTCGGCCAGCACGTTGCGCATCAGCGGCTGGTCCGCCAGCAGGCGGCCGAACGCCATGCGGTGGCGCGCATGGTGCAGCGCCTGCATCAGCGCGTGGCGCAGGAGGGCCGCGCTGCCGATCACGCAGTCGAGCCGCGTGTGCGTCGCCATCTCGAGGATGGTCGGGATGCCGCGCCCCGCCTCGCCGATCAGGATGCCCTGCGCCGCGCGGAACTCCACCTCGCTGCTCGCGTTGGAGCAGTTGCCGAGCTTGTCCTTGAGCCGCTGGATCTGGACCGGGTTCTTGCCGCCGTCGTCGCGCCAGCGCGGCACGAAGAAGCACGACAGCGGCCCATCCTCCGCGCCCATGCGCGCCACCACAAGATGCGCATCGCACATCGGCGCGGAGAAGAACCACTTGTGCCCGGTGAGCGCGTACGTGGCGCCGCGCCCCTCGCCCCCGTCCTTGCCACCCAAGGGCACCGCCACGGTGGTGTTGCTGCGCACGTCCGAGCCGCCCTGCTTTTCCGTCATGCCCATGCCGACCAGGATGGCGGTCTTCTGCCGCCACGGCAGATCGCGCGCGTCATGCTCGCGGGCGTAGAGGCGCGGCGCCAGGTCGGCGAACAGCGCGGTCTCCTTCTGCAGCACGGGGATGCTGGCGAAGGTCATGGTGGCCGGACACAGCGAGCCGGACTCGATCTGCGCCTGCATGAAATACCCGGCGGTACGCGCGGCCCAGGCGCCGGCGCGGGGCTCGGCAAACGGCAGCGCCTGCAGGCCCTGGCCGCGCATCAGCCCGAGCAGCGCATGCCAGGCCGGATCGAAGCGCACGCTGTCGATGCGCTCGCCGGTGCGGCTGTGGGTGTGAAGCTCCGGCGGGTACCGGTTGGCCTCGGCCGCCCAGGCCAGCGTCCGGGGGGACCCCAGCGTCTCGCCGAACGCCCGCAGCGCATCGGCATGCCAGCCGCCACCGAGCCGGTCGAGCGCGCCCTGCAGCGTGGCGTCCGACGTGAACGGATTGAAATGCGCGAGATCGGGGACTTGGTTGAAGACGCGATGGGTGGCGTCGGCGGGCATGGGAAGTCTCCTGGGCAGATCGTCATGGCCGACCCCCATGGTAGACCACCCCTCGCGCACGGCAGCGCAGCGCGGACTCCAGACGCTCAAGCCGCCGCGCCGCCCCACTCCAGGAACAGGTAAACGCCCTTGTCCTCGACCAGCCGGAACCCCAGACGCCGATACAGCCGCTGCGCCGGGTTGAACCGTTCCACATGGATCTGGACGCGCTTGCCGGCATCGGCCGCCAGCCGGAAGACCGCCGACAGCACCGCGCTACCGATGCCTTGGCCGCAAAACGCCGGCAGCAACGACACGTCGATCACCAGGATCGCATCGGGCCGGTGCTGCAGATAGAGCCGCCCCGCGGACGCGCCGTCCTGCAGGATCAGGAAGAACGCCGCCTCGGGGTAGCTGAAATAGGCACGTTGCTGCGCCTCGAACTGCATGCGCACGAACTGCTGCTTCTGCGCGTCGGTCCAGTCGGTCAGGCGCAGCTCCGCTTCGCGCGTGGACGCGTACAGGCCCAGCAGGAAAGGCTGGTCGTCCGGTGTCACGGGACGCAGGGCCGCGCCGGGCCGGTCGATCGGGAGGATGGGCACGCTGGCTCGGCGGGCGCGGTTCAGGCGAGGTTGAAGCAGGCCTGATAGCGGTAGCCGTCGCGCGGCCCGGCAATCGGCACGAGAAAGATCGGCTGCTCCGGCAGCACGGCATGCTGCAGGAAATAGGTCCCCTGCTGCAGGATGAACGCGGCATCGCCGACGAAGAACAGCGAGAACGCACGGTCCCCCGCGCGCGCGGCCTTGGCGAGCGCGACCTCATCGAGACGCAGCGTGAAGGGCGGGTCGGCGGCCTCGCCGGCTTGCCGGCACACGGAGAACGCGGTGCCGACATGCGGCAGGAACAGCTCGGCGGAAACGGTCATGGAAGCGGCGGATCGCATGCGGAAAGCGGATGCGGACGGCACGGCGCCGCCCGCTCGGAACAGGACAGCCGGGCTCAGGGATGGGGAGGCCAGGCGCCCTGCAGCGCGATGCAGTAGTTCACAGCCAGGTAGGGCTGGCAGTTCTCGTGCGCGGTGCTGCCGCCGGCCGGGCCGACGGTCTGCGGTGCCAGTGTGGTCATGACGGGCGCCGGCGTCGCGTCCGTGGCAATGAACGACTGGTTGTGCGCCACCATGAAGCGCGCCGGCAGCCGGCCCGCCGCCGCCGTAGACGCCGCCCGGGCGTTGTCCCCATACGCGGTGTGCGTATGCATGGGCATTTCACCCTGCTTCAGCGAAATGGTCGCCGCGCCCTGCTGGTCATTCAGCGCGCCGCCCACCGGCCCCATCACCGCGCGGCCGCGCAGGTCGGGCAGGCCGAAGGTCGTGGAGCCGTTGCCGCCATACGTGGCGCCGAGAATGGAGAACAGCGCGGCGTTCTGCGAAATCGGCATCAGCGCGCCATCGCAGGCCGCCCAGTCCACGGGGGCGAAATTGAAGCCGAAAATCCGGATCTCGCCGATGAATTGATCTGACATGTGTCTCCCCCTGTTCAGTTCTGTGACGGGTAGATGCCCGTGATGGCGATGATGTAGTTGATGGACGCGGTCGGCATGTGGTTCGAGTGCGGCAGGTTGGCGCCGGCCACGCCGACGGCCTGGCTGGAAAACGCCGCCTTGGTCGGCGGATTGGCCGTACCGGCATCGTAGAAGCCCTGCGGATTCGGCACGGTGGCGAGCATCGCGCCGGGGCCCGGCGTGATGGTGGTCGCCGTATCGCTGGTCGCGAACAGGGCGTGGCTGTGCGCCGGCATCTGAGCCTGGGTGAGCGTCACGTTTTCCACGCCCAGGTGCTGGCCGATGGTGCGGGCGGTCAAGCCGGGGCCCTGTCCCTGGCCGACCGGCAGCGCGCCCTGCAGGTTGGGCAGCGCGAACGTTGTCCGGCCGTCGCCGCCGTAGGTGGTGCCGAGCAGCGCGTAGAGGATCTCGTTGCTGGAAATGTCGATCAGTTGGCCTTGGCACAGCAGCCAGCCCTGCGGGGCATAGTTGCCGGCAAACAGGCGAATCTCGCCGATGAAGGGTTCCATGATGCGTCCTCAGTTGCGCGACGGGAAAATGCCGGTCAGCGCGATGATGTAGTTCAGCACCAGCGACGGCTGCATGTTCTCGTGCGGCTGCGCGCCGCCCGTGCTGCCGCAGGCCTCGCCGGACAGCGCGGCCACGGGGCCGGGCACGGCATAGAGCGCGGTGCCCGGGCCGCTGATGGTGGGATCGGTCGAGCTGTAGAGGTTGCTGGCGGCGAGCACGTGGTTCTGCGTCGCCCCCACGTTCGTCGAGGTGGCCGGGCTGGACGATGCGTTGAAGAGATGGCTGTGCACCGGCAGCTGCGAGGACACCAGCGTCACGGTCTCCGCGCCGCCCACGCTACCCACGACCGAGTTGACGTAGTCACGGTGCAAGGGGGTGCGGCCCCGCAGATCCGGCAGCGCGAAGGTGCGAACACCGTCGCCGCCATATTGCGTGCCCAGCAGCGAAAACAACGCTGTGTTTTGCGCAATCGGCAACAGTGTACCGTTGCATGCCGCCCATCCTTTTGGTGGATATGAAAACGCGCATAAGCGAATTTCGCCGAGATATTGATCCACAGCTTCTCCTCGCAATGTGGCGGTGCCACGATATTGGATTTTTTTGCAGCGGCTGCCGGCATTTTTACCACCGACAGGTTTGATACTGCAATTTGATTCCGTCGCCGGCCTCGTTGCGTGAATCAGACACGGATGGCCATGATTTTTTCCAGCGCCCGTGAAAACCTGATGTCATGGCAATCGAGCACGCATCGATCCTTACCTGAAGCCAGACACGTACAAACAGTGGCCTTGACGGTGCGATCGGCTTTTCCTAGCATCGCATCGAAATCGACATGGCAGCCCAAATCAACAAAATGGCCATGTCGCTTCACGGAGGGAGTATTTACACGGGTTTACGCCAGCGAGCCGCACAGGGTTTCCCCTGCGCCAAAAAACACCGGCGCCAATTATCCACACCCATTTCTCCCCAGCATCACGGGAAGCCCGTCGGCAATCCGGGCTGATTTTCCAGAAACGCCAACGATAAAGCGCCCTCCAGAATGGGCGCCACGAGGGAGAAAATGCGCAAGCTGATACAAACGATCCTGCTCGGCTGGCGCTTGCTTGCCGGGCTGCCGATGCTCGGACACCTCATGGCGCGCCCGTGCGCCCGGACCCGCCAGGGTGTGCTGGCGATGCTGGCGCTGGGGGCTTGTCAGATGATGCTGTCGTCCCCGGCATGGGCGGCGGCGTGTACGGTCTCCTTCTCGACCACCGCCAATACGCAGAAGTCCTACGTCTTCACGAGCGGCAACACATCCAGTTGCGACCCGTTCCTGATCGGCATCGCCTACGATTCGGCCGGCGACGCCAACAGCTCGACCGGGCCGGTCTTCAACACAGCGACGTCGCAGGGCGGCACGATCGCGATCTACAACGGTTCGGTGCCGCCGTCGGGCGACCCCAATACCAACGGCTTCGTCTACACCCCGCCCACCAATTTCTCCGGCACCGACACCGCCACCTTCTACACCAGCAACGATGGGGTCACCTGGCTGCCCAACGGCACGGTGTCCATCACGGTGACCAGCACCGCGCCGACCGTGACGGGCATCTCGCCGTCCTCGGGCGGCACCGGCGGCGGCACCAGCGTCGCCGTGACGGGCACCGGCTTCACCGGCGCGACCGCCGTCAAGTTCGGCTCGACGAACGCCGGCAGCTTCACGGTCAACAGCGCCACATCGATCACGGCCACCTCGCCCGCCGGCTCGGCGGGAACGGTCGATCTCACCGTGACCACCTCCGGCGGCACCAGCGCGACCAGCTCCGCCGACCAGTTCACCTATGTCGCCCCGCCCACGGCCAATGCGAGCAGCGCCACCGTCGCCCACGGCAGCAGCAGCAACGCCATCACGCTGAGCATCAGCGGCGGCACGCCCACCAGCGTGGCCGTCTCGACGGCCGCCAGCCACGGCACGGCCACCGCCAGCGGCACGTCGATCACCTACACGCCCACGGCCTCGTATTCGGGCACCGACACCTTTGCCTACACGGCCAGCAATGCCGGCGGCACGTCCGCGGCGGCAACGGTGACGATCACGGTGTCCAGCGCCACGGTCAGCTATGCGCCCGCATCACCGGCGGCCGGCACGGTGGGCACGGCGTACAGCCAGTCGGTGGCCTCCGCCAGCGGCGGCACCTCGCCCTACACCTATGCGCTCGCGTCCGGCTCGCTGCCGCCGGGCCTGACCCTGAGCACCGGCGGCACGCTCAGCGGCACGCCCACCTCCGCCGGCACCTTCAGCTTCACGGTCACGGCCACGGACAGCAGCACCGGCACGGGGCCGTTCTCGGCCACCAGCGGCACGCTTAGCCTGACGATCGCAGCGCCGACCATCACCGTATCGCCCAGCACGCTGACGAGCCCGACGGTCGGGGCGGCCTCCTCCCAGTCCGTCAGCGCCAGCGGCGGGACGTCCCCCTACACCTATGCGGTCACGGCCGGCGCGCTGCCGGCGGGCATGAGCCTGTCGTCGGCCGGGACCCTGTCGGGCACGCCCACGGCGGGCGGCGCGTTCAGCTTCACGGCAACGGCCACCGACAGCACCGGCGGCACGGGCCCCTATACCGGCAGCCGCAGCTACACGCTCACGGTCAACGCCCCGACACTGTCGATCACGCCCGCGGCGGGCAGCCTGAGCGCGACCAGCGGCGTCGCCTATAGCCAGGCGTTCGTCGCGGCCAGCGGCACGGCGCCGTACACCTATGCGCTGTCGGTCAACTCCGGCGCGCTGCCGACCGGCCTGTCGTTCAACACCGCCACCGGCGTGCTGTCCGGCACACCGACCACGGCCGGCACGGCCAACTTCACCGTCACGGGCACCGACAGCAGCACCGGCACCGGCCCCTACACGGTCTCGGCAACCTACACGCTGACCACCTCCGCGCCGACCATCTCGCTCGCCCCCGCCACGCTGACCGGCGCCACGGTCGGCACGGCATACAGCCAGAGCGTGACGGCCAGCGGCGGCGCGACGCCGTACACCTACGCCATCACCAGCGGCGCGCTGCCGGCGGGGCTCAGCCTGAATACCGGCACCGGCGCGCTCACCGGCACCCCGACCGCCGCCGGCACGTTCAGCTTCACGGTGCGCGGCACCGACGCCAACGCCTTCAGCGGCACCCGCAGCTACAGCCTCACCGTGGCCGCGCCCACCATCGCGCTGACGCCGACCACGCTCGCCGGCGCCACGGTCAGCTCGGCCTACAGCCAGAGCGTGGCAGCCAGCGGCGGCACCGCGCCGTACACCTATGCCGTGACCAGCGGCGCCCTGCCGGCGGGTCTGTCGCTCAGCAGCGCCGGCGTGCTGTCCGGCACGCCGACCGCGGGCGGCAGCTTCAGCGTCACGATCAGCGCCACCGACAGCACCACGGGCTCGGGTCCGTTCACCGGCAGCCGGGCCTATACGCTGACGGTCGGCTCGCCCACGCTGACCATCTCGCCGGCCTCCACCGCCGGGCTGACCGCCATGGCCGGCACGAGCTACAGCCAGAGCTTCAGCGCCGGCGGCGGCGTCAGCCCCTACACCTACGCGCTGACGGTCAACACCGGCACGATGCCCACCGGCCTGTCGTTCCATGCGGCCTCGGCCACGCTGTCCGGCACGCCGACCACGGCCGGGACGGTCAGCTTCACCGTCACCGCCACCGACGGCAGCTCGGGCGCGGGCCCCTATGCCGTGTCCGGCACCTACACGCTGACGGTCAGCGCCCCCACGCTGACCGTGGCCCCGGCAACCTTGCCCAACCCGGCCATCGGCACGGCCTACAGCCAGTCCATCACGGCCAGCAACGGGACCGCGCCGTACACCTATGCCGTGACCAGCGGCGCGCTGCCGGCCGGCCTGTCGCTGAGCAGCGCGGGCGTGCTGTCGGGCACGCCGACGGCGGGCGGCAGCTTCGGCTTCACCATCACGGCAACGGATGCCAACAGCTTCACCGCCAGCCGCGCCTACAGCATCACCATCGGCGCCGCGACCGTCGCGCTGAATCCGGCCACCGTGCCGGGCGCCACGCTCAACACGGCCTACAGCCAGACGTTCACGGCCAGCGGCGGCATCGGTCCGTACACTTACGCCGTGGCCTCCGGCACGCTGCCGGCCGGCGTGAGCCTGAACAGCACCACCGGCGTACTGAGCGGCACGCCCACCGCCCTGGGCAGCAGCACCTTCAGCATCCGGGCAACCGACAGCAGCACCGGCGCCGGCGCGCCCTACACCGGCACGCGCGGCTACACGCTCGTGGTCGGGCAGACCATCGGGACCGCGCCGCCCGTGACCGCGACCACCACATCCACCGCGCCGGTCACGCTGCACCCCACGGCCAATGCGACCGGCGGGCCGTTCTCGTCGGTGGTGATCGTCGCCGCGCCCGCGAGCGGCACGGCCGTGGTCAACGGCATGGACATCGTCTACACGCCCACCCCGACCACCTCGGGCAACGTCGCCTTCACCTTCGCGCTGGTCAACACGGCCGGCACCTCCGCGCCGATCCAGGCGACGGTGACCGTCAATGCCGTGCCGATCGCCGTGGCGCAGAAGACGGCCAGCACGGCGGCAGGCCAGGCCGTGAATGTCGACCTCACGGACGGCGCCACCGGCGGGCCGTTCACCGGCGCGGCCATCGTGTCGGTGGTACCGGCCAATGCCGGCACGGCGACCATCATGCAGCAGACATCGCAGACGACGGCGGGCGTCAAGGCGCTCGCGGCGGCCGCACCGGTCTACCTGCTCAGCTTTACGCCGGCGAGCGCCTTCAGCGGCACGGCCACCCTGACCTACACGCTGTCCAACGCCGTCTCCACCTCCACGCCGGCCGTCGTGCAGGTGAGCGTGGCACCGCGGCGCGATCCGTCCACCGATCCGGACGTCAACGGCCTGATCAACGCGCAGATCCAGGCCGCGCGCCGCTTCGCCACCACCCAGATCGCCAACTACCATCAGCGGCTCGAAGCCCTGCACGGCACCGGCCGCGCACCGTCGGGCAACGGCCTCACGGTGGCGCTGCCGGGCCCGCGCGGCGATGCGCAGGCGCGCTGCCAGGACGTCTTCGGCATTGCCGCCCGCGACGCCTGCCTGCGCGGCGACAGCACCGCCGGCAAACCGGCCTTCACGCGCGGCAAGCGCAACGCCGACCTCCAGGCAAGTCGGGGCGACGCGGATGCCGGCCCCGACTTGCCGGGAGCCGACGCCACCGCCGACGCCAGCCAGCCGGACCTCGCCTTCTGGACCGCCGGCACGCTCGATTTCGGCTTCGCCAACACCAGCGCGCAGCGCTCGGGCTTCCGCTTCACGACCGGCGGCATCACGGCGGGCGCCGATTACCGCGTATCCGATCGGCTCTCCGTGGGCGCGGGCTTCGGCTACGGGCGCGATTCGACCGACATCGGCAACGCCGGCACCAAGAGCACCGGCGACAGCTACAGCGTCGCGCTCTACGGCAGCTATCGTCCGCTGCCCACGCTGTTCGTCGATGGCGTGGCCGGCTTCGGCACGCTGAGCTTCGATTCGCGCCGCTGGGTGAGCGATGCCAATGACTACGCGATGGGCTCGCGCAACGGGCATCAGGTCTTCGCTTCGGTCTCGGCGGGGTATGAGCACCGCGACAGCGTCTGGCTGTTCTCGCCATACGGACGCCTGTCGGTGTCGGAATCGACGCTGGACCCGTTCAGCGAGACCAGCGCCGGGCTCAACGCGCTGACGTACTTCCAGCAGACGGTGACGACCGTGTCCGGCACCCTGGGCCTGCGCACGGAATACGCGCAGAAAACGCGCTGGGGCACGTTCCTGCCCTATGCGCGCGTGGAGTATCAGCACGACTTCAACGGCCAGAGCAACGCCGGCCTCGCCTATGCGGACCTGGCATCGGCGGGCCCCGCCTACTATGTGATGGGCAGCCCGTACGGCCGCGACCGCATGCAGGTGGGCCTGGGCACCAAGTTCCGCACCGGCCCGCTCACGTTCGGCCTGGACTACAGCGTGATGGTCGGCATGGGTGGGCTGCAGCAGGGCGTGCGGCTGACCTTCGCGGCGCCGTTCTGAGGCGCCCCGGCGCCGGCGCGCAGGGCCGCCGGCGCCGGATCAGCCTGCCACGGCAGGCTCTTGCGATTGCGATTGCGATTGCGACTCGGCGAACGTCTTTTCGCCGGTCAGCAGGTAATGCATCAGCTCCCGCACCGGCCGGATCGCCTGGCCGAACGGCAGCTTCCCGGCGCCGCGGAAGAACAGCCCGCGCTCCACGTCGCCGCGCAGCGCCTGCGCCAGCTTCAGGTCGATGCAGAACTGCCCGACCTTGCCGAGCCCGTCGCGCAAGCCGCAGGTCTGCAGGCAATCGAACCCCTGCAGGCAATCGCGCACCTTGGCCTTGGCCTGCAGCGCGGTCTCGCGCGACAGGTAGCGCGACAGCCAGGGCGTCATCACGGCGCGCGCCGGCAGTCCCGCCACGCTGATGAACTCGGTGATATCGCCGTCCTCCGCGCCGGTCAGCACGCGCTTGAAGCGGGGGTGGGCATCGCCCTCTTCCGTCACCGCGAACGCGGTGCCGAGCTGGACGGCGGCGGCGCCCTTGTCGAGCCAGTGCCGGACCTTGGCATGCGAATCGATGCCGCCCGCGAGGATCAGCGGAATCTGTTCCGTGGCCAGCCCCAGCTTGACGAACAGCTCGCGGCACTCGTCCAGCACACGCGAGAACGAAAACCGCTCGTCGCTCAGATCCTCGATACGCGCCGCGCCCAGGTGCCCGCCCGCGTGCGCGGGGTGCTCGATCACCACGGCATCGGGCAGCCGCGCCTTCTTCATCCAGCGCTTGAGCACCACGCCCACGCCGCGCGCATCGGACAGGATCGGGATCAGCGCGACCTTGGGATGCTCGGCCGTCATCTCCGGCAGATCGAGCGGCAGCCCCGCGCCCATGACGATCGCATCGGCGCCGCTCTCGCACGCCTGCCGCACCAGCGCGGCATGCGATTCCACGGCCTTCATCACGTTCACGGCGATCAGGCCGTTGCCCTGGCTACCCTCGCGCGCAGCGCGGATCTCGCGGTCCAGCGCGACCAGGTTGGCGGCATTGATGGCCGCCTTGTCGTGCGACTTCTCGGTGGCGGCGGCCAGGTCGGCATGGTGGTGGCGCAGGTCGATGCTGGCGATGGTGCCGACGCCGCCCTCGCGTGCCACGGCCCCGGCCAGCCGGTGTGCCGAAATGCCCACGCCCATCCCGCCCTGCACGATGGGTACGAGGCTGCGCCCCGCGAGTGTGAACCGACGGTTCAGCATGACAAAACTCCCTCGCGGCGCTGCCGCATTGCACTAAGAAAATGGGAGTGAGCGTCGCACAGGTGAAACGGTGCGGGGTTGCGCCAAGTCAAGGCACGTCGCCTCGGTGCACCAAAGGGCACATTGCAGCGCGGTCAGGTCAGAAGTGACCCGGCGTCGCGGGTGGCATCGGGGTTTTTACCTTGGCACCGTTTGCCAGCCTGTGCTTAAATTCAGGCTCGTTGGATGAAACAGGGGTGCCGTGCGGATGGGCCGCGCGGCTGAGAGAGTCCCTTCGCACCCGATCCGGTTCGTACCGGCGTGGGAAGTTTCTTCAGAACACCGTGTACTTGGCAGCCCGTCCTTCCGGGCCTCGCCGCTCCCTCCCGGTTTCGTCCACAGCCTGCCCCGCCAGGCCACAGAATCAAGGACGAGACCATGCCCCAAGCCAAAAACGCCCCCGCCGCCTCATTCGACTCGCTGCAGACCGAGCTCGACCAGAAATTCGCCTACCCGGCCTCCAGCAAGACCTACATCGCCGGCAGCCGCCCGGACCTGCGCGTGCCGATGCGCACCATCAAGCAGACCGCCACGCGCACCGACCAGGGCGAGATGCTGAACCCGCCGATTCCCGTGTACGACACCTCGGGCCCGTACTCCGATCCCGACGTGCACATCGACCTGAAGGCGGGCCTTGCCCCGCTGCGCGCCAAGTGGATCGACGAGCGCGGCGACACCGTGGTGCTGCCGGGCCTGTCGTCGGAATACGGCCAGGCACGCGCGCATGACCCGGCCACGGCCCACCTGCGCTTTGCGCAACTGACCAACCCGCGCCGCGCCAAGCCGGGCGCGAACGTGAGCCAGATGCATTACGCGCGCCGCGGCATCATCACGCCCGAGATGGAATATGTCGCGTTGCGTGAATCGCTGAACCTGCAGGCGCTGCAAGACAAGCCCGAGTACCGCAAGCTGCTCAAGCAGCATCCGGGCTTCTCGTACGGCGCCAACCTGCCGCAGCGCCCGGAAGACATCACGCCGGAATTCGTGCGCCAGGAAATCGCCGCCGGCCGCGCCATCATCCCGGCCAACATCAACCACGTGGAGCTGGAGCCGATGGCCATCGGCCGCAACTTCCGCGTGAAGATCAACGGCAACCTGGGCAACTCGGCGGTCACCTCGTCGCTGGCCGAGGAAGTGGAAAAGATGGTGTGGTCGATCCGCTGGGGCGCCGACACGATCATGGATCTGTCCACCGGCAAGCACATCCACGAGACGCGCGAATGGATCCTGCGCAACTCGCCGGTGCCCATCGGCACGGTGCCGATCTACCAGGCGCTGGACAAGACCGGCGGCGTGGCCGAAGACCTGACGTGGGAGATGTTCCGCGACACCCTCATCGAGCAGGCCGAGCAGGGCGTGGACTACTTCACCATCCACGCCGGCGTGCTGCTGCGCTATGTGCCGCTCACGGCCGACCGCATCACCGGCATCGTCTCGCGCGGCGGCTCGATCATGGCCAAGTGGTGCCTGGCGCATCACAAGGAAAACTTCCTGTACACGCACTTCGACGAGATCTGCGAAATCATGAAGGCGTACGACGTGTCGTTCAGCCTGGGTGACGGCCTGCGCCCGGGCTGCATCGCCGACTCGAACGACGCCGCGCAGTTCGGCGAGCTGTACACGCTGGGCGAGCTGACCAAGAAGGCGTGGGAGCACGACGTGCAGGTCATGATCGAAGGCCCGGGCCACGTGCCGCTGCAGCGCGTGCAGGCCAACATGGACGAAGAGCTCAAGCACTGCTTCGAGGCCCCGTTCTACACGCTGGGCCCGCTGGTGACCGACATCGCTCCGGGCTACGACCACATCACCAGCGGCATCGGCGCGGCCAACATCGGCTGGTACGGCACGGCCATGCTGTGCTACGTCACGCCCAAGGAGCACCTGGGCCTGCCGGACAAGGAAGACGTGCGCGAAGGCATCATCACCTACAAGATCGCCGCGCATGCGGCCGACCTTGCGAAGGGCTGGCCGGGCGCGCAGCTGCGCGACAACGCGCTGTCGAAGGCGCGTTTCGAGTTCCGCTGGGAAGACCAGTTCAACCTCGGCCTCGACCCGGAAAAGGCGCGCGCCTTCCACGACGAGACCCTGCCGGCCGAAGGCGCCAAGATCGCCCACTTCTGCTCGATGTGCGGGCCGAAATTCTGCTCGATGAAGATCACGCAGGAAGTGCGCGACTACGCCGCCTCGCTCGACGCGAACGCCACCGCCGCGGAGCATGGCATGGAAGAAAAGTCGATCGAGTTCCGCAAGGCCGGCGCAAAGATTTACAGCTGACACAACCGATGCAATGCCAACCCCATTTGACGTAACGATCCTCGGCGGCGGCCTCGCTGGCCGCCTGTGTGCATGGCAACTCGCGCAGACGGGGGTACCGCCGGCGCGCATTGCCGTGGTGGAGCGCGGCGCGCGCGACGGCAGCGGCAGCGCCGCGTATGTCGCCGCCGCCATGCTGGCGCCGCTGGCCGAAGCCGCGGTGGCCGACCGCTTCGTCGTCGAACTGGGGCTGGCGAGCCTGACGCTGTGGCGCGACTGGCTGCCGATGCTGCGCACGCCGGTGTTCTTCCAGCAGGCCGGCACGCTGGTGGTGTGGCATCCGGCGGACCGCGGCGAGGCGTCGCTGTTCGCCAACCACGTGCGGGCCGCGACCCCGCCCGAGCGCATCGCCGCCGATCTGCGGGCCGTGGACGCGGAAGGCATCGGCACGCTGGAGCCGGCGCTGGCGCAGCGCTTCTCGCAAGGGCTGTATCTGGCGGGCGAAGGCCAGCTGGACAACCGGGCCGTGCTCGATGCGCTGGCGACCGAGCTGGAGGCCCTGGGCGTGCAGTTGCGCTGGAACACGGCGGTTGCCGATCCGCATCCGCAAGCGCTGGCCGCCGCCGGACTCGGCGCGCGCCTCGTGCTCGACTGCCGGGGCCTCGGCGCCAAGCCGCAATGGCCGCAGCTGCGCGGCCTGCGCGGCGAGGTGGCGCGCATCCATGCGCCCGATGTCACGCTCACGCGGCCGGTGCGCATGCTGCATCCGCGCTATCCGATCTACATCGCGCCCAAGCCGGGCCATGTCTATGTGATCGGCGCCACGGAGATCGAAAGCGACGACATGTCGCCCGTGAGCGTGCGCTCGACGCTGGAGCTGCTGTCCGCCGCGTATGCGGTGCACCCGGCCTTTGGCGAAGCGCGCGTGCTGGAGCTGTGCACGCAGTGCCGCCCGACACTGCCCGACCATCGCCCGGCGATCCGCTGGGATGGCGCGGGCACGCTGTCGGTCAATGGCCTGTACCGGCACGGCTACATGATCGCGCCCGCCGTAGCGCAGGCGGCCGTGGCCGCCGCGCACGCGCTGCTGGACGGCCGCGCCATCGATGCCCCCGCGAGCGCGTGGCCCGGACTCTTCGCCGCGCCCGCATCGCCCGAACCTGTTTTGCCATGACGCTCAACGTCACCCTCAACGACCTGTCGCTCGCGCTGCCCGCCGGCAGCACGCTGGCCGACGCCATCGCCTTCGTTACCACGACGGCCGCGCCGCAACTGCAGATCGCGCCGCCGTTCGCCGCGTCCGTCAACGGCGATTTCGTGCCCAAGGCACGGCACGCGCAGCACGCGCTGCGCAGCGGCGACCGCATTGCGCTGGTGCAGCCCGTCGTGGGCGGCTAGGAGTCCCTGATGACCACTACGAATCTTTCCGCGCTGGCCGATCCGCTGCGGCTGTATGACGAAGTCTTCGGCTCGCGGCTGCTGCTGGGCACCGCACGCTATCCGTCGCCGCAATCGCTGGAAGACGCGGTGCGCGCGTGCGGCCCGGCCATGCTGACCGTGGCGCTGCGCCGCCAGAGCGCCGGCACACCCGAAGGCGGCGCGGGCTTCTGGAAGATGCTGCGCGTGCTGGGCGTGCCCGTGCTGCCCAACACGGCCGGCTGCTACTCCGCCGACGAGGCCTACACGCTCGCGCAGATGTCGCGCGAAGTGTTCGAGACCGACTGGATCAAGCTCGAAGTCATCGGCGACGACTACACGCTGCAGCCCGACACGCTGGCGCTGCCGGCGGCCGCCGAACGCCTGATCCGCGACGGCTTCAAGGTGCTGCCGTACTGCACCGAAGACCTCGTGCTGTGCCGCCGCCTGCTCGACGTCGGCTGCCGGGCGCTGATGCCGTGGGCCGCCCCCATCGGCACCGGGCGTGGGCCGACCAACCCGTACGGCCTGCGCCTGCTGCGCGAGCGCCTGCCCGACGTGCCGCTGATCGTCGATGCCGGCCTGGGCGTGCCGTCGCACGCCACGCAGGTGATGGAGTGGGGCTACGACGGCGTGCTGCTCAACACCGCCGTCGCGCAGGCGGGCGATCCGGTGGCGATGGCGCGCGCGTTCGCGATGGCCACGCAGGCCGGCCGCCTGGCGCGGCTGTCGGGCCCGATGCCGGAGCGCGATGTCGCGCAGGCGAGCACGCCGGTGGTCGGCCTGCCGTTCTGGCATGCCGACAAGAACAGCGCATGAGCGCATCCGCCCCGCGCTTTGCCAGCGCCTGGCCGGATGCCGCCGCGCTGGCCGACCGCCTCATCGATCGCCACGCCGATGCCTTCGGCCGCGCGCCGCACGCCTGGAGCGTGACCGACCGCGCCGATGACGCCGCGACCGCCGCCGTCCTGCTGACCACCGACGCCGCGCAGGCCGACCGCGCCCGCGCCGCCGGCGCCGCCGTCGTGCTGAGCGAGGCGCGCAACGGCGAGCGCATCGACACCGTGCACGACCGCCTCGGCACCTACCGCTTCGCCGCCCCGGCGACGGGCGCGGTGTTCGACGAACGCTTCGTCGCCATGTTCGGCGCTGCACTGGCGCTGGCCTTCGAGCCGCGCGACGCGCTGTGCGTGGCGCGTGCGTGGATCGCCGAGGCCGCCGCCGATGCGCTGGCGTGGCCCGCCCGCTTCGACGCGCTGCCCCGCGTACTCGAACCTGCGCTGCCGTGCGCGGCCTCACCGGACCTCGCCTTCGCGCCCTGCCCGGCGCGGCTCGGCGTGTATGCCGTGGTGCCGGACGCGGAATGGGTCGAGCGCCTCGTTGCGCTCAAGGTGCCGACCGTGCAATTGCGCGTCAAATCGGACGACGCGCGGGCCGTCGCCGGGCAGGTGCGCCGCGCCGCCGCTGCCGCGCGCGGCAGCCAGACGCGCCTGTTCATCAACGACCACTGGCGCATTGCACTCGACGTGCATGCGCAGACGCCCGACAACGGCCTCTACGGCATCCACCTCGGCCAGGAAGACATCGACGATGCGGATCTCGCGGCCATCCGCGCGTCCGGCCTGCGCCTGGGCATCAGCACGCACGGCTACGCCGAGATGCTGCGCGTCGCCGCGCTGAACCCGAGCTACCTCGCGCTGGGCGCGGTCTTCGCCACGCCCACCAAGACCATGCCGACCGTGCCGCAGGGCCTGGGCCGGCTGTTCGCCCATGCGGCGGCGATGCGCTCGCGCGTGCCGGCACCGCCGCTCGTCGCCATCGGCGGCATCGACCTGGCTGCGATGCCGCGCGTGCTGGAGAGCGGCGTCGGCGGCGTGGCCGTGGTGCGCGCCATCACCCAGGCGGAGGATGTGCTCGCCGCCGTGCAGGCGCTGCGGGCGACGTTCGCGGCGCACGCGCGCGCCTGAGCACCGCCCGCGCCACGCCCCCCGGCCCCATCGCGCAACGGTCATCCGCCTGACCTATCCTGTTGCATGCGCCGCCGCAGCGGTCGTTGCGGCGACGCATCCCCAACCACGCTGCAGGAGGCAGACATGGCGGTCAAACCCATCCCCGAGGGTTACCACAGCGTCACCCCGTACCTGAGCATCAAAGGCGCCGACAAGGCCCTCGATTTCTACAAGCAGGCCTTCGGCGCCACCGAGATCATGCGCATGGCCGGCCCGAACGGCGCCATCGCGCACGCCGAGATCCGCATCGGCGATTCGCCGGTCATGATGGCCGACGAAATGCCTAACATGAGCTGCGCCAGCCCCGACACGCTGCAGAGCACGTCGGTCGGCCTGATGATCTATGTGAAGGATGTCGATGCGGTCTTCGCCAACGCCATCAAGACGGGCGCCACCGAAGTGCGGCCGGTGCAGAACCAGTTCTACGGCGACCGCTCCGGCACGCTGAAAGACCCGTTCGGCCACGTGTGGACGATCTCCACCCATGTGGAAGACGTGGCGCCGGACGAGATGAAGCGGCGCATGGAAAAGTGGACGCAGGAGCAGGCGGGCGCTACGGCCTGACATTCCAGCACGGCACGCATTGACTTAAGCGCGAGCGCTTGGCTCGCGCTTCTTTTTGGGGAAATGGCCGACGTGCAGCGAGAAATCCGAGAGGGGCGCCACAAGCCCCTCATGCTGAAACATCAGCCGCTTCGAGTTTCCTCGCTACTGTTGGAAGGTATGCTCCGCACGCTACAACCGACTCTTGCGAGGTGTCTTCGTAGGCTCGTTGGCACTGACTTCGGAAATAAATATGGAGGTGGTTTGTCCGATTGCGGATAGCAAATCACCTTTCCGTATACCAACCTTGTCGCTATATGTATTGGCAGCACGGTAGGCCCGAAGAATCTGCTGCTTTGCATCGGCGTGCATTCCCGAACGCCAAAGGGTCTTTGACAGCAGTATGCCAGCCTGGATGCGGCCGTCCGCTTGCCTTTCCGGAATCTGGTCAATCATGGACACTGCCTCAAGGATTGCTTTGCGGCCTTCTGCGTCAAATCCATTCTGACGCATGGACTCGCCAAGCGCCGCTATCGCCTCGACTTCCGTAACGTAGCGAGTCGTTCCCAGGTCATCCAAGATCGTGGCCGTTGCCCGCCGGTAACTATTCGCAGCATCCTTTTGCAATCCCTTCTTTACCTGCAACTCAGCAACCCGCCGCCAGACAACGATTTTCATTGACGCAAGCTTTTTTATCGGATGCTCGGCAAAGTAGCGGGCCGTTTCCAGGTCTTCGCGCTTCACAGCATCGTCGAAAACGCGCCGGTATGCCTCCAACCCGGAATCAACGTATAAAGTCTCCGAAAGCCCTGAAGCGATGGCGAGGGCCTTTTCAGGATGACCGGATCTTGCCTCTTGAACGGCCAAGGTAGAAGGGGATGGCTCCGGCAGCCTCTTGGTGTATCCAGCCTCCATGGCAACATTCGCCAATTGTTCAAGCGCCGATTTCCGCATAAGCGCCCGATCGATAGCCTTCGCAGCCGAGATACCCAGATCAACAAGTTCTGAGGCCAGCTCTTTTCTTTGGAGCCGCACGGCAACCTGGGCCAAGTCTAGGTAAGAATATGCAGAATCAGCGGTTTTCCCTGCACGCTGGAGGTGCTGCATGGCTAGCTGGATCATCCAATCCTGGTTACCTGTCGATTCGCGCGCCATGGTTTCAGTAACCCGCCGATACGCACCACTACCTTTTTCACCGATACCGCTCTCGGCACATCTTAGTGCTTCTTCAAAGACGACGCGGGATTCAGGCACCGCACCTGTCCGCGCATAGAAAAGCGCCACCCCGGTTAGGTCTCCAGACCTCGAATAGTTCGAAGACTTTCCGGATCCTTTCCTTGCCATATCGAGTGCTGCCTTGACCAACTCAGCCTTCTTCTCCGGCGGAATTGACGGAACGTCAGCAACAAGTGCTAGAAGTGCCCCGGGCTGTGAGTTCGGCGCCACGTCAGCAATTGTATCGAGGGCATCTTCGAGAAAGCCGGCCCGTGCCTGCCCTGCGGGGATGCTCCACTCAAACTTATCTACCGACCTGGCTTCCAGAAAAATCGCTCGCGACGCCTCCTTCCATTTGTTCCTGTGGATTAGTGATTCGACATTGTTTGGCTTGACCGGCGCAGATTCCGCCATGCACGAAAGTGCGATGGCGATAGTACACGAACCAAACAACATGGGGACCCACATCGGCACTGAATTCTTCACCTGAACTCCCAACAAACATGCTAAGTCGTTGCCGACTGGATTATTTACATGAACAATCGAATATAATTCACAATACTTAATTTCGATTCCATCACCCACCTCACAGCAATCATCGACATCAAAACTCGATTTCTATCTAGATTTTTTGCATTTGCAGCTCATGGCCCAAAAAAAACCCGAAAACCCACCGACTTCACGAGAGATTCATACAGCATCGCTCCAAAAATCCTTCGCTGGTATATGCGTATTTTGGCAAACAACGAGCCGATCGAAAACCGTCCCTCTGTTATCAAACCTTAATGCTCCATCCCCTATCACTGGCGCTTCCAGAATCGACTCGGCACAAAGGAAACCCTAAGAAAACACATCGACTGAAAGCGTGACTCCTCCGATCATCTCGCCCCATCACGAGTGTGCGGTGACGATTCTTCATCCAATCCGCAAGGTATGGGCATCTTTGGATTCAAGACGACCAACACTCAGGATCAACGCAACTAAGCGGAAGATAGTGTTGCTGATATTTCCGCCATCGACCGCTTGGCCGGCTCTGCATTGAGGGGAGCACATCCCCGACATCGACCTGACCAGCAGAGCCAGCGCCACCCCGATGGACGACTGGGACTCCCGCCGGACCGCCGCAGAACACGAATGCGCCATCGGATGATTAACAAAACTTCAAAAAATCAACACCACGCCATTTGAGGCATATCAGCCTCGCTGAGCGTCGTGTATAAGACACTGCCTGAAATCCACGCCCTCGATACACAACCCGTTGCACCAATCCCTTCCCATCGCACCTTGAATAACAGGAACGCTCGCCAATGAAGCTGAAGAAGAAAGTCGTCATCCCGCTGTTCATCGTATTGCTGCTGGCAACCGCCTGGACGGCCCTCTTCAAGCCTCGGCTGCTGCCCAAGCCCATTCAACGCCACCTGTTCGCGGACTGGATGATCCAGGAGGAGCGTCGGACCGATCCGGCTATCGGCCATCTTGGGGGGACTCCAGTCTCCATTCCCCGGCCCTATGCCCATTTCCTGGAGTACGACGGGGATCCGGGCTTTACCGAACCGCGGAAAGGACCGCGACCTGAGCGCACGTTTGAGTCCGGTATCCGAAGCTTTGGATTTGAGGTGCATTACCCGGATATGGAGGTGGCATCCATAACGAATCTAGACAAGCAGAAGCACGAGAGCATTTATACAACTACGTGGCTAACCGTTGGCATTAGCTCAAACAATGATTATCCCGGGCAGTATTACCCGGAAGGCCAGGTACTAGGCATAGACAATAGGCACTACAAGTACGAACGGATCAGCGCAAGTGAACACGGCTTGGAAACCTATATCCCGATCAACGTTGACCAAGAGGCACGCAAAAAGGGGGGCGGGGCAGCCAATATGTTTGATTACAACATCTATTACTACCGCAACTCATCTGGCCGAATCGATGCCTACATCACCTGCAGCAACGTGACACATGAGGCGGCTGTTTGTCGGCAGCATTTCAATCTCTTTCCTGATATGAAGGCCAGCGTAACTGTCAGCTATCGACGAGGCCTATTGAAAGATTGGCGCGAAATCCAATCCTCGATATCAAAGATCATATTCGGATTCAAGACAACCAACAATCAAAATAATTAGAAGCCATGCCAGAAAAAATCAGGAAAGACGACTTTACTCACCTAAAAGATTTGCTAGCCCACGGACAGGTGAGCGAATTTTATTTTTACCTACAAGATCGAGGCTATAGCTATGCTGGCTGGGGAGGCGGAGTTGCGCGTGAAAACAGTATCGCAGGAATTTCTGCCATCGACTACCTGACCGGCTCAGCCCTGATGGGCATGGGTGGCGAAGCTTGCTGGAATATTTCCCAATGGAAATCAGACAAGATCAAGCAGGAAATGGCAGAGGCATATCTAAACCGCCTAGACACCATTGCACAAGAAAATAAAAGACTTACTGGAAATTACGAAGCCGGCCGAGACATTCAGGCACAGGAGGTCTGGGATTTTCACAAGGAAGTTTTTAAAAACAACGGCCTAGGCATAGAAAACTGGACCCTAGACTCCGTCTTCAAAATCATCCAGCAGACCCAAGGCGACGACGCACTGGAAGCCTATTGGGAAAGCCTGCGCGACACCCAAGGCGAAGGGATGATGGCCACGCTGTTGAACATCCGCACGATGTACAACATGCACGAAAGCATCGACAGCGCCGACCCCGCCATCAGCAAACTCGCCAGAAACTGGATGGAGTTGGTACCTGGCATCTATAGTTCCGAGCAGTTCATGCGCAGCATCAAGGTGCTGCTCAGACTTCCCGACGTCAAATCCACACTGAACGCCATCGACGATCTGGTCAACCAGCTCTTCCGCAGCGTGCAATTCGACAGCGGCCGCGACCCGCTCGTGGTCGATCTGGGCAAGGGCATCCGAGCCACCGGCGTTGATGACAGCAAGGTCCTGTTCGACCTCGCCAACGCCGGCCAGAAGGAAGCGGTCGGATGGATCGCCTCCGGCGGCTTCCTCGTCAACACTGCGGATGGCCCGGTCACCAGCGGCGCCCAACTCTTTGGCGATGCCCGCGCATTGCCCGACGGATCGCTCGCCGCCAACGGCTTCCAGGCGCTCGCCCCGCTGGACAGCAACGCCGACGGCCACATCAACGCCAGCGACACCGCCTTCGGCAAGCTCGCGATCTGGACCGATACCAACCAGGACGGCATCGAGCAAGCCGACGAAGTGTTTCTGCTCAGCAAGCTCGGCATCCAAGACATCGACCTGACCAGCGAGACCAGCACCTTCCAGAACATCGGCGGCGGCAACGTCGTCACCGGCAAGGCGAAGATCACCTGGGCCGACGGCCACCAGACCGACATCGTCGAAGCCAACCTCGTCACCAACGGCTTCTACACGGTCTTCACCGATAACGTGACGCTCACACCAGAACAGGCCGCGCTGCCCTTCGTTCGCGGCAGCGGACAAGTCCGGGATACCCGGCAGGCTGCCGCACGCTCCCCAGATTTCTCGGCGATGCTGCAGCAGTACGCCGCCGCAAACACCCGTGCCGAGCAACTCGCGCTGCTGCCTGCGCTGATCGATGCATGGGCAGCCACCAGCTCGTTCAAGTCGCTCATGCAGCGCAACACCTACGCCAATGACAGCGTCAACTATGAATACGCATTCGCAGGTGTTGCGCACTACCAGTCGACCACCCTGGGCTATGACGCGCTGATAGCCAAAAGCAACTGGACCGCCGAATACAGCAAGTGGACCCATCTGGTCGACATCCTGGAGAAGTTCAACGGCCAGACGCTGTTTTCCGTCGATTCCGGCTGGATGTGGGGCCATAACCGTGCCTTCGTGTCCGCCGTCAACACGGACGGATCGACCAGTGCTTATAACGGTGCCAGCCCGCAGGCTGGTGCGCTGCTCCAAGCCACCGTGCTGCAGATATCCCTTTCCGACCAGCAGATGGCACGCCTGCAGCAAAGCTACGATGCCCTGCTGGACTCTGTCTACGGCGGCCTGGTCCTGCAGACCCGCCTGGACAAATACGTCCGCATCCTCCAGTCCGACCACCCGGCAGATGTACTCGCTGCACTACAAGCCGCGTATGACCGGAATCCAGTCAACGGCGCATCGGATGCGATCGACCTGCTCAAGTATGGCCGCGCCGCGCTGGACAAGGCCGGCGTCTCCCTGGCGCCGACGCTCCAGTCCATGGCGCAAGACCTGGACAGCCGGGGCCTGCTCTCGACCTGGCTCGCCGACAACCCGGGCATCCACTACACGGCCCCCGGCCAAGCCGCCGCTATCGGCAAGACTGGCGAACTGAACGGCCTGTTCATTCTGACCGGTCCCACCCAGAAAGCCGACCCCGTCCAGGCCAGCGCGGGACAGGGCAGCCAAGGCAACGTGTTCTTCGCGCTGCACGGCAACACCACCGTGGATGCCAGTAAGGGGGACAACCAGCAGTTCTTCGGCGGCGATGGCCCAAGCCGGTTCATTGGCGGCACCGGAGCCAACCGCTTCCAGGGCGGCGCCGGAGACATGTGGATGGATGGCCACCTCGGATCAGCCGGCACATTTACGGGCGGCAAGGGCAACGACACCATGATCGGTGGCACGGGGCTGAACATCTTCTCCGGCGGCGGTGGCGATGACGCCATCACGTCGAACGCCGACGCCGTCAGCCTCATCGATGGCGGGATAGGCAACGATACGATCCGGGTCAGCGGCGGCGGCATGGCCTCTATCGATGGTGGCGCTGGCGACGACATCATCAGAATCGATCCCTACGGGGCCTCTCAAGGTGCCGACATCATGGGCGGCACCGGCGACGACCAGATCAGCCTCGGCTACTACAGCACCACCCTACGATTCAACCGCGGTGATGGCCATGACACCGTTTCGTCCATCGCCAACGCCGGCAACAAAACCATCGTCTTCGGCCCCGGCATCAGCGCTGCTGACCTCTCCGCCACCCGCGTCGGCAACGACATGGTCCTGAGCGTCGGCGCCAATGGCGATGCCATCACCGTCACCAACTGGTTCCAGTTGGATGGCTCGAAGCGCATCGACACTGCCGTCTTTGCCGATGGCACCCGATGGAATGCCGACAACTTCCGCCGCCTCCTCACCACCGTCACCGGCACCGCCGGCGATGACACCATCAACGGCTGGCAGGGCGACGATATCCTCATCGGTGGTGACGGCAACGACACCCTAGTCGCCAATGGCGGTAACGACCAACTTTACGGCGGCGGCGGCAACGACTCCCTGCGTGTCAACGACAACGCCACCGCCTCCGTCGACGGTGGCGACGGCAACGACACCATCTCCGCTGACAGCGGCACCACCTCCACCATCTCCGCCGGCAACGGCGACGACACCGTCCAGATCGGCGCATGGGCTATGCGCACGACCATCGACGCTGGCAACGGCAACGACATCATCAACATCGATTCCTACGGGGCCTCGCAGGGCGCCGACATCACCGGCGGCACCGGCGATGACCAGATCCGTCTCGGCTACTACGGCGCCACCCTGCACTTCAATCGCGGCGACGGCCATGACACCGTCTCCTCCGCCGCCAACGCCAACAACAAGACCATCGTCTTCGGCCCCGGCATCAGCGCTGCCGATCTCTCCGCCACCCGCCTCGGCAACGACATAGTCCTGAACATTGGCACGAACGGCGACGCCATTACCGTCACCAACTGGTTCCAAGGTGACGCTTACCGGATTGACCACGCTACCTTTGCGGACGGCACCCAGTGGGACCAGAACAACTTCCGCCACCTCGTCACCACCGTAACCGGTACCGCCGGTGACGACACCATCAACGGCTGGCAGGGCGACGATATCCTCATCGGTGGTGACGGCAACGACACCCTAGTCGCCAATGGCGGTAACGACCAACTTTACGGCGGCGCCGGCAACGACTCCCTGCGCATCAACAACAACGCCACCGCCTCTGTCGACGGTGGCGACGGCAACGACATCATCTCCGCCGACAGCGGCACCACCTCCACCATCTCTGCCGGCAACGGCGATGACACCGTCCAGATCGGCGCATGGGCTATGCGCACGACCATCGACGCTGGCAACGGCAACGACATCATCAACATCGATTCCTACGGGGCCTCGCAGGGCGCCGACATCACCGGCGGCACCGGCGATGACCAGATCCGTCTCGGCTACTACGGCGCCACCCTGCACTTCAATCGCGGCGACGGCCATGACACCGTCTCCTCCGCCGCCAACGCCGGCAACAAGACCATCGTCTTCGGCCCCGGCATCAGCGCTGCCGATCTCTCCGCCACCCGCCTCGGCAACGACATAGTCCTGAACATTGGCACGAACGGCGACGCCATTACCGTCACCAACTGGTTCCAAGGTGACGCTTACCGGATTGACCACGCTACCTTTGCGGACGGCACCCAGTGGGACCAGAACAACTTCCGCCACCTCGTCACCACCGTCACCGGTACCGCCGGTGACGACACCATCAACGGCTGGCAGGGCGACGATATCCTCATCGGTGGTGACGGCAACGACTCCCTAGTCGCTAATGGCGGTAACGACCAGCTTTACGGCGGCGGCGGCAACGACTCCCTGCGTGTCAACGACAACGCCACCGCTTCCGTCGACGGTGGCGACGGCAACGACACCATCTCCGCCGACAGCGGCACCACCTCCACCATCTCCGCCGGCAACGGCGACGACACCGTCCAGATCGGCGCATGGGCTATGCGCACGACCATCGACGCTGGCAACGGCAACGACATCATCAACATCGATTCCTACGGCGCCTCGCAGGGCGCCGACATCACCGGCGGCACCGGCGACGACCAGATCCGTCTCGGCTACTACGGCGCCACCCTGCACTTCAACCGCGGCGACGGCCATGACACCGTCTCCTCCGCCGCCAACGCCGGCAACAAGACCGTCGTCTTTGGCCCCGGCATCAGCGCTGCCGATCTCTCCGCCACCCGCGTCGGCGACGACATGGTCCTGAACGTCGGCTCCAATGGCGATGCCATCACCGTCACCAACTGGTTCCAGTTGGATGGTTCCAAGCGCATCGACACTGCCGTCTTCGCCGATGGCACCCGATGGAATGCCGACAACTTCCGCCGCCTCATCACCACCGTCACCGGTACCGCCGGCGACGACGCCATCAACGGCTGGCAGGGCGACGATATCCTCATCGGTGGTGACGGCAACGACTCCCTAGTCGCTAATGGCGGTAACGACCAGCTTTACGGCGGCGCCGGCAACGACTCCCTGCGCATCAACGACAACGCCACCGCCTCTGTCGACGGTGGCGACGGCAACGACATCATCTCCGCCGACAGCGGCACCACCTCCACCATCTCCGCCGGCAACGGCGACGACACCGTCCAGATCGGCGCATGGGCTATGCGCACGACCGTCGACGCTGGCAACGGCAACGACATCATCAACATCGACTCCTACGGGGCCTCGCAGGGCGCCGACATCACCGGCGGCTCCGGCGATGACCAGATCCGTCTCGGCTACTACGGCGCCACCCTGCACTTCAACCGTGGCGACGGCCATGACACCGTCTCCTCCGCCGCCAATGCCGGCAACAAGACCATCGTCTTCGGCCCCGGCATCAGCGCTGCCGATCTCTCCGCCACCCGCGTCGGCGACGACATGGTCCTGAACGTCGGCTCCAATGGCGATGCCATCACCGTCACCAACTGGTTCCAGTTGGATGGCTCGAAGCGCATCGACACTGCCGTCTTTGCCGATGGCACCCGATGGAATGCCGACAACTTCCGCCACCTCGTCACCACCGTAACCGGTACCGCCGGCGACGACACCATCAACGGCTGGCAGGGCGACGATATCCTCATCGGTGGTGACGGCAACGACACCCTCATCTCCAACGGCGGTAACGACCAACTTTACGGCGGCGGCGGCAACGACTCCCTGCGTGTCAACAACAACGCCACCGCCTCCGTCGACGGTGGCGACGGCAACGACATCATCTCCGCCGACAGCGGCACCACCTCCACCATCTCCGCCGGCAACGGCGACGACACCGTCCAGATCGGCGCATGGGCTATGCGCACGACCATCGACGCTGGCAACGGCAACGACATCATCAACATCGATTCCTACGGCGCCTCGCAGGGCGCCGACATCACCGGCGGCTCCGGCGATGACCAGATCCGTCTCGGCTACTACGGCGCCACCCTGCACTTCAACCGTGGCGACGGCCATGACACCGTTTCGTCCATCGCCAACGCCGGCAACAAGACCATCGTCTTCGGCCCCGGCATCAGCGCTGCCGATCTCTCCGCCACCCGCCTCGGCAACGACATAGTCCTGAACATTGGCACGAACGGCGACGCCATTACCGTCACCAACTGGTTCCAAGGTGACGCTTACCGGATTGACCACGCTACCTTTGCGGACGGCACCCAGTGGGACCAGAACAACTTCCGCCACCTCGTCACCACCGTCACCGGTACCGCCGGTGACGACACCATCAACGGCTGGCAGGGCGACGATATCCTCATCGGTGGTGACGGCAACGACACCCTAGTCGCCAATGGCGGTAACGACCAACTTTACGGCGGCGCCGGCAACGACTCCCTGCGTGTCAACGACAACGCCACCGCCTCTGTCGACGGTGGCGACGGCAACGACACCATCTCCGCCGACAGCGGCACCACCTCCACCATCTCTGCCGGCAACGGCGATGACATCGTCCAAATCGGTGCCTGGTCCTTCCGGAGCACCATCGATGGCGGCGCCGGCAACGACATCATCAAGATCGACACCTACGGTGCCTCTCAAGGCGCCGACATCACCGGTGGCACTGGCGACGACCAGATCAGCCTCGGCTACTACGGCGCCACCCTGCACTTCAACCGCGGCGACGGCCATGACACCGTCTCCTCCGCCGCCAACGCCGACAACAAGACCATCGTCTTCGGCAGCGGCATCACCGCAGCCAACCTCTCCGCTACCCGCGTCGGCGACGACATGGTCCTGAATATCGGCGCCAATGGCGATGCCATCACCATCACCAACTGGTTCCAAAGCGGGCAATATCGTCTGCGCAACCTGATGTTCGCAGACGGCACGACCATTGACGCCACCGGTCTCGTCGCCACTTATAACGTCAACGCCTCAAGCGGTACCACCAAGATCCAGGCACTCACCGGCTTTGACGATAAGCCATTGGCCGACGTCATCAACTTCAAGACGGCGAATAGTCGCCAACTGTGGTTTGAACGGCAGGACGATGATCTGCTTGTGTCCGTCATCGGCAGCCACGACGTAGCCGACTTCACGGACTGGTACAGCATGTCAACTCACCAGAACCTGCAGTTGCGCGCAACAGATGGCTTATCGCTGACCGGTCAGCAGGTCGATGCACTGGTGCAGGCGATGGCACAGTTCTCGGCGCCGCCCGCAGGCCAGACCACGTTGACGCCAGAGCTACAGGACAAGCTGGCGCCAGTGATCGCCGCAAACTGGCACTGAAGCCACATTGCCGGCCACCCGATGCGGCGGCGCATGGACAAGTGGACGCAGGAGCAGGCGGGCGCTACGGCCTGAGGCATTGACTCACCGGGGCGCGGGCAAGCCCGCTCGCGCCCGTTCTCTTCTTTCCTGCAGCGTTCGCGATGCCGCCCAGCCGGATGGCCGCCGCCGCATCCGCCCGTGCGCGCAGGTCGCCCGCGCCTAAGCGCTGCCCACCGGCTGGCAGGTCACGACCACGCTGGTCACATCGGCCGTCGCGATGCCGCTACCGTTGCTCACCGCGCAGGACGCCGACGACGGCTGCGTGCCGATCGTCACCGCATAGCCGCCATTGAACGGGAGCGTCGCGGCAAACACGAACGAACCGTTGGCCGTGATCGTCAACGCATCGCGGCCATTGTCGAGCAGCACCAGCGACTGGTTGGCGGGCAGGCCGGTCACGGTGCCGCCGATGCTCAGCGTGCTGCCGATGACGGCGACAAAGCCGACGTCGCAGGCGCCCGCCAGCAGGCATAGCGCGGTGCCGGCAAGGCAGCGGGAAAACGTGACCGGGGCGGATGTCATGGTGCCTCCATCGCTGCCCGCGGCATCGGCGGAATCAGTCCGCGTCGCCCACGTCCACCGCGCGTGGCGCGGCCAGCGGGCGCGGCGCAAAGCCGTGATTCAGCGGACCGGCGCCACGGCCCAGGGCCAGGTGCCGGCCGGCGCCGATGGCGTGCAGCAGGTAATCCAGCGACAGCTCGACCGCCGCCTCCAGCGGCTCGCCGCGCGCCAGGTGCGCGGCGATGGCCGCCGACAGCGTGCAACCCGTGCCGTGCGTGTGCGGCGTGTCGATCTGGGTGTGCGTGTAGATGCGCTCGATGCCGTCGGCGGTGACCAGCACATCCTGCAGCACGCCGTCCTCGCCGGGGATGGCCACATCGGCGAGGTGGCCGCCCTTGAGCAGCACGGCGCGCGACCCCAGTGTCAGCAGATCGCGCGCGGCGGGCAGCATGTCGTCGGCGGTGCGGACCGCGCGGCCGAGCAGCGCGCTCGCTTCGGGCAGATTGGGCGTGATCAGCAGCGCACGCGGAAACAGCCATTTCGCCATGGCCTGCGCGGTGGCATCGCTGCCGAGCTGGGCGCCGCTGGTGCTGACCATCACGGGATCGACCACCAGCGCGGCGATCGGATGGCGCGCCAGCGCCGAGACGATCGCCTCGACCACCGCCGGCGAGCCCAGCATGCCGGTCTTGGCGGCATCGACACCGATGTCCTGTGCCACGGCATCGATCTGCGCGCCGACGATGTCCGGCGTGAGCGACTCGACCGCCGCCACGCCCAGCGTGTTCTGCGCCGTGACGGCGGTGATGGCCGACATGCCGTAGCAGCCGAGCGCGGCGAAGGTCTTCAGGTCGGCCTGGATGCCGGCGCCACCGCCGCTGTCCGAGCCGGCAATGGTGAGCACGCGCGGCACGTGCGAAGCGGGAGCGACAATGGCGAGCGTCGGGTCGGTGATCGTCATGGCGGAGGCGGGCTTGGGGATACCCGCACTATAGCGCCGACGCGGTCCCACCGGTGGCTCCGCCGATGCGTCAATCCATCAGGTCAGTGTAGTCCGCCGAGGGATAGCGCTGCGCGCGCGTCCACGGCGCGACGACAGGCGCGGGCAGCACCGAGACGCGCGTGAGCTTGCGCTGTGTCCCGTCGGCGTTGCGCGACTCCACCCGGCGCGGGTATTGCCCGGCGACGTCCCAGTCCACCGTGACGGTCCGCTCGCCCTGGCGGGCGCGGTAAGTCTGCACGCCCTTGTGCACCGGCCCCTCCGCCCGCATGGCCTTGAGCGAGGCCGGATCGAGCAGGTGGTACGCGGTCGCCCACGCGCCGTCGAAGCCGATGTTGCCATACTCGGCCGGCTCCACGCGATAGGCCTTCTGCTGCGCCTCGCTGACGACGCGCACGGTCAGCGCACCGTCGGCGCCGCGCTCGATCCAGCGCGGCGCGGTGTCGGTCTCGACGTGCTTGTGGCCGGCATGCGGGCTGTCGTGATCGGGATCGGCGTGGAGGGCCGCGGCCGGCAGTTCGCGTGCGATCCACACGCGGCCGCCCTGGCGGTAGACGCGCTCGGCGAAGCGGACGTCGCGCTGCACGCCGTCGGCGCCGAGCGAGGCGAGATGGTGCTCCACGCGCAGCGCGGTCATCGGTGCGGCGGGGGCCACGGGTGCATTGTCGGCGGCATGCGCGAGGCTCGCGGCCAGCAGCAGCGGCAGGATGGTCAGACGGATCGGATGCATCGCTCGGAACTCAACCGCCGGAAAGGAAAAACATGCGCATGCCACCCTATGCCGGCATGCGCGCGAAAGGAAACGCAAGCGTCAGAGACCCATGGCCGACCGGACCGCGCCGAACACCCGCGTGTTGTCCAGCGTGCCTTTCAGCGGCGCGCTGCCAGGGCCGGAGGAGAACAGCATCACGTCGCCGCCGCCGTGCGTTTCCGAGCCGGGGTTACCGAGCTGCACGCCGACATCCTGCAAGTAATCGTCCGCCGTGGTGTCGACCGCCGCGAGGTTGTCGCGCGTCGCCTTGCGCGTGTTGCCGCCGTTGCCGAACACCAGGGTGGTGTAGGGCAGGCCGTCGGCGGCCAGCTGCGGCTGGCGGGTCTTGAGGTCGGTGGACAGCCCGAGGATCGGATTGCCGCGATGCGCGTAGCCGTTGATCGTCATGGTGTGGTCGTGGTCGGCCGTGACGACGATCAGCGTGTTGCCGCGGTCGACCAGCGACAGCGCGCGCTTGATGGCCTCGTCGAAGGCGACGGTGTCTTCCAGCGCGCGCTTGGCGTTGGTGCCGTGCAGCGCGTGGTCGATGCGGCCGCCCTCGACCATCAGGAAGTAGCCGTTGCCGTTCTTCTGCAGGATGCGGATGGCCTTCTCCGTCATGTCGGCCAGGCTGGGCTCGTCCACACGCTTGTTCACGCGGTCCAGCTCATAGTTCATGTGGTCGAGATTGAACAGGCCGAGCAGCCTGGTGGTCGCGGCCGGGTCGACCGCCGCCAGCTGCGTGCCGGTCGACACGTAGGTGTAGCTGGCGGCCTGGAACTGGGCGATCAGGTCGGTGGTGTCGGTGCGCTTGCTGCCGGCCGTGCCCTGCGGCAGGAAGTGGCGGCGGCCGCCGCCCAGCAGCACGTCCAGGCCGTCCTTCAGCGCGGCGTTGTACAGCGCGTTGCCCGGCGCGCCCTGCGCGGCGATCTGGTTCTCGCCGTCGCGGTGGCAGAGGTGCGAATACGTGGCGGCCGGCGTGGCATGCGTGACGCGCGTGGTGGTCACCGCGCCGACCGACTTGCCGGCGGCCTTCGCCAGCTCCAGCAGCGTGGTCGCCGGGGTGCCGTTGCCGGCGGGGCAGGTGGTATCGGCACCGCTGACGTAGCCCTTGCCGGCGCTGTCGCTGGCCTTGGTGTCGGCCGACATCGAGATGACCTCGTTGTTCATCTTCACGCCGGTCATGTAGGCCGACATCGATGGGGCGCTGTCGGTGGTCTGCGCGTCGTTGGAGTAGGTCTTGATGCGCGCGGTGCGCTTGAGCGACTCCATGGTCAGCTGGCCGGCCTCGCCCGCCTTGTAGATGCGCGCGGCGGTGACGGTGGTCGGGCCCATGCCGTCGCCCAGGAAGAAGATCACGTTCCTGGCCTCGCCGGCCGCGCGGGCCGGGAGCACGGGCAACGCTGCGGCCGCCGCCAGCGCGAGCGCGCCGGCGCGGAGGATGCGGTTCGATTGCTTGGTCATGGCAGTGTTCCGTCGAGTGTCACAGGCCGACGGCCTGCTTGATGAGGCCGAAGACCTCGGTGTTGTCCATCACGCCCGTGAAGCGCTCCGCGCCCAGGCCGCGCGCGCCGACAAAGACATCGGTGCCGCCGTGCGTCTCGCCGCCCGCCGACGTCGGGATCACGGCTTCCTGGTGGTAGGCCTTGTCGTAGACGGCCGCGTCGGTGAGCGCGGTGCGCGCGGCCGGGCGGTTCTCGCCGGTGCCGAAGCCGAGGATGGTGTACGGATTGCCGCCCACGTCGGTGGCGGTGGCGCCGTTCACGTAGCTCTTGAGCAGGCCGAGAACGCCCGGATTGCTGTCGCTGGTGGGGCCGGTGCGCTTGGCGTAGCCGTTGAGCACCAGCGTGTGGTCGTGGTCGGCGGTGACGACGACGAGCGTGTTCTTCAGGCCCGGGTCGATCGTGCTGAGCTTGTCCAGCGCGCCGCGAATGGCGGCATCGAACGCCACCGTGTCCTGCAGGGCCTTGCGCGCCGTGGTCTCGTGCAGCGCGTGGTCGATGCGGCCGCCTTCCACCATCAGGAAAAAGCCCTTCTTCTTGGCGGCCAGCACGTCGATGGCCTTGGTGGTCATCTCGACCAGGCTCGGCTCCTTGGCCGCATCGCGGTCCAGGTCATAGGCCATGTGGCTGCTGGTGAACAGGCCCACCACCTTGCTGTCGCCGGCCGACAGCGTATCGAACTCGGCCTTGTTGCCGGCGTAGCGGTAGCCGGCCGCCTTCAGCTCGGCCACCAGGTCGCGGCCGTCGGTGCGCGCGCCGCCCGCGGCGGACGGCTGGAAGTGCTTGCGGCCGCCGCCGAACACCACGTCCACGCCATCGCCCAGCGCGGCGTTGTAGCCCGCGCCGGCCGGCACCAGCTGCGCGGCGATGGTGTTCTCGCCGTCGCGGTGGCAGATGTGCGCGTAGGTGGCCGCCGGCGTGGCATGCGTGACGCGCGTGGTGGTGACCACGCCCGTGCCGTAGCCCGCGGCCTTCATCAGCTCCAGCAGCGTCGTCACCGGCTTGCCGTTGCCGCCGGCCGGGCAGGTGCTGTCGGCGCCGGACACGTAGTCCTTGCCGCCCGCATCGAACGCCGCCGTGTCCGGCGACATGGAGATGACCTCGTTGTTCATCTTCACGCCGGTCATGTAGGCCGACATCGACGGCGCGGAGTCGGTCACCTGCGCGTTGTTGGAGAAGGTCCGCACGAAGCCGGTCTCGGGCAGCGTGTCCATGGTCAGCTCGCCATCCTCGCCCACCTTGTAGATGCGCGCGGCGGTCATGGTGGCCAGGCCCATGCCGTCGCCGAGGAAGAACACCACGTTCCTGGTCGGGCCGGTGGTGATCGCGCCGGCATCCGGCGTGGCGACGCCGGTGGAAGTGCCGTCGCTGCCGCATGCCACGAGGGCAAGCGCGGCCAGCGCGGCGACGGACAGAAGGGAAAGTCGGTGCATCGTTGGCTCCCGTTGCAATGGGCGCCACTGTGGTCAATGCATGTGGCACCACCGTGATGGTGGTTCGCCGCTTCCTAACCGGATCGAAAGGTCTGCGCGGCAACTGCTCATTGACAGATCCATAAAGCAAGGGCACCACGCCCGAGCCTGCATGCGCGATTCGCGGTCAATTCTCGGCGCCTCCATGGGCGAAACCGGCTGCCTTCTCATGACCAGCACCACGCCTCGCTGCGGGCGAACCTCTCGCGATCGAAGTTGATGAAACAAAAAATCGTCCACCATTATCATTTCACAACAATCATTATTCACCCCCATTCAGCGACGTAAAATCCTTCGCCCACAAACAAATGCGCCGAAAGAAAATCCATACCCACGCCAACAAAAAAGCCGAGCACCAAATCTCGGCCGAAGGCGCCAAGGACGCTAAAAACCATCAAAGTTAATCTGACATCGCAGATCGTTGAGGCATTTGATTCCAACAATCGGGTGTTTCGGTTTGAATGCGTCAGCGGCGATCGGGATCATCCGACCGACCGGGGTATCTTCAGAGTGCTCTGGAAGGCCGAGTCCCATCGCAGCCGCGCATACGACGTTCAAATGGACTACGCATTGTTTTTCACAAATGACGGCAAAGCCCTGCACCAATACCATGGCGTTGCCCCGCTCGCCCTGATACGCGCAGCTCGCGGCAACATCAGCGAATGGTTCGGCTCGCACGGTTGTGTTCGATTGGCCGAGGCAGACGCCAAAGCCCTGTTTGCATGGGCATCCATCGGCACCATCGTCCAGGTTTCATGATCACCGCCATGAAGCGATTTCTCATGATTGGCGTTGCCTTGCTGGTGGGATGCCTGATCGGCGCAGGGGTCGCCCATTGGGCATTCAGTGCCGCCCATCCCACGTCGCATGTTATCGATCCGGGGACGGATGCCCTCAGCATCCTTGACGAGGAAATCATGTCCATCACATACGCGACACATCGCCTGACGGTGACGGCGCAAAGAACGAAACCTGCCGATCGATTTGCCGTCCAGGTGACATTTTCGGACGGTTCGCCTGCCCGGCAGTGCATCGCCTCGCCAATGCTGAACGGGCTGTTGCCAGGCATGGCAACGCTGACTGCAAAACGGCAAATTCCATTGGATCAGGTTGCCGTGGCATTTCCGAAACCGCTTGGCAGATTGGAGTTCAGGAATCGAGAGACAGTCGAGCTCATCTCACCAGTGGAATTCCGCACCACCGCGGCGAATAGCGCCGTCCTGGCGGTTTTCTCCGGAATGGCCTTCGAGGTCGCTGCACCGATCGATTTCCAAAAGCTGGAAGCCCTATGCGCTCAACGCCACTGACACGCTCCGGCACCTGCCGCACAGCGCGGGATTCCGCTACAATCCAGCCCATTCCGAGGAGCGTTGCAACGGACCGGCATCCGCCCGGCCGCCAGGCTCGGAAGTTCAAACGGCGCTCGCACTATCGTGGCTGACACGATGGCGAGAGCGTATCCATCCGGGGCATCGGCCCCGTTCCACCGGCACCCGCGCAACCCGCGGCCGGGCGATCTCCCCAGCGTGCGGTCACCTTTTTTCCGGAGTGATCCATGAACGCTGTGACCGATCTGAAACACGACTACCTCGTCGCCGACATCAAGCTGGCCGACTGGGGCCGCAAGGAAATCGCCATCGCCGAGACCGAAATGCCGGGCCTGATGGCGATCCGCGACGAATTTGCCGCGAGCCAGCCGCTCAAGGGCGCGCGCATCGCCGGCTCGCTGCACATGACCATCCAGACCGCCGTGCTGATCGAGACGCTCAAGGCGCTCGGCGCCGACGTGCGCTGGGCCTCGTGCAACATCTTCTCGACGCAGGACCACGCCGCCGCCGCCATCGCTGCATCGGGTACGCCGGTGTTCGCGTTCAAGGGCGAGTCGCTCAAGGAATACTGGGACTTCACGCACCGCATCTTCGAATGGGCCGACGGCGGCACACCCAACATGATCCTGGACGACGGCGGCGACGCCACGCTGCTGCTGCACCTGGGCGCCAAGGCTGAGCAGGACGCCTCGGTGATCGCCAAGCCGGGCAGCGAGGAAGAAACCTTCCTGTTCGCCGCGATCAAGGAAAAGCTGGCCAAGGACGCGACGTTCTACAGCCGCAACCTCGACGCCATCAAGGGCGTGACCGAAGAGACCACCACCGGCGTGCACCGCCTGTACCAGATGGCCCAGCGCGGCGAGCTGCGCTTCCCGGCCATCAACGTCAACGACTCGGTCACCAAGAGCAAGTTCGACAACCTGTACGGCTGCCGTGAATCGCTGGTCGACGGCATCAAGCGCGCGACCGACGTGATGATCGCCGGCAAGGTGGCCGTCGTGGCCGGCTACGGCGATGTGGGCAAGGGCTCGGCGCAGGCGCTGCGCGCGCTGTCGGCGCAGGTGTGGGTGACCGAAATCGACCCGATCTGCGCGCTGCAGGCCGCCATGGAAGGCTACCGCGTGGTGACCATGGACTACGCCGCCGAGCACGGCGACATCTTCGTCACCTGCACCGGCAACTACCACGTCATCACGCACGACCACATGGCCAAGATGAAAGACCAGGCCATCGTCTGCAACATCGGCCACTTCGACAACGAGATCGACATCGCCTCGGTCGAGCAGTACCAGTGGGAAGAGATCAAGCCGCAGGTCGATCACGTGATCTTCCCCGACGGCAAGAAGATCATCATCCTGGCCAAGGGCCGCCTGGTGAACCTGGGCTGCGCCACCGGCCATCCGTCGTACGTGATGAGCAGTTCGTTCGCCAACCAGACCATCGCCCAGATCGAGCTGTGGACCGAGGCGCAGAAGGGCTCGAGCAAGTACCCGGTGGGCGTCTACACGCTGCCCAAGCATCTCGACGAGAAGGTCGCGCGCCTGCAGCTCAAGAAGCTGAACGCGCAGCTGACCGTGCTGACCGACAAACAGGCCGCCTACATCGGCGTGAGCAAGGAAGGCCCGTACAAGGCCGACCACTATCGCTATTAAGCTGCCCGCAGTATCCGCCCGCCGGTGCATCCCGCGCCGGCGGCGGCATTCAACCCGAGGCTCACCATGAGACTGCTCGCTGTCTGGGTCATCAACGCGCTGGCGTTGCTTCTTGTTGCTTACCTGCTCAACGGCATCCACGTCAACGGCTTCACCTCCGCGCTGATCGCGGCGCTGGTGCTGGGCCTCGTCAATACGCTGATCCGTCCGATCCTGGTCATCCTCACCCTGCCGGTGACGGTCCTCACGCTCGGGCTGTTCATCTTCGTCATCAACGCACTGCTGTTCATGTTTGTCGGCAACGTGCTGGCAGGCTTCCATGTGGCCAGCTTCGGCGCGGCACTGCTGGGCTCGGTGCTGTACAGCGTGATCTCGTGGCTGCTCTCCAGCCTGCTGCTGCGCGATTGAGCACATCTCCGTTATGCAAGACCGTCAATTCAGTTTCGAATTCTTCCCGCCCAAGACGGCGGAAGGCGCCGAGAAGCTGCGCAACACGCGCGCGCAGCTCAGCCCCCTCAAGCCGCGCTTCATTTCCGTGACCTTCGGGGCGGGCGGCACCACGCAGCAGGGCACGCTCGACGCCGTGGTGGAGATCCAGCGCGAAGGCATCGAGGCCGCGCCGCACCTGTCGTGCGTGGGCTCGTCGCGCGAGAGCATCCGCGCCATCCTCGACACGTATCGTGAGCACGGCATCCGCCGCATCGTCGCGCTGCGCGGCGACATGCCCTCGGGCATGGGCGAGATCGGCGAGTTCCGCTTCGCCAACGAGCTGGTCGAGTTCATCCGCAAGGAGATGAACGACACCTTCCACATCGAGGTGGCGGCGTATCCCGAGTACCACCCGCAGGCACGCTCGTCGCGCCAGGACCTGGAGAATTTCGCCCGCAAGGTCAAGGCCGGCGCCAACTCCGCCATCACGCAGTACTTCTTCAACGCCGACGCCTACTTCCAGTTCGTCGACGACGCGCGCAAGCTGGGCGTGGATGTGCCCATCGTGCCGGGCATCATGCCGATCACCAATTCGTCGCAGCTGATGCGCTTCTCGGAGATGTGCGGCGCGGAGATCCCGCGCTGGATCGCCAAGCGGCTGGAGAGCTTCGGCGACGACCGCGAATCGATCCGCGCCTTCGGCCTGGACGTGGTGACGGCGCTGTGCGACCGGCTGCTCGCGGGGGGCGCACCGGGCCTGCATTTCTACACGCTCAACGCGGCCGCCGCCACGCGCGCGATCTGGCAGCGGCTGGGGCTGTAGCGCACGCCATGGCAACCGCCCCCGACCCGCTGATCGCCTGGCTGCTGGACGAACTGCAGCCGCTGGCCGCGCAGATCGGCGAGATCCGCGCGCGCCGGATGTTCGGCGGGGCGGGGCTGTATCACGACGACATCGTCTTCGCGCTGGTGATCCGGGGCACCTGCTACCTGCGCGTGGACGATGCCACGCGTGCGCGCTTCGCTGCCGAGGGCGGCACCCCGTTCCAGTACGAGCGCGAAGGCCGCACCATCACCATGACCGGCTACCTCAGCACGCCGGCCGATGCGCTCGACGGCGGCCAGCCGCTGCGCGACTGGGTCCGCCTGGCCATCGAAGCCGCGCGGCGCGCGGCGAACGCCAAAGCCGCCAGGCCGAAGCGCGCGCCGGCCAAGTCCGCCGCCGCCGGGCAGGCCGGTGCGAAGAAGAAGGCCCCCGCCAGGAAGACCACGGCACGCGCCAAGCGCTGATCCGCCAGTGCCGCGACACCCGCGCGCATCACCATGCAACGATCCGGACGGGGGAAGAACCGGCCGTCCCAGGCGGGCTTGCGGCCGCGCGTCAGAACACGCCGTGCTCGGTCACGATGCAGTCGAGCGCGATATCGTGCGGCTGCGGCGCGATCGACTCCAGCCGGTTGGCTTCGAAGGCGATGCCGATGGTGCGCGGCCGGTGCCCCGCGGCATGCAGCGCGGCCAGCGTGCGGTCGTAGAAGCCGCCGCCGTAGCCGATGCGATAGCGGTGCGCATCGAAGCCCACGCACGGCACCAGCAGGGCATCGGGCGTCTCAGCCTCGCCCGCGCGGGGGATGGGGATGCCGTAGGCGCCCGGCGCCATTTCGCAATCGGGCGTCCAGCGCCGAAACTGCAGCGGTGAAAACTTGTCAGTCACCACGGGCAGCAGCGCGCGGCGCGCCGTGTCGGCCGCCAGCCAGTGACCCAGCACGCCGAGCGCGTCGAACTCGCCCTGCGTGGGCCAGTAGGCCGCCAGGCACCGGACGGGCAGGGCATGCAGCAGCCCGCCCAGGTGGCGGGCCAGCGCGCCGTCGTGCGCGACCCGGTCCGGCAGCGCGGCGCGCGCGTGCAGCAGCATGGCGCGCAGGGCGCGGCGCGATTCGACCGGTGTGGTCGGGTGGGCCGGATCGTGCGGGTTGCCGAAGGATGGCATGGGATAATCAGCGCACCGTAACGGTGATGGGGCAGGAAATGACAGTGAAGGGCAAGGCAGTATATCGCGCGGTGGCGCTGGCTTTCGCGGGCGTGATCGGCATGGGCGCGGTGGGGCCGGTGCCCCTGGCGGTGGCCGGCAAGCGGCCGGCGCTGCAGGTCATTCCGGCCAATCCGGACGATGCCTTCGTCGAGTTGCGCAACGCCGCGCGCCGCAACGACGTGGCCCGCAGCTGGGAGCTCGCGGACAGCCTGTCCGACTACCCGATCCCATCCTACGTCCAGTATTTCCGCATCAAGCCGCAGCTGTTCGACGCCAGCGGCTACGCGCGCACAGATGCGCCGGAAGACGAGATCCGCTCGTTCCTGCAGCGCTACAAGGGCGAGGCCATCGCCGACCGCCTGCGCAACGACTGGCTGCTGGTGCTCGGCAAGAAGCGCGACTGGGCCACCTTCGACGCCGAATACCCGCAGTTCGTGCTCAAGGACGACACCCAGGTCGAGTGCTACGCGCTGCTGTCGCGCGCAATGAAGGGCCAGAACGTGGCCGCCGACGCGCGCAACACCCTGTCCGATCCCAAGGGCTACGGCGAGGGCTGCGTCGACCTGATCGGTTATCTCGCCCAGTCCGGCCAGCTCGCGCGCGCCGACGTCGCCTTCGCGGCGCGGCTGTCGCTGGAGCAGAACCTCATCACGCAGGCCGCGCGCATCGCCGCCATGCTGCCGGAGGGCGACCGGGTCGACAACGATACGCTCGCCAACGTCACGCGCATGGCGCGCAGCGACCCGTCGCAGGCCACCGCCTACCTGATGGCGCAAAGCGGCGGCCTGTCGAAGGAAGAGCAGGGCGCGGGCTGGGGCGTGATCGGCCAGTACGCCGCCAAGAAGCAGACGCCCGATGCGCTCGACGCCTACCGCCGCCAGATGACGCTGGGCGGCGACGCCTGGCTGTCGGACGACTCGCAGGAATGGCGCGTGCGCACCGCCCTGCGCGCCGGCGACTGGAAGATGGTGCGCCAGGCCATCGATTCGATGCGCGCGCCGCTGCGCAGCCGCGATCCGGCCTGGACCTACTGGTACGGCCGTGCGCTCAAGGCCGACGGCCGCAACGAGGACGCGAAGCAGCAGTTCCAGTCGATCGCCGGGCAGTTCAACTTCTATGGCCAGTTGGCGCTGGAAGAGCTCGGCCAGCGCATCACCGTGCCGCAGCGCACGGCCGTGACCGATGCCGAGATCGACCCGATGGGCCGCAACCATCCGGGCTTCGGCCGCGCCAAGCGGCTGTATGACCTGAACCTGCGCTTCGAGGGCAACCGCGAGTGGAACTGGGAGCTGCGCAACATGAGCGACCGCGAGCTGCTGGCGGCGGCGGAGTATGGCCGCAAGCTCGGCATGCTCGACCGCACCGTCAACTCGGCCGACAAGACCCGCAACGAGCATGACTTCTCGCTGCGCTTCCCGATGCCGTTCCGCAACGTGGTCGAGCGCAACGCCGATGCCGTCGGCCTGGACGTCGCCTGGACCTACGGCCTGATCCGCCAGGAATCGCGCTTCATCATGGACGCGCGCTCCTCGGTGGGCGCATCGGGCCTGATGCAGGTGATGCCCGAGACCGCCAAGCGCGTCGCCAAGAAGATCGGCCTGCCCGCCTTCCGTCCCTCGCAGATGAGCGACATCGATACCAACGTGCTGCTCGGCACCAGCTACCTGTCGATGATCCTGACCGACCTCGACAGCTCGATGACGCTGGCCACCGCCGGCTACAACGCCGGCCCCGGCCGGCCCAAGCGCTGGCGCTCCACGCTGACGCGCCCGGTGGAAGGCGCGATCTTCGCCGAGACCATCCCCTTCAACGAGACCCGCACCTACGTGAAGAACGTACTGTCGAACGCCACCTACTACGGTGCCCTGCTGACCGGCCGGCCGCAATCGCTGAAAGACCGCCTGGGCAAGGTCGCGCCCGAGGCCGTGACGCCGGACGATCTGCCGTAGGCCGCACCGCCATCGCATCGCCGCGCCCGCACCTGCTGCGGGCGTTTTTTTTTGCCCGCGCACAGATGCGCCATGGCGATCACGCGGTGCCTGACGCGCGCCTTGTCGGTATCGGCGCGCGCGGCCTATTGTTTTTCTGTTCCTTCCCTCCGGAACACGATCATGCGAACCTCCAACCTGCTCGTGCTGGGCGGCACCGGATTCATCGGCACCCAGCTGCTGTCGCGCCTCGTCACCGAAACCTTTGCCGCGCCCGGACTGCCCGACGGCCGCGTCATCGTGCCGACCCGCGACGCGGAATCTGCCCGGGCACACAACCTGACGCTGCTGCCGCGCGTGGACGTGATGGAAGCCGACGTGCACGCCGACGACGCCCTCGATGCACTGTTCCTCGCGCTCACCGAGGGCGGCGGCGAACACTGCGCCGTGATCAACCTGGTGGGCGTCCTGCAGGACGTGCGCGCCGCGCCCTACGGCCCAGCCTTCCGCCGCGCCCATGTCGACCTGCCGCGCCGCGTGGTGGACGCCTGCCGGCGCCATGGGGTGAAGCGCCTGCTGCACATGAGCGCGCTGGGCGCCGATCCGGCCGGCCCATCGATGTACCAGCGCAGCAAGGGCGACGGCGAGCGCATCGTCACCGGCAGCGACCTGGACTGGACGGTGTTCCGCCCGTCCGTCGTGTTCGGCCCCGGCGATCACTTCCTCAACCTGTTCGCGCGCCTGCAGCGCCTCGCGCCGTTCGTGCCGCTGGCCCGCGCCGAGGCGCGCTTCCAGCCCGTGTACGTGGATGACGTGGCCGCGGCGTTCGCCCACGCGCTGGACAACCCGGCCACCTTCGGCCACGTCTATCCGCTGGTCGGCCCGCGCGTCTACACGCTGGCCGAGCTGGTGCGCTTCGCCGGCACGGCCAGCGGCCACCCGCGCTGGATCGTGCCGCTGTCGGATGCCATGGGCCGCCTGCAGGCCACGCTGTTCGAGCAGTTGCCCGGCTCGCCGCTCTCGCGCGACAACCTCGACTCCATGCGCATCGACAACATCAGCGCCGAGCCGATCGCCCCGGAGCTCGACATCCACCCGCTGGGCATGGAAGCCGTGATGACCGCGACCCTGGCTGGGCGCGGCCCCAACGGCAGGCTCGGCGATGCGCGGGCGCGTGCCCATCGCTAGGGCCACGCCGCCCTGCCGGTGGCGTGGCGTAGTGAGCCCATTTCACAACCGTGGGCAAACGGATTCGTTTGGCCGCGCAGCATCGCAGGGCTAGAATGATCCGCTCCCCGGGGCCGCCCGCCGCCATGCCCGATCGGCGGCGATCCCCGGTCGCGCGGCCCCCACAACAACACGCTCCAAGGACGGGAAACATGAAACTGGTGATCGGCAACAAGAACTACTCGTCGTGGTCGCTGCGCCCCTGGCTGCTGGCCCGGCAGGCCGGCATTCCGTTCGAGGAGATCCGCCTGCGCCTGGGCTCGGAGAGCTTTGCCGCGGAGGTCCGCCGTTACTCGCCGGCCGGCCGCGTGCCGGTGCTGGTCGACGGCGACCTCACCGTGTGGGATTCGCTGGCGATCTGCGAGACGCTCGCCGAGCGCTTTCCGCGCGCGCGCCTGTGGCCGGAAGATCCGAAGGCGCGTGCGCATGCCCGTTCGATCTGTGCCGAGATGCACACCGGCTTCACCGCCCTGCGCGGCCAGATGCCGATGAACGTGACCGCCGTGCTACCGGGCATGGGCTGGAACGTCGCCGTGCAGCGCGACGTCGACCGCATCGCCCAGATCTGGACCGAGCTGCGCCAGAAATACGCCGCCGAGGGCCCGTTCCTGTTCGGCCACTTCACGGTGGCGGACGCCTTCTATGCGCCGGTCGTCAGCCGCTTCGCCACGTACGGCGTACGCCTGCCCGAGCTGGCCAAGGCCTATGCCGATCACATCCTCAACCTGAGCGCGATGCAGGAATGGATCGAGAGCGCGCGCGGCGAACACGACTTCCTGGCCGACGATGAACCCTACCGGACCGCGCTGGACGAAGACACGCTGGTCGCCGCCAACCAATGACGCAACACGCAGCATCGGCCGGTGACGCCATCGTCGATCCGGCCACGCACGGGCTCGACGTGTATGCCGTGGGCGGCGCCATTCGCGACACCCTGCTGGGCCTGCCCGTGCAGGACCGCGACTACGTCGTCGTCGGCGCCACGCCCGAGGCGATGGAGGCGCGCGGCTTCCGCACCGTGGGCAAGGATTTCCCGGTCTTCCTGCACCCGCGCACGCAGGCCGAGTACGCTCTGGCGCGCACCGAGCGCAAGACGGCGGCCGGCTACAAGGGCTTCTCGGTCTACTACGCCCCCGACGTCACGCTCGAAGACGACCTGATCCGCCGTGACCTGACCATCAACGCGATGGCGCAGCGCGTGGCGGAGGACGGCGCGCTGGTCGGCCCCGTCATCGACCCGTACGGCGGGCAGGCGGATCTCGCCTCGCGCACCTTCCGCCACGTCTCCGAGGCCTTCGTCGAAGACCCGGTGCGCATCCTGCGCGTGGCGCGCTTTGCCGCGCGCTTCGCCGAGTTCCACGTCGCCCCCGAGACCCGCGCGCTGATGCAGCGCATGGCCGAGGCCGGCGAGGTGGACGCGCTGGTGCCCGAGCGGGTCTGGCAGGAACTGGCGCGCGGGCTGCTGGAGGCGCGGCCGTCGCGCCTGTTCGCCGTGCTGCGCGACTGCGGTGCGCTGGTCCGCCTGCTGCCCGAGCTCGACCGGCTGTGGGGCGTGCCGCAGCGCGCCGACTATCACCCCGAGGTCGACACCGGCGTGCACACCATGATGGTCGTCGACACCGCCGCCGCCATGGACACGCCGCTGCCGGTGCGCTTTGCCGCGCTGGTGCACGATCTCGGCAAGGGCACCACGCCCGCCGACATCCTGCCGCGCCACGTCGGCCACGAAGCGCGCGGCCTGCCGATGATCGAAGAGATCTGCCGGCGCCTGCGCGTGCCCACCGACTGCCGCGACCTGGCCATCATGGTGGCGCGCGAGCACGGCAACATCCACCGCAGCGACGGGTTCGACGCCACCGCGCTGGTGCGCCTGCTGGAGCGCTGCGACGCGCTGCGCAAACCCGAGCGCTTCCGCCAGGCGCTGCTGGCGTGCGAGGCCGACGCGCGCGGCCGCCTGGGCTTCGAGCAGCGCGACTACCCGCAGCCCGAGCGGCTGCTGCGGGCCCTGCAGGCCGCCGCATCGATCGATGCCGGCGCCGTCGCCAAGCGCTACGCCGACAACCCCGCGCACATCAAGCAGGCCGTGCACGTGGCCCGCATCGAGGCCGTCGCGCAGGCCGGCCTCTGATGCTTACTCGAACGGCGTGTCGTTCGGACTGGTGTACAGCGCCTTGAGCTGCTCGCTCATCGGGAAGCCGAAGTTGACGCCCTTGGGCGGCACCGGCTTCTCGAACCACTTGGCATACAGCGTGCTGATCTCGCCGCGTTTCATGACGCCGGTAAGGGTGTCGTCCACCAGCTTCTTGAACTGGGGATCATCCTTGCGCAGCATGAAGCCGTAGGCCTCGAACGACTGCGGCGTGCCGGTCACGACCCAGTCGGCCGGCTTCTGCGCCAGCGTGCGCGCGCCGGCCAGCAGCACGTCATCCATCATGAAGGCCTGCACGCGGCCGCTCTGCAGCGTCAGGAAAGACTCGCCGTAGTCCTTGCCGCTGATGACGTTCATGTTCATCTTCTTCTCGTCGTTCATCTTGCGCAGGATGCGCTCCGACGTGGTGCCGGCATTGGTGATGACCGACTTGCCGGCCAGATCCGGGAAGTCCTTCACGCCCGAATGCGTGCTGGTCAGCAGGCGCGTGGCGGCAATGAAGAAGGTGGTCGAGAACGCCGTCTGCTGCTCGCGCGACTTCAGGTGCGTGGTCACGCCGCACTCCAGGTCCACCGAGCCGTTCTGCACCAGCGCCGTGCGGTTCTGCGAGGTGACGGGAATCTGCTGCACCTGCAGGTCCGGTTTGCCGACCTTCTGCTTGACCGCATCGATCACGCGCGAGCACAGGTCGGCCGAGAAGCCGATGATCTGGTTCTTGCTGTCGCGATACGAAAACGGAATCGACGATTCGCGCACGCCGATCAGGATGGTGTTGCTGTCCTGGATCTTCTTGAGCGTGCCGTCGAGCGCCTCGGCCTGCGCGGGCAGGACGGACGCAGCGATCGCGCCGGCCAGCGCGAGCGGGATACAGCGAAGGGTGAAACGCATGATTCCTCCAATGGTTGCGTGGCGCGGCTTGTGCCGTCTAAGGGATGGGATCGAGGTGAGAAAGCGGTACGTGCGCTAGCGGGCAAACCACGCGCGCAGGTCGGCCGCGCTGGCGAGCGGCCGGTGCAGCGCATCGGTATGGCGGCGGAAGTGGGCCACGAGCGCGGCGTTGTCGGGCGCGGGGCTGCCGTCGGGCAACGCCATGTTGTTCTCGAAGCCGAGCCGAACGTGGCCGCCCAGCAGCGCGGCGGCCAGCGCGCAATCGGCCTCGCGCGGCCCGAAGGCGCACATGGCCCACGGCACGCCGGCGGTGAGCTCGCCGCCGTCGGCCCAGGCGCGCAGGAAGGGCAGCAGGTCGGCCGGCTCGGAGCGCTGCCCCGCGCTGTAGCGGCCGAGCACGAACAGCACCCAGTGCGGCGCATCGGGCAGCACGCCGCGCGCGCGCAGGTCGCGGTAGCGCACCACGTCGTCGTCGGAATAGAGGATGTACTGGATGGCCGTGCGCGCCGCGGCCAGCTCGGCGAAAAAGCGCGCTGCCTCGGCCTCGTGCGCGGCCGCATTCACGTCATTCGGCACCAGTTCGCGCAGCGCAGCGGAAATCGCCTCCGGCCGCAGCGCGCGCACCGACGCCATCTGCTGCGCGGGGCCGTAGATGCCGACCGCCTCGGTGGTGATCTGGATCACCAGCGCATCACCCACCGCCTGCTTCACGCGGGCGATGGCCGGGCGGTAGTCGTCGGGCTCCAGGCTGTGCGTGCCGTCGGCGCGGCGCACATGCAGATGCAGCATCGCCGCGCCGGCATCGACGCACTGGCGGGCGCAGGCGGCCAGCTCGTCCGGCGTGATCGGCAGCGCGGGATGGTCGGCGCGGGTCTTGCGCGCACCGTTGGGCGCGACGGCGATGGACAGCGGCAGCGTCATGCCGCCTCCAGCGCGTTGGCGGTGGCCGCCTCGACCGCGTCGCCCAGGCGCGCGACGATCGCGTCGATGTCCTGCGCGGTGGCGATGAACGGCGGCGCCAGCAGGATGTGGTCGCCGCGCTGGCCGTCGATGGTGCCGCCCATCGGATACACCATCAGGCCGCGCTGCATCGCCTCGGCCCGCACGCGCGCGTGCGTCTTGCGCGCGGGCGGCAGAGGCGCCTTGGTGCCCCGGTCCGCCACCAGCTCCACGCCGACGAACAGGCCGCGGCCGCGCACGTCGCCCACGTGCGGATGCGCGGCAAAGCGCTCGCGCAGCGCAGCGCGCAACTGCTCGCCGCGCGCCAGCACATTGGCGAGCAGGTTCTCTTCGGCGATCACCTTCTGCACCTCCAGCGCCGCCGCGCACGCCGTGGCATGGCCGATGTAGGTGTGGCCGTGCTGGAAGAAGCCCGAGCCGCGCGTGATCGCGTCATAGATGCGGTCGCTGGCGATCATCGCGCCGATCGGCTGGTAGCCGCCGCCCAGCCCCTTGGCGATGGCGATCAGGTCGGGCACCACGCCGTCCTCCTCGCACGCGAAGAGATGGCCGGTGCGGCCCATGCCGGACATCACCTCGTCCAGGATCAGCAGCACGCCGTGGCGGTCGCACACCGCTCGGATCTTGCGGAAGTAATCGGCCACCGGCGGCACCGCGCCGGCCGTGGCGCCCACCACCGTCTCGGCGATGAACGCGGCGACGCGGTCCGCCCCCAGCTCGACGATCTTGGCGTCCAGCTCGTCGGCCAGGCGCTGCACGTATTGCGCGTCGGTCTCGCCGTCGCGCCGCTCGCGGTAAGCGAAGCACGGCGACACATGGTGCGCCGGCACCAGCAGCGGCAGGAACGGCTCGCGCCGCCACGCGTTGCCGCCGATCGCCAGCGCGCCCAGCGTGTTGCCGTGATAGCTCTGCCGACGCGCGATGAAGTACTGGCGCTGCGGCTGGCCGATCTCGACGAAGTACTGCCGCGCCAGCTTCAGCGCCGCCTCGATGGCCTCCGAGCCGCCGGAGACGAAATAGACATGGTCCAGGTCACCCGGCGCGGCCGCGGCCAGGCGCGCGGCCAACTCCTCCGCCACGGCGGTGGTGAAGAACGACGTGTGCGCATAGGCCAGCGCGCGCACCTGCTTGCAGATGGCCTCGACCACGCGCGGATGCCCATGGCCCAGGCACGAAACCGCCGCGCCGCCGCTGGCGTCGAGGTAACGCTTGCCTTCGGCATCGATCAGCATCATGCCTTCGCCGCCGACGGCGGTCGGCAGCGTCTTGCGCGGGTCGCGATGGAAAACAGAAGTGGTGGAGGGCGTCATGGTCGATGGAGCTTGAGGCGGTTGGCTGGGTCAGGACTGCGCGGGCACGGCGATGGCCGCTTCGCTACGGCGCGCGTTGCGTACATAGGCTTGCTGTTGCTTGAGCTGGGCATCGCTGTCGGCCAGGCGCGCCAGCGCGGCCGGCCCCGCGCGGCGGAACCAGGCCATCAGCAGAGCATCGAGCAGCGCCAGCGGCGCCGCCAGCGAATGGAAGAACGACGGAACGGCCACCGGCGCGATCAGCTGCTGCCAAGCCAGTTCCGCGCCGGGCGCAAGCGCGCTGTCCGTCAGGTAGACGAGGCGGGCGCCGCGTGCGTGCGCATACTGCATCGCCTCGATCACCTCGCGCGTGTACGGATCGAAGGTCACGGCCACGACAATGTCGCCCTGGCCGCAGAAGCGCATCGGATCGGCCAGCGTGTTGCCATGGCCGGCGCACACGGTGACCTTGTCGTCGAACAGCTGGGCGGCATAGCCGAACGCATGGGTCAGCGCCAGGCAGCTGCGCGCGCCGAGCAGGAAAACGCGGCGGGCAGCGCACAGCGCATCGGCCACGGCCTCCAGCGCCGCCAGGTTGGCCGGCGAAAACGCCATCTGCACATGCACACCGACGGCCACGCCGATGCGCTCGGCCTCCGACCCGTCCGAGCCGGTGCTCGGCAACGCCGTCGCGCGCCCGGCATAGCCTTCGGCCTGCTGGCGCAGGTGGCTGACGCACACCTCGCGCAGCGCGGCGAAATCCTCGAAGCCCAGCGCCCGCGCCAGCCGCGAGAAGGTCGCCGGCGGCAGGTCACAGCGCCGCGCCAGGTCGCGCATCGACAACAGCGCGATGTCGCTCCGGTTGGATTCCAGCAACATCGCGGCCCGCTGCAGCTGCGGCGACAGGTCGGCTGCGCGGTCGCGCAGGGTCTGCATCAGCTCGTCAAAGGTCATCGGCGGCCAACATGATTCATTTGTTTCAAAATCTATTACATTGAAACAAACGCGTCAAGTTAACGCTGGTGCCGCAGCACACGACCGGCAACAGGAACGATGGGCACACCGCCGGCTGGCGCCGGATCACGCGCCACCACAACCGCGCGCGCAAACAAAAACGGAGGCCGAAGCCTCCGTCCTCTGATCCGGATATCCGCCTGCTCAGGCGGTCGCCAGCGTATCGAGCTGCTCCATGCGGAACTGGAAGAACCCCGCGGCGATGAGGCTGAGCAGGCTGATCGCCATGCAGCTGCACGCCAGCAGAACCACCGCCGCCAGCGGCGAAACGCCATCCAGGATCGGCGTATGCATCAGGGCCGACAGATTGCCGCCCACCCACATGGTCGCGATGAGCGCTGCCAGGCACGTCAGGGCCGCCGCGTTGCGCAGCCAGGTCAACCGCGTCTTGCGGCTGATGCCGTCGAAAGCGTGGAAATGGAAATGGTGACCGGTGCCAACGAGTGCCATGATGTCTCCTTGCGCGTGTCGCCTGATTGCGTTGAGTCACTATAGCGAGACCTGCGACAGATTGACACACACAAAAGCCTAGGTCATTCCCTTAGCTGCAGTGCGAAAAAGCGATTGATGGTCGACTTTTAATGGTTTTTATTGAAAGAACGGGCGTGAATTCAGATGTGGCAATCACTCATCTGCACATCACATCAGTCAGGTGACCCGCACGATTTTCCAGCACGGTTCAAATGCTTTATTCGGCACCGCTGAACCGGCCCGCCACCCCGAACTGCGGACAGATTCCAATCTGGCCATTCTGCTCGAAGGCCAAACCCAGCACACGCCCCCCGGTCACCTGGGAAACATCCGCAATGGCGTCATAGCCCGCCCACTGCAGAAGATCACTCCCAAAGTGCGCAGCGATATCCGGCCGGATCGTCCTGCGGGTTTCTATGAAGGCAAGCTCACCCTCCACATTGCCCAGGACCAATAGCGGTTTTGTCGGCAGACGCTGCTGTTCTCCCTGCACAGTGAGCCATCCGCGCACCTGCAACAGTCCTCGCGCCGAGAACCCGGCGGAAGACGGTGACACGCCATTGACGGTGTCGATACTGCCTTCGCATTGATTCACGACATGGATATTGGTACCGGCAGGCGCTTTGACTGGCTGATTGAAATGCAGCGATGCCAGCGCCCCGGCCCGGGGCGCAACCGTCACATTTTTAAAATGAACCGTGTACGTATTCTTCCATTGCCAGTCGCCGCCAAAAGCGTGGATGAAGAAAGACTTGACCCGGCTGCCCTGCGCATACGCATTCGCATACAGGAGCCCAAAATCAGAGGCACTCAGCACCACCGGCGACACCATGAAGCCGGACCGCGCCATCTCGGAAGGCAGCCTGAACTGCATCATTTCACCGTTTTCGAGATTCAGTACGATCACCAGCGGATCCACTTTGTAGAGGGTGTTCATCCCCCTCCCGGCGAGGCTCTTTTCGACGTCGATCTCAACAAATACCGGGCCCTGTCCCTCAGGAACGCTCACCTGCTGATCAAACGAAAAGCGCCCCTCTCCAGCCGCATCAAACCGGATCCGCTCCCCCGCAGAAGTTTCCTTCCTCAGAGACAGGAAACCGCCCTGAAGATTTTCCGGCCGATAGTGCCCCAGCAAGGCGAACCAGCTCGGACCATCGTCCAGAGCGGGCAGGCGGCCATCGATGGTTTCAGCCCTGAAGAAAATGGTGTCCGGCGCGGCAGGCCCCTGCAAGTGGTCCCGGTTGGCCCAAGCCAGTGCGGGCGTATATGCCGAGTAGCTCTGAAGCACCGGCCGCGGATTCCAGCGATTTCCCGACGCGATGAGGTCAGACTGCTCATGGGAGTAGATGTCCGCCGTGCCTTCACGCAGCGGAAGCGCGTGCTGAGCGCGGATCTTGGCAAGCGCAGCATCGAAATCGCGGCGCAACGCCTGGGAGTCGGCAAGCCTGGCTTGCGCTCCGGCCCATGCGGAGAAATAAGGCGATACGGCATCATCCAGCAGGGCCGCCTCCGAGAGCGCGAGATAGCGGCTATCAATGCTGATCCACGTCACCAAAGAAACCGACAGAACGAACAACAAGCTGCGCTTGTACAGCCGGAAAGCCAAGATGGCCGAGGCGAGCAGGATGGACGTACCCGCCGTCAAGGCATGCCCATCATGACGGACGAACGCAGCCTTGAAAACGACGAAGAAATAAACAACCAAAGGCAAAAGCAGTACGAGTCTCTTCCCGATCGTGGTTTCACCGCTATCGCGCAACACCGATACCAGCAGGACAACGGCGGCAATGAGATAAAGGATGATTTCCGAGGGAGCCCCCGGGTATGCCATCGCCTCGGTGTACCCGGAAACGATCTGGGCCATGGATTGAAAGTAGCCCGGCAATCCGGAAAGCGGCTGTCCCGCCGCCAGCCAAAAGACGATCAGCGCAACCACCTGCGCGACCGGCGCCGCAATAGCCCACTCCCGCCGCCCAAGACTGATCAATCGAATGACCGCAAACACAGTAGCCGCCAGACACAGGGCGACCAGCGACCCCTTGATCAGGGGAAGCAGCCCGAACGGCAGAAACAGGACAACAACGCTGATCGTCGATCTGTTCCTCGCCCTTTGATCCGAGACTGCCTTGTCCGACAGGCCGAAACAGTAAAGGCTGACAATCAGGGGATAGGAAAACAGAAGGGTGTCCTGCGACTGGGGCAATCCTGCAACCAGGGCGAGCGCCAAGCATAGCCCCGCCAACGGAAGCGCTCCGCGCTCACGGGTCAGCAGGACGAGCCCGGCACCGTAAATCAGGCCCAGAAACAATGCCCCGGCGACCATCAGATGGTCGGTGGCCGGATGGAACGATTTTGTGTAAATGGATGCATACGGCCCGAACGTAAAGATCATGTCGCGCCCGAAAACCAGCCCCTGCGCGACGGCTTGATTCATGCCGAGCACCCACGAGTGGTCGAGACCTGCCTGCGGCATGACCGGCAGCCAAGGCACAAAAGCGCAAACGGCGGTGACGACGATCAGCAACCGCCAAATCCGGGCCCACATGACGTTTTGGATCAACGTGGAGTTGATTTGGAGCTTCATGCTTTGCAATCGATCGGACACTTTTCGCCTGGACATTGAAACAGCCGGTTGAACAACAGGAAGGCCGCGGAATTATCGAGGCGCGCCGTCTCATGCACAACCATCGCTGCGGTGAAGCGTAAAGGGGATCGCGGAAAAACGACGTGTGCCTGGCACCCGGGGGGGAAGCTGCGGGGATGGCGCCCTTGGAGCCGATTCCATTGCGCACACGCAAAAGAAAAAACCCCAACCAAAACTGGTTGGGGTTTTCGTATTTCTGGTGGCCTGGGGCGGAATCGAACCACCGACACGCGGATTTTCAATCCGCTGCTCTACCAACTGAGCTACCGGGCCAAGCAAAGAAACGTAAGTATGACAGCACTTGTCCCTTGTCGTCAAGCACCACCGAATCATCCAATCAGGCCGACGGTTCACCCTTGTTGCGCGACAGCTCCACGCCCAGTTGCTTGAGCTTGCGGTACAGGTGGGTACGCTCCAGTCCTGTCTTCTCCGCCACGCGGGTCATGCTGCCGCCTTCGCGCTGCAAGTGGTATTCGAAGTAGGCGCGCTCGAACAGATCGCGCGCCTCGCGCAGCGGCATGTCGAACGAGAACTGCATGCCGCCGCCCTCGGCCGCGCGCACCGGCGCACCGTTCACGTCGGCGCGATCCGTCGCCAGGACCGCCCCCTGCGCAGCAGCCGCAAGCGGTACGCTGCCCCCACCGCTGGCGGCCGCGACCGCCAGCGGTGCCGCCGGCGAGACGCGCGGCCTTTCCTTGCCGCGCGCCAGGCCCTGCTCCACTGCAGCCAGCAGCTTCTGCAAGGCGATCGGTTTTTCCAGGAAGTTGAGCGCACCGATCTTGGTGGCTTCCACCGCCGTGTCGATGGTGGCGTGGCCGGACATCATGATGACCGGCATCGTCAGCAGCCCCTGCGAGGCCCACTCCTTGAGCAGCGTCACGCCGTCGGTGTCCGGCATCCAGATATCGAGCAGCACCAAGTCAGGCGTGGCGCCGTTGCGGTGTTCGCGCGCCTGCTGCGCGTTCTCGGCGACTTCGACAACGTGTCCTTCGTCTCCGAGAATTTCGGAGAGCAACTCCCGGATACCCATTTCGTCGTCGACAACGAGGATGGTGGCCATGCTTTTCCTCTATGTGCGGCGGGATCGCCTACCGCGCTAGGCAAGTTTTACGAACAGAATGGAAACCTGGGCGCCGACGGTGTCGGTGCCCGACTGGCGGTTGCGCAATTCAATGCGCGCCCCGTGCTCGTCCATGATCTTCTTCACCATGGCCAAGCCCAATCCAGTGCCCTTGGCTTTGGTCGTCACGTACGGCTCGAATGCGCGGTTGAGGATGCGGGATGAGAAACCCGTCCCGTTATCCGCGATGCCGAGCCGGACCGCCTGCCGCCGCGCGCCCGAGGCGTCGTCGTATTCTACCGTGTCAGTTTGCAACATGACATGCGCAGCGGGGCGCCCGGCCGCTTCGTTGTCGGCGACGGCGTCCTGCGCGTTCTGCAGCAGGTTGTGGATGACCTGCCGCAACTGCGTCGGGTCGCCCTTGATGAGCGGCAGGCCTTCGCCCAGCCTGACCGCGATGACGGCGTGATCGCTCTGGCCCGGGTGATCGATGCCGTACAGGTGCAGCACCTCGGTACACAGCGCGTTCAGATCGAGGTCCTGCAGCACGGCCGGCGGCGTGCGCGCATAGTCGCGGAAGTCGTCGACCATGCGCTTCATCGCCGCGACCTGGTTGACGATGGTGGTCGCGCCGCGCCGCAGCACCTCGGCATCGGCGTCCGTCAGCTTGGGAGAGAGCTTCATCTCCAGGCGCTCGGCGGAGAGCTGGATCGGCGTGAGCGGATTCTTGATCTCGTGCGCGAGCCGCCGGGCCACTTCGCCCCAGGCGACCGAGCGCTGCGCCGAGATCACGTCGGAGATGTCGTCGAACACCACCACGTAGCCGCGCTCCGTACCGCGCGCGTCCACCGACGGCCCCGGCAGCCGCGTGCCGCGCACCAGCAGGGTGAGGGGCTCGTCCTCGTCCGCCAGCGGAATCTCCACCTGCTTCTGCCAGTGGGCCGCCGCGCCGCCGGCCGCGGCGCTCACATCGTGCTCGGCGAAGGCATGCTCGAGCGTGCCGGCAAACGCCTGCAGCGGCGTGATGCCGGACAGGGACTGGCCGACCCATGCGCCAAACGGCTGCTTGAAGATCCGCTCGGCGCCGGGGTTGGCGGTCAGCAGCACCAAGCGGTGATCGAACACGAACACGCCGGCCGTCAGGTTGGTCAGGACGCTCTCGAGATAGGCCTTCGACTGCTCGAGCGCCGCGCGATTCTGCTCCACGGCACGGCGCGCATCGGCCAGTTGGCGCGTCATCTGGTTGAACTGCTGGGTCAGCAGGCCGAGCTCGTCGCGCGTGTGGAGCTCGCGCTTGGGCGACAGGTCGCCCTCGGCCACCTCGCGCGTGCCCTGCAGCAGCATCAGCAGCGGACGCGCCAGCTGCGCGCCGAGCAGCAGCGCCAGCATCACCGCAATGAACACCGCGAGGAACAGCGTCAGCGTCAGCGTCCCGATGTACATCTTGCGCAGGCCGGTGCGGCCGAGCGCCTTCTCCTGGTATTCCTGGTAGGCCCGCTGCACGGCGTCGGCGTTGCGCGCGAGCGCCTGCGGCACCGGCTGCACCAGCTGCAGGAAGCGCTCCTCGCGCCCGGCCTCGCCAATCAGGCCAAAGCCGCGCGTGCTGCTGTCGTCCGAACGGCGATCGGCCAGCAGACCCGAGCCAGCCCACTTGCGCACCGGCGTATGGGGCGTGAGCGCGGCATCGTCGCGCGCCATGGTTCCGAGCGCCAGCACCACCCGGAGCTGGTACAGATCGCTGCGGCGGCCGCCCGCGCGCGCAGCGGGCGCCGAAGCGGCTTCGCCGTCGGCCGCGCTGTCGCTGCCGCCTTCCAGGCTGGCATAGCCGCCCGGCGTGCGCGCCTGCTCCAGCACGGCCTGGCTGGGAAACTCCGGCACGAGCGTGTCATACGTGTTCGACGACGTCGCCACCACGCGGCCGCTGCCGGTGAAGATGGTCGCCTCCTGCACGCCGAATTGCTCGCGCAGCCGGTTCAGCGTGATGGCGGTGGCCGACATCGAGCCATCGCCAAGCTGCTCGGCGATCAGGCGGCCCTTGTTCTGCAACTCCGCCAGCGATGCGTCCATGGTGGTGCGCCCGAGATTCAGGCCCGCCTCGAGCGCCGACTCCACCTTCACGTCGAACCACGACTCGATGCTGCGCGAGACGAACTGCAGCGACACCAGGTAGATCAGCACGCCCGGCAGCACACCCACCACGCCGAAGAACACCGCCAGCTTGGTCATCAGCCGCGTGCCGAACTTACCGCGGCGCGCGCGCAGCGCCAGCGCCAGCATCAGCCCGCCGATGATCACCACCAGCAGCACGCCGATGACGAGGTTGACCTTGTAGAGCAGGGTGAAGTAGCGATCGAAGAACTCGGTATTGGCCGAGGCGGCCGCCAGCAGGCCGACCAGCACGATCGCCAGGAAGACGATGGTGCCGGCCACCACCTGGTACAGCAGGCGCTTGTAGCTGCGATCGAAGATCATTTGGCTGGGGCCAGCAGCAGCGATGCCGCATTGTTGCCCGACCCCGCGCCCATGCCCCAGCCCGGATTGGGCGACAGGCCCAGCGTGCCGGACGCGGGAGAGGCGGCCGGGTTCGGCGCCGGACCGGCGGGCGGCGCGCTCGTGGGCAGCTGCGCCGGCGGCGCGGGCGGCTGTGCGGGCGGCACCGGTTCGTTGGGCACCACGAACGAAAAGCGCTTCCAGTCGGAGCCGAGATTCCAGTCGCGCGTGTTGACGGCGTTGATCTGGAACGGCTTGGGCAGTTGGGACACATCCAGGCGCATGCGGACTTCGGCCTGCACCGCCTCGCCGGCCTTGACCGCGCGCTGCTCGAACACGCGCCAGCCCCGCACGTGCTGCATGAAGTCGACCGCGTCCTTCAGCCGCGAGAACGGCACCTGCAGACCACCGGTCGAGACCCGGTACTGGCGCGTGAGCGGGTGGTACGACAGCCGCACCACGCGGGTCGCGCTGACGGCATGGTCGTCGAACCAGTACCAGCGCGGACGGATCAGTTCGAACTCGACGAGGAAATACAGCGCGATGCCCTTGTTGACGGCATCTTCGAGGTTGCCCGGCAGATCGAAATCGAAATCGGCGGAGAGGTTCCAGCCCCCGTCGGCGTATTCCAGCTGCGTGCGCCCGACTTCGATGGTCTGCGCCGGCGCCGCGGCCGGCCACCACAGGCACAGCATGCCCAGCACGACCAGCCGATGCAGAACTTGCCGGAACCGGGGCACCGCCGGCAGCCAGGTCGATGGGCGAAGGAATGCAGTCACAACGGTCGTCGCATCAGGGCCGTTTCTGGAACACCGCGTAATAGAAGCCGTCGTGGTCGAGCGGCAGGGATGAGACGCCAGGAACGAAGCCGCCAGCCGCCTCGGGCATGGCCGGCAGCAACTGGCCGGGCGCGTGCAATCGTATCGCATCTTGCAGACGGCTTTCAAACCATCGGGCCTGGGCCTCACCTTCCGTCGGGAAAATCGAACAGGTGACATAAACCAGCTTGCCACCGGGCTTCAGGCATGCCCATAGCGCGCTCACGATGTCCCGCTGCAGCGCGGCCAGCGCAGGCAGATCGGCCGGACGGCGCAGCCAGCGGATGTCCGGATGACGCCGCACGATGCCCGCCGCGGAGCACGGCACGTCGACCAGGATGCGGTCGAACGGGCGGCCGTCCCACCAGGCATCGGGCTTGGCCGCGTCGCCCACGCAAACGGTGGCGGTCTGCCCCAGCCGCGCCAGGTTCTCGCCGATGCGCGCGGCGCGCGCGGCATCGGATTCGAGCGCGACCACGTCCAGGCCGTCGGCGAGCTCCAGCAGATGGCCGGTCTTGCCGCCCGGCGCGGCGCAGGCATCCAGCACACGCTGGCCGGGCGCCACATCGAGCAGCGCCGCCGCGAGTTGCGCGCCCGCATCCTGCACCGAGACATCGCCCTCGGCGAAGCCGGGCAGATCGCCCACCGGCATCGCGCGCGCCAGGCGCACGGCCTGCGCGCCGATGCGTTCAGCCTCGATGCCTACCTCGGCCAGCCGCGCGAGGTAGGCCTCGACCGGCACGCGGCTCGGATTGACGCGCAACACCATCGGCGGACGACGGTTGCCGGCCGCCAGGATGGCCTGCCACGCCTCGGGGTAGGCCTCGCGCACGGCACCGATCCACCAGGCCGGATAGTTGATCGCCGCGACCGGATCGGCCTGCATGGCGGCCGTCAGGTCCGCCTGCTCCCGCAGGAAACGCCGCAACACCCCGTTGATCATGCCCTTGGCGTGCGCGAGCTTCGGGTCGGCCGAGGCAGCACGCACGGTCTGATCGACGACCGTGAAAGGTGCATAGGGCTGCGGCGTGTCGAGCAACTGAGCCAGCGCCACGCGCAACAGGTTGGCCGCACCCTCGGCGGGCGGGCGCGGAATCAGCGTGCGGATCAGCCAATCGGCGCTGCCGAGCCAGCGTGTGGCGCGATAGGCGAGATCCTGCACCGCGCCACGCGTGGCACCGGGCTGGCCCGGGCATGCGGCATCGATGGCCTGCGGCAGCGCCGTCCCCTGCCGCAACCGGCCGATGACGGCAGCGGCGAGCGACAGGGCATGGGCGAGGGAATCGGGCGGCAGACGCATCGACGACGGCGGAAAGCGGACGGTGGAAAAGCAACGAGCCCGTGGTGGGCGGGCTCGTGCGGACGGCGCAAGTATAAAGGAAGCGCGGGCTCAGGCCGGATAGGTCCCTGTCTGCGCCATGTGCATCAGGCGCGCGATGCGCTCCTCGGTGGCCGGGTGCGTGCTGAACAGGTTGGCCAGGCCGCCGCCGTGCAGCGGGTTCATGATCATCATCTGCGCGGTGGCCGGATGCGCCTCCGCCGCCGCGAACGGAATGCCGGCGGCAAAGCAATGGATCTTGTCCAGCGCCGACGCCAGCGCCTGCGGGTCGCCGCTGATGACCGCGCCGCCGCGGTCGGCTTCGAACTCGCGCGCGCGGGAGATCGCCATCTGGATCAGCGATGCCGCCAGCGGCGCGAGGATCGCCACGGCAATCCCGGCGATCGGGTTGACCGGCCGGCCTTCCTCATCGCGCCCGCCGAAGAACACCGCAAAGTTGGCCAGTGCCGAGATCGCGCCGGCCATGGTGGCCGAGAGGGTGGAGATCAGGATGTCGCGGTGCTGCACGTGTGCCAGTTCGTGCGCCATCACGCCGCGCAGCTCGCGCTCGCTCAGGATGTTGAGGATGCCGGTGGTGGCCGCGACCGCCGCATGCTCCGGGTTGCGGCCGGTGGCAAAGGCGTTGGGCTGGGCTTCGTCGATCAGGTAGACGCGCGGCATCGGCAGGCCGGCGCGCCCCGCCAGCTCCTGCACCATGCGGTAGAACTGCGGCGCGGTGGTCTCGCTGACTTCCTGCGCGTTGTACATGCGCAGGACCATCTTGTCGGAGAACCAGTACGAGAAGAAATTCATGCCCAGCGCGAACAGCAGCGCCAGCATCATCCCGCTGCGTCCGCCGATCATGCCGCCGATGACGATGAACAGCGCGGTGATCGCTGCCATCAGCATGAAGGTCTTGATCCAGTTGAACATGGGGGCGTGGCTCCTGTGGGTCCGTACGTTCGAGTCTCTTAGATCGCGCTAAGCGCTGAAAATTCAAGGGGTTGCGCGGTATTTCGCCGCATCCGGCCATGGCCGCCGCAACCGCGCGTCATCGGGTCGTGAACGCCAGCCGCGCCCCCAGCCCGATGAACGCCGTCCCGACAACGCGGTCGAGCCAGCGTTTGATGCCCGGCTTGCCCGCCACCCGGCGCGTGACGCTGGCCGCCACCCAGGCGACCAGGCTGTTCCATGCCGTCGACATCACGATGAACACCGCCCCCAGCACCAGAAACGCCGCCGCCTTGTGGCTCGCGCCCGGATCGACGAACTGCGGGAAGAACGACAGGAAGAACAGCACCACCTTCGGGTTCAGCACATTGGTCAGGAACCCCTGCATGAACAGCGCGCGCAGCGGACGGCGGGCAGTGGCGACCGCTTGCGCCACGGGCGCGTCGTCGCTCCCGGCCGGCGCCAGCAGCATGCGGCCGCCCAGATAGATCAGATACGCCGCGCCGATCGCCTTGATCACCGTGAACGCCACGGCCGACGCGGCCAGCAGCGCCGTCAGCCCGAAGGCCACCGCCAGCACGTGCACGCAGCACCCCGCCGACACACCCAGGCTCGACATCAGCCCCGCCGCGCGCCCCTGCGACACGCTGCGCCCGACGATATAGGCGGTATCCGGCCCGGGCGTCACGTTGAGCAGGAGCACGGCAAACATGAAGACCGGCAGGTTGATGATGCCCAGCGTACTCATGGCGGCAATCCTTCCAGGAAAGACAGCGGGAAATTCAGGCGCGCGAAGCGAAGCGCTGCCCCGGCCGGATCGGCAAACCCTGCAGGAACTCGCGCGCGGGCAGGCGCTTGCCGCCCGGCTTCTGCAACTGTGTCACACGCAGCGCACCGGCGCCACAGGCGATCACCACGCCATCGGCATCGGCCGCGAGCACGGCGCCGGGCTGCGCATCGGCGGGCCGGTCGGGCAGGGCCTCGGCCTGCCAGAACTTGATGCTCACCCCGTCCAGTTCAGCCGACGCGCCGGGAAACGGGTTGAAGGCATGGACCTGCCGCAGCAGCGCGGCCGACTGCCGCGACCAGTCCAGCGCCGCCTCCTCCTTCGCGATCTTCTCGGCATAGGTGACGCCCTCCGCCGGCTGCGGCGTGGCGGGCAGGCTGCCGTCCTGCGCCAGCCTGGCGAGCGCCTCCACCACCATGCGGCCGCCGAGCGCCGCCAGCGTGTCATGCAGCGTGCCGGTGGTGTCGGTCAGGCCGATCGGCACGTGCTCCATGGCGATCATGTCGCCCGTGTCCAGGCCCGCGTCCATCTGCATCAGCGTAATGCCGGTCTCGGCATCACCAGCTTCGATGGCGCGGTGGATCGGCGCGGCGCCTCGCCAGCGCGGCAGCAGCGAGCCATGGATATTGATGCAGCCGAAGCGCGGCAGGTCCAGCACCTCCTGCGGCAGGATCAGCCCGTAGGCCGCCACCACCATCACGTCCGGCTGCTGGGCGGACAGCGCGTCGATCGCCGCGGCTGCCTCCTGCGGATACTTGCCGGTGCGCCGCAGCGACGGCGGCTGCAGGACCGGCCCCAGCCCGTGGGACACGGCGTACTGCTTGACCGGGCTGGCCTGCAGATGCATGCCGCGCCCGGCCGGGCGGTCCGGCTGGCTCAGCACGGCGACGATGGGAAGGCCGGCCTGGTGGAGCGCCGCCAGGGCGATCTGCGCGAACTCGGGCGTGCCGGCGAACGCAACGCGTAGCGTGGAAGTCATGGATCGGAAAGGGCAGGAAAGCGCGCCGCGCCGACGGCGCCGGGGTTATGGGCGACCGCGGTGCTGCGTATCGGTCAGCGGCACGATCGGTTCGGGCGCGGGCAGGGCCTCCGCCACACTGGTGCTGCGCCGCTGGAACAGCGAAAAGGTTTCATTGGTGTCGCCCGGACGGCTGCCGCGCCACACCAGCTCCCAGTCGTCGCCACGCGGGCGGCGGAGGCGGTGCTCCGGCCGCTTTTCGAGCACGAGCATCAGATCGCAGGTGCGCGCCGCCGGGTTGGGCCGGTGCTCATCGCCGGTGCCGCTATGGCCGAGCAGCCACTTGACCGGACGCACGCCGGTCTCGTAATGCATCAGCGCGCGCTCACTCTCGCCCATGCCGCGCGTCGCCACGCAGACCTGCGCCGACTCCAGCACCGGTTTGATGGCCTGGAACAGCGGACGATAGCTGCGCGCATCGTCGATCCATGGCATCAGCAGGGTGCCCAGCAGCCCCCAGACCAGGCCGATGCCGGCCGCCCACGCCACCACGCCCGAACGCGCCGGGCGCAGCCACATGCATACCGCCCACAGCACCGTCATGCCCACCGCCGCCAGCACGGCCACGGGATGCACCAGCATGTCGTACGGCAACGGCAGCACCCGGCCAAGCGACTTGGCCAGCCAGCCCGGCAGCCACGCGCCGCTGCTGGTCACCATCGCCGCCCACACGCCCCAGACCACCAGCGCCATCGCAGCAAACAGCGCAACCAGCGCGCCCCAGATGCGCGCGCGCCATGCCGGCGGCATCAGCAGCAGCATGGGCGCGCCCAGCAGCGCGAGCGCCGGCTGCAGCGGCATCAGATACACATCGCGCAGCACCGCCGAGCGCAGCACCACGGCCAGCGTCGCCAGCACGAACAGCGCCACGACCAGGTGCCCCTGGTACGGCAGCAGCCATGCCGCGCGCGCGCCGCGTCCGCGCTGGCGCGCCAGCTTCCACAGCGACACGCCCAGCACGCTCAGCGCCGGCCAGACCGCCGGCGTGCCGGTCAGGAGGATCGATCGGACCGTGACCTCCAGCGAACTCTTCTCGCCGCCCAGATGGGTGAAGCCGAAAAAGCGGCCGATATTGTTGATCCAGAACCACTCGATAAAGAGGTCCGGCGACTCGCGCCAGAAGAGCACCGGCCAGACCAGCAGCCACGGCGAGGCCGCCAGCAGCGACACCAGATAGAAGCGCCACGCCTGCCGGCTGCGGAAGTCGGGCAGCAGCGCCATCGCCACCACGACCGTCAGCGCGAACAGCCCCGGCACCAGCACACCCTTGCCGAGGAAGGCCACGCCCAGGCCGGTGCCGAACCACAGCGCCGGCCGCATCACCTCCACGCCGTCCGCACCGCCCGCCTCGCAGGCCTTGGCATAGCGCACCAGGCCGTACAGCGCGAGTGCGGTGCCGGCCAGTTGCGGCACATCAGCGATGAACTTGTGGATGTGCTCCGTCAGCCCGATGCAGCCCACGAACAGCAGCAGGGCGCCGAGCGCATAGTCGCGCAGCACGGTGCTGCCGGCATCCAGGCCGGCCACCCGGCGCTCGGCCAGCGTCGGCGCGGGCCCCCGCGCCAGTTGCGCGCCGATCCGCATGCGCCAGTCGCGGGCTTCGGCGCGCAGCAGGCGGGCCGTCCGCCAGACCGCCAGGCAGGTGAGCCCCATCCAGAACAGCACGGCCAGCCGCACGGCCTCGTGCGGCGGCAGCTCGGGCACCGCCAGCGCAGCCAGCGCGCCGCTCCAGTACATCAGCGGCGGCTTCTCGACGAAGGGCTCGAACGCCACATTGGGCACGATCCAGTCGCCGCGCTCGATGATATTGAGCACGATGCCGAACGAGTACGGCTCATCGGCCTTCCACGGCGCACGCCAGAAGGTGCCGGCAATGAAGTAAGCGGCCACCATCAGCATGATGGCCCAGCGCCAGTGGCGTACCAGCAGCAGCGGCAGACGGCGCGAAGCGGCACCGCCGTCGGCTTCGGACAGCGTCATCAACGGCACGGAACGGGGAGGCGCTTCGGCATCGGGCGTCACGGAATTCAGCGCGCGCGCTCGAGCTGGTGCTTCTTGAGCTTGATCTTGATGCGGTTCTGCTTGAGCGGTGACAGGTACTCGACGAACACCTTGCCCATCAGGTGATCCATCTCATGCTGGATGCAAACCGCCAGCAGCCCGTCGGTTTCCAGTTCGAAGGATTCGCCCTTCTCGTTGAGCGCACGCACGCGCACCCGGTCCGGCCGCTCCACCTTGTCGTAGATATCGGGCACCGACAGGCAGCCTTCGTCCCAGACCTTGCGCGCCTCGCTCGCCCAGACGATCTCCGGGTTGATGAAGACGCGCAGTTCGTCGCGCGATTCCGATACGTCGATCGTGATCACCCGCTCGTGCACGTCGACCTGCGTGGCGGCCAGGCCGATGCCGGGCGCGTCGTACATCGTCTCGGCCATATCGGCCACCAGCTTGCGGATGCGGTCGTCCACGACGGCCACCGGCTTGGCGACCTTGTGCAGCCGCGGATCGGGGTATTGCAGGATATTCAGTAGGGCCATGATGCTTGGCAACAACGGTTGCGGAAGGCCACGCAGACGGCGGATCGCCGTCAATTGCGGTCGCTTCGAATGTCATGCAGAATCGGGGGCGCTATCCGCCACATGGCTTAGGAAAAAGCCTGACGAACGTTCGATGCCACACCCCTCTCGCTGCGACACGCAAGCGCGCAGCGGCGGCGGCCGGGCGTCGGACACTACGTACGCGGACCACTCGCCGATTCTTCAAAGAATAATGCGCCATCGTAACACACCGATGCTGTCCAAGCCCGCCATGAAACCGCGCCAGTCTTACGTTTGCGCCCTCTCGGCGGTTGCCGCGGCAGCGCTGTTCTGCGCGGGCGCCACGCACGCCGCCGAGCGGACTGTCTCGCCGGCACAACAAGCGCAGGCCACGGCGGCCGCGCAAGCCGGGATCCCCGAATCCGCCCTCTCGCCCAAAGCGCCCGCGCAATACACCGTGCGCCGCGGCGACACGCTGTGGGCCATTTCCGGCAAGTACCTCAAGCAGCCGTGGCGCTGGCCCGAACTGTGGGGCATGAACCGCGAGCAGATCCGCAACCCGCACCTGATCTATCCGGGCCAGATCCTGTACCTGCACCATGCCAACGGCCGCGCCTGGCTGTCGAGCTCGCCGGCTTCCGCCGAGGGCAGCACGGTGCGCCTGTCGCCGCATACGCGCGTGGCCGGCCAGGACGGCGACGCCATCTCCAGCATTCCCTCTTCGGTCATCGAGCCGTTCCTGACCCAGCCGATCGTGGTGGATGAAGCAACGCTGGCCACGCCGGCACGCATCTTCGAGCTGCCGGAGGCGCGCGTCTATATGGGCAAGGGCGAAAACGCCTACGCCCGCGGCCTGCCCGATGGCGAAGCCGGCCAGCCCGGCACCGTGTGGCAGGCATATCGCCCGGTCAAGCCGCTCAAGGATCCGGTCACCGGCACCGTGCTCGGCTACGAGGCCGACTTCCTCGGTACCCTGCGCGTGGTGCGCGCGGCCACCGGCCCGCAAGCCGTCTCCAAGATGGAAGTGCTGTCGTCCAAGGAAGAGATGGGCGTCGGCACCCACCTGATGCCGGTACCGGCGCGTGAGCCGGTGCGCTACTCCCCGCATGCGCCGGAAGGCGAGATCCGCGGCGCGGTCGCCAAGGTCACCGGCGGGGTGCAGTTCGGCGGGTCCGACCAGGTGGTCGTGCTGAACATCGGCAGCGCCAACGGGCTGGAGCCGGGCCATGTACTGGCGCTGTCGCGCGCGGGCAAGGTGGTCAACGACACGACCGCGGGCAACGAGCCCGTGCAGCTGCCCGAGGAACGTTATGGCCTGGCCTTTGTGTTCCGCGTGTTCCAGCACGTGGCCTATGCGCTGGTGACGGATGCGTCGAACACGGTGGAAGTGGGCGATGCAGCCATCAGCCCGACGACGCAGCCCTGACGTCACACCTGCCTGATTTGATCGATGCCTCACAGGTCGCGGCGCCCGCCGCGACCGCTCCCGCCGATCCCCTCGACGCCACACGCGATCCCGCCGAGCTGGCCGCTTGGCTGCGGCTGACGGAAACGCCGGGCATCGGCCCCGTCGCCGCGCGGCAACTGCTGGCCGCTTTCGGGCTACCCCAGGACATCTTCCGTCAATCCTATGCGGCACTCGCCAAGGTGCTGCCTGAACGACAAGCGCGCGCGCTGCTGGCCGAGCCGGACGAAGCGCTCGCCGCGCTGATCGAGCGGACTGCCGCCTGGGCCGCCGAACCGGGCAATGCCATCTTCACGCTGGCCGACCGTGGCTATCCGCCCCGGCTGCTGGAACTCCCCGATCCGCCGACGCTGCTGTATGCCAAGGGCGATGTCTCGCTGCTGCGGGCTGCGGCGGTGGGCGTGGTCGGCGCGCGCAGCGCCACCGCGCAGGGTCTGGAGAACGCCCGCGCCTTCGCGCAGGCGCTGTCCGCCGCCAACGTGACGATCGTCTCGGGGCTGGCGCTGGGCATCGATGCCGCCGCACACGACGGCGCGCTGACCGGGCCCGGCAGCACCATCGCGGTGGTCGGCACGGGGCTGGACATGGTCTACCCGGCCCGGAACCGAGCCCTGGCACACCGCATCGCCGAAGCCGGGCTGATCCTGTCGGAGTACCCGCTCGGCATGGGGGCACGGGCCGAGAACTTCCCGCGCCGCAACCGGCTGATCGCCGGGCTCGCGCGCGGACTGCTGGTGGTGGAGGCCGCCGCGCAATCCGGTTCGCTGATCACCGCCCGGCTGGCCGCCGAGCAGGGGCGCGATGTGTTCGCCATTCCCGGCTCGATCCATTCGCCGCTGGCCAAGGGCTGCCACCTGCTGATCAAGCAGGGTGCCAAGCTGGTCGAGACGGCGGCCGACATCCTGGACGAACTGGGCTGGAGCCGCACACCGACGCCAGCGACACGGACACCGCGCACGGCCGCCCAGGCACCTGTCCCCGCATCCGCCCCGGCCGCACGTCCGGCGGCAACGGCCGCGGAAACCGCGTTGCTCGATGCGCTCGGCTTCGACCCGGTCGACCTCGACACCCTGTGCGAACGCACCGGCCAAACCGCGGCCAACCTGTCGGCACAACTGCTGGCGCTGGAGCTGGCAGGCCACATCGAGCGCCAACCGGGCGGACGCTTTCTGCGGCTGCCATAGCACCTGTCTACAATAGGGCGACCTTTTTGCCGACCGCCCCATGCCGCTGCTCTCCCCCGACACCGACGCCGACGCACTGCATGCCCGCATCCGCGCGGGTGACCTGCTGGTCGCCTGCCTGTGCGCGGAGTGGTGCGGCACCTGCCGCAGCTACCGCGCCACCTTCGCGAACCTGGCCGCACGCTATCCGCAGCACTGCTTCGTCTGGGTGGATATCGAGGACCACGCCGACGCGCTGGGCGATCTCGACGTCGAGAACTTCCCGACGCTGCTGGTCCAGCGCGGCCGGGAGAACGGCCGGGTGTTGTTTTTCGGTCCGGTGCTGCCGCACGCGGGTGTGGTCGAGGGGCTGCTGTCGCGCGACCTGGCGTCGGCCCAAGCGGTGCCCGTGGCGCCGGATTTGCGTGGCTGGTTATTGCACGCGGCTTGACGCAGGGCTCTTGACAAATACAAGAGATGTAAGCGCCGCTCTATTGCGCCTGCCAAGGAACCGCGCTTATGATTGGCGGCCGAATTCTGGGCAGCCGCCCGATCTCGCGCGGCAACAGGCGCCGACGACACTTGAAGTCGGCGAGTGGAGCCATAAGACTCTACAAAACCTACGCGAACGGTCGCTAATAATAGAAGCGACCCCATTTTGACCCGATTGCTTGCGCTCACATGTCCAAGGCTCTGATCATTGCCGAAAAACCGTCGGTCGCCGCTGATATTGCGCGCGCGCTGGGTGGCTTCACCAAGCACGACGAGTACTACGAAAGCGACGACCACGTCCTTTCGTCGGCGGTCGGCCACCTGGTCGAAATCGCGGCCCCCGATGAATACGAAGTCAAGCGCGGCAAATGGAGCTTCGCGCACCTGCCGGTGATCCCGCCGCACTTCGACCTGCGCCCGATCGCCAAATCGGAATCGCGGCTGAAGGTTCTGACCCGGCTGATCAAGCGCAAGGACGTCACCAGCCTCATCAACGCCTGCGACGCGGGGCGCGAGGGCGAACTGATCTTCCGCCTGATCGCGCAGCACGCCAACACCAAGCTGCCGATCCAGCGGCTGTGGCTGCAATCGATGACGCCGCAGGCCATCCGCGACGGCTTTGCCCAGTTGCGCAGCGACAACGAGATGCTGCCGCTGGCCGACGCCGCCCGCTGCCGCTCCGAGGCCGACTGGCTGGTCGGCATCAACGGCACGCGCGCCATGACCGCCTTCAACAGCAAGGGCGGCGGCTTCTTCCTGACCACCGTGGGCCGCGTGCAGACGCCGACGCTGTCGATCGTGGTCGAGCGCGAGGAGAAGATCAAGCGCTTCGTCCCGCGCGACTACTGGGAAGTGCGCGCCGAGTTCATCGCCGCGGCCGGCCTGTACGAGGGCCGCTGGTTCGACCCGAAGTTCAAGAAGAGCGAGTTCGACCCCGAGCAGCGCGAATCGCGGCTGTGGAGCGAGGCCGAAGCCCTGAGTATTGTCGCCGCATGCCGCGACAAGCCGGGCACGGTCACCGAAGAATCGAAGCCGTCGACGCAGATGTCGCCGGCGCTCTTCGACCTGACCAGCCTGCAGCGCGAGGCCAACAGCCGCTTCGGCTTCTCGGCCAAGAACACGCTGGGCCTGGCACAGGCACTGTATGAAAAGCACAAGGTCCTGACCTACCCGCGGACGGATTCGCGCGCGCTGCCCGAAGACTACCTGGGCACGGTGCGCCAGACGCTGGACATGCTGGCCGACAGCTCGCACAACTACCTGCCGCACGCGAAGAAGATCCTCGCCAGCCAGTGGGTCAAGCCCAACAAGCGGATCTTCGACAACAGCAAGATCAGCGATCACTTCGCCATCATCCCCACGCTGCAGGCGCCGAAGAACCTGTCGGAGCCCGAGCAGAAGCTGTACGACCTGGTGGTGCGCCGCTTCCTCGCGGTGTTCTTCCCGGCGGCCGAGTACCTGGTCACCACGCGCGTGACCGAGGTGGCGGGCCATCACTTCAAGACCGAAGGCAAGGTCCTCGTGAACCCGGGCTGGCTGGTAGTCTACGGCCGCGAATCGCAAAGCAAAGACGACAAGGAAAGCGGCAACCTGGTGCCGGTGGCCAAGGACGAGAAGGTCAAGACCGACAAGGTCGAGCCGGTCAGCCTGACCACCAAGCCGCCCGCGCGCTACAACGAAGCGACGCTGCTGTCGGCCATGGAAGGCGCCGGCAAGCTGGTCGATGACGACGCGCTGCGCGAGGCCATGGCCGGCAAGGGCCTGGGCACGCCGGCCACGCGCGCCGCCATCATCGAAGGGCTGCTGACCGAGAAATACCTGCTGCGCGAAGGCCGCGAGCTGATCCCCACCGCCAAGGCGTTCCAGTTGATGACGCTGTTGCGCGGCCTGGGCGTGGAAGAACTGACGCAGGCCGAGCTGACCGGCGAGTGGGAGCACAAGCTCGCCCAGATCGAGCGCGGCCGCCTGGCGCGCGACGAATTCATGCGCGAGATCGCGCAGATGACGCAGCAGATCGTCAAGCGCGCCAAGGAATACGATAGCGACACCATCCCCGGCGACTACGCGACGCTGTCCACGCCATGCCCGCAGTGCGGCCACGTGGTCAAGGAGAACTACCGCCGCTTCGCCTGCAGCCACTGCGATTTCTCGATCAGCAAGATCCCGGGCGGGCGCCAGTTCGAGCTGGAAGAAGTCGAGGAGCTGCTGATCAACAAGACCATCGGTCCGTTGCAGGGCTTCCGCAGCAAGATGGGCCGGCCGTTCGCGGCCATCCTCAAGCTGGCGCAGGAAGACGGCCACTGGAAGATGGAGTTCGACTTCGGCCAGAACGATGGCGACGAAGACGGCGAGCCGGTCGATTTCAGCGGCCAGGAAAGCGTCGGGCATTGCCCCAAGTGCAGCGGCAGTGTCTACGAGCACGGCCTGAAGTACGTGTGCGAGAACGCGGTCGCCCAGCCCAAGACGTGCGACTTCACCACCGGCAAGATCATCCTGCAGCAGGAGATCAGCCGCGAGCAGTTGCACAAGCTGCTCGCCGAGGGCAAGACCGACCTGCTGACCGGCTTCAAGTCGGCGCGCACGGGCCGGGTCTTCAAGGCGTTCCTGGTCAAGCAGCCGGACGGCAAGATCGGCTTCGAGTTCGAGCCGCGCGGCGAGGGCAAGGCCGCCGCCAAGAAGACCACGACTGCAGCCAAGAAAACCGCGGCAGCCAAGGCACCGGCCAAGACTGCCGCCAAGAAGACCACGGCAGCGGCCAAGAAGACCCCTGCGCGCAAGAAGGCGGCCACCGAGGCCGACGAGGAAAGCACCAGCGAAACCTGACCTTGGCCGTCGGCCGGGCCGGCATCGATGCAAAAAAAACGGGAGGACAGTGTGCCTCCCGTTCTGCTTTGGGCGCCGCCTGAATCGGCCGGCTGCGCGCTTATGCGGCCTCGGTCAGCGCGCGGCCGGCGCGGGCCTCGCTCTGCTTGGCCTCCATCGCCTGGGCCAGCATGTAGTCGATGAAGGTGCGCACCTTGGTCGGCAGGAACTTGCGGCTCGGGTAGACCAGCGATAGCGATCGGTGCGGCAGCTTGTACTGCGGCAGCACGCGCACCAGCCGCCCCGACTCCAGATCCGGCCGCGCCATGTAAGACGACAGGATGGCGATCCCCATGTCGGCCAGCACCGCGCGGTGCATCAGCTCGGCGTTGCTGGTCACCAGCGACGGCTGCACCGGCACCGCGATCGACTGGCCGTCCGGCGCAGTCATCTCCCACTCGTGCCGCAGTTGCGGATGCCACATGGCGATCACGCGGTGGTCGGCGATGTCTTCGGCGCGCTGCGGCGTGGAGTGCTGGCGCAGGTAGGCGGGGGTGGCCGCCATGACCATCTCGGCAGAGATCATCCGGCGCGCCACGAGATGCGAGCCCAGGCCGAGTTCCGACACCATGATGCCGACGTCGCGCCCATCCTCGACGATATCGATCGGACGGTCCGACAGTGCCACGTCGAAGGTCACCTCGGGGTAGAGCTGCTGGAAGCGCGCCAGCAGCATCGGCAGCACGTGCAGCCCGAACATGACCGGCGCGACGATGCGCAGGCTGCCGACCAGCGCCTGGCTGCGCGATGTGGCAAGCGATTCAGCTTCATCGATGTCCAGCAGGATCTGCTGACAGCGCTGCAGATAGGTCTCGCCCACGTCCGTCAACGACAGGCTGCGCGTGGTGCGGTTGAGCAGGCGCGTGCCGAGATGGGCCTCCAGGTCGGCCACGTAGCGGGTGACCACGGCATTGGACATCGACAGATGCTGCGCAGCCCGGGCAAAGCTGCCGAGCTCCACCACCTTGGAGAACACGCGCATCGACTGCAAGCGATCCATTCCGGCCTCTCACATGATTTGTTGTCAAAAATAGAGCAAATCTTTTTCGACTTCAAATTTTGGTATTGGACCAAGCAATTTATCGCGCGGAATGGCGCATTGGATGTGAGTACACGCTCCCGTGCATCAACATGTACTCCTTGCATGCCTCGCACGGGTTGCGGGGAAACCGGTCTCCCGCTTCTCACCGATTGACGTAGCAGCGGATTTACGACGAGACTCTATACCGTACGGTAGATTTTCATGGAGCCCACGCGGCGCAGGATCGCATTCCGTCCGTCTTCGGGAATGGAACGGCCTTTTGCGCAAATCGGGGCGGCAACCGGAAGCGGCGGTTGCCATACTTGAGCGATGGATACCATCGAAGCCCACCGTCACGAGCACCCCGGATCGAGGGCTGCCAGCACACAGCCGGCGCGTCGCCCAGCGGCGACACCGGACCGAGGAGACACGCCATGACCGCCCATAACCGCGAACCGGTCGAGTATCTCGCGGGCGAGATGCCGCTGCACCGCTATTGCGCGCATCACGCCGCGCAGACCCCCGAGCGCATCGCCCTGCTGTGGTACGGCCGCACGATCTGCTGGCGCGAACTCGATCAGCTGTCGACGCGGCTGGCCGTGCAGTTCCAGCGGCTCGGCGTGGCGCGTGGGCATCGTGTCGCCCTGTTCCTGCAGAACTGTCCGCAGGCCATCCTGGCGCATCTGGCCGCCGCCAAGCTGGGCGCCATCGCGGTGCCATGCCTGCCGCTGTCGCGCCAGCATGAACTGCACGACCAGTTGGCCGATTGCGGCGCCAAGGTCCTGGTTGCCGCGGCCGACCTGATGCCCATCGTCGAAGCCGCGCGGCCGGGCACCTCGGTCGACACCGTCATCACCACGCGCTATGCCGACCTGCAGCCGGCGCAGCCCGCCTGCCGCAAGGCGCTGGCGGTGCCGCCCGAGCTGATCGCCGCCGATATCGCGTCCGCCCCGGTGGGCCGGGGCCAAGCCGGCAGCAGCGGTCAGTTCGACCTCATGCGGCTGCTGGGCGAGCCGGTGGACGTGGCCGAGCGCAATGCCGTCACCGCGATCCAGGTCGACCTGGACGAGGTGGCGCTGATGGTCTACACGTCCGGCATCACCGGGCGCCCCAAGGGGGCCATGCTCACCCACCGCAACGCGCTGTACAAGACCGCCGTGACCGTGCAGACGAGCGGCATCCAGGCCGCCGACGTACTGCTGGCGGCGGCGCCGCTGTCGCACATCGCCGGCATGCTGATGGGCATGAACCTGATGCTGTACGCGGGCGCGCCGACCATCCTGCTGTATCGCTTCGACCCGCTGGCCGTGCTGCAGGCGATCGACCGCTATCGCGTCACCTGGTGGTACAGCATGACGCCGATGAATCTGGCGGTGATGGCGCATCCCGAAGCCGGGCAGTACCGCATGGCCTCGCTGATCGGCAACCCGTGTACCAGTTTCGGCGCGCCGCTGACCGAGGCGATCGCCGATCGATGGCGCGCCTTCGCGGGGCCGCAATGCCGCATCTATGAAGCGGCCTACGGCCTGTCGGAAACGCATACCTGCGACGCCGTCATGCCGCCCGATGCCCCCCGCTGGGGCTGGCACGGCAAGATCGTGCCGCAGACCGAGGTTCGCATCGTCGATCCGCACACCGGCGCCGAACTGCCGCCGGGCCGGTCGGGCGAAATCACGATCCGCAGCCCGGGCGTGTTCCGCGGCTACTGGCGGCGAGACGAGGCAACGCGGGCCGCGATGCAGGACGGCTTCCTGCGCACCGGCGACATCGGCCAGGTCTCGCCCGACGGCTACCTGCAATGGCAGGGCCGCATCAAGGAACTGATGAAGGTGTCGGGCTACAGCGTGTTCCCGGAAGACGTGGAGGCGCTGCTGTCGCGCCACCCGGCCATCCGGCAGGTGGCCGTGACACCGATGCCGGACCCGGACAAGGGCGAGGTGGTCTGCGCCCACATCGTGCGCATGAGCGGCATGGCGCTCACCGAAGCCGAGCTGATCGCCTGGTCGCGCGAGAACATGGCGCCGTACAAGGTGCCGCGCCGGGTGAGGTTCCACGACGCGCTGCCGGCCACGGCCACCGGCAAGGTGCTGCGGCGACTGTTGCGGGAAGAGGCGGCGGTGGCGGCCTGAGCCGCGGCGGCCGGGGCGGTCTGCGCGCCGCTACGTCTGCACGAAGCGCTTCTGCCGCGCGATGCTCATCAGGATGCCCAGCCCCATCCCCAGCGTGACGAGCGCGGTGCCGCCGTAGCTGACGAGCGGCAGCGGCACGCCCACCACCGGCAGGATGCCGCTCACCATGCCCATGTTGACGAAGGCGTAGGTGAAGAAGATCAGCGTGATCGACCCGGCCAGCAGGCGCCCGAACAGCGTGCCCGCGTTGGCGGCGATGACCAGCCCGCGCAGGATCAGCAGCAGGTACAGGAACACCAGGATCGCGTTGCCCACCAGCCCGAACTCCTCGGAATAGACCGCGAAGATGAAGTCGGTGTGCTTCTCGGGGATGAACTCCAGGTGCGTCTGCGTGCCCTTGAGCCAGCCCTTGCCGGTCACCCCGCCCGAGCCGATCGCGATGATCGACTGGATGGTGTGGAAACCCTTGCCGAGCGGATCGGTGGTCGGGTCGAGCAGCGTGCAGATGCGGTGCTGCTGGTAGTCGTGCAGGATCGGCCAGTTGACGCCCGGCGCGCAGATGCGCGACTCGAACGACACCACCAGCGTCACCGCCGTCACGGCGATCACCATCACCGGCACGATCAGCCGCCACGACAGCCCCGCGAAGTAGATCACGTAGATGCCCGCGGCCAGCACCAGCAGCGCCGTGCCCAGGTCGGGCTGCTTGGCGATCAGGCCGACCGGCACCAGCAGCAGCACGGCGGCGGCGAGGTAGTCATACCAGTGGATCACCCCCTCGCGCTTCTGGAAGTACCACGCCAGCATCAGCGGCATGGCGATCTTCATGATCTCGGAGGGCTGCACCACCACGCCGATGTTGAGCCAGCGCCGCGCACCCTTGCGGATCAGCCCGAACATCGCCACGCCGATCAGCAGGGCCACGCCCGCGGTGTAGAGCGGTACGGCAAAGCGCATCAGCGTCTGCTGCGGCAGGTTGGCGATGATCCACATCACCACGAACGACAGCAGGATGTTGCGCACCTGGTCTTCCACCCGGCCGGGCATGTCGATGGCCGCCGAGTACAGGGCGATCAGCCCCGTGCCGAGCAGCAGGAAGACGATCAGCGCCAGCGGCTTGTCGAAGCCGGTGAAGAGCGACTTGATGACGTTGAATGCGCGGCGCTTGTCCATGGTGCGTTCCTCAAGCGCGAGAGTCAGGGAGCGGCCCGTGCCGGTTTGGGCGCAGGCTTGGGATTGGGCTTGACCGCGGGCTTGCGGTCCTTGGGCGAGGCGGCCGGCGCGGAAGCCGGTGCCGCCGGCAGGTTGCGGCCGCGCGGGCTCGGCAGGTCGGGGGCGGGCTGGACGTGCGACAGCGCCTGCAGCACCTGGGCGTCCAGCGTGGCCGGAGCGACCGCCTGGGCGCTGGTGCCGGCCTCGCGCAGCGCGGGCGCGACCCGATCGGACGACATCGCCGGCGCGGCGCGCGGTGCGCCGGCCGCCACGGCCGAAGCGCCCGGCGCGGACGCGCCGCCCACCGTGGCTGCATCGGCAGCCTGCTCGCCGGATGCGGCCGCGGCCAGGGCCGCGCTCTGCGCCACCGCCTCCGCGGCTGCCTGCGGCGTGGCCGTGGCGCTGGCGATGGTGGCGGTCTTGCCGGTGGAGAACACGCTCGGCGTATCGACCGGCGGCTGCGGCTGGACCTTGGGCGCGATGGCCGCCAGCTCGGCCGGCCACTTGCCCTGCAGGTAGTAGTCGAACACCGCGCGCGCGATCGGCGCGGCCGAGGTGGCGCCGAAGCCGGCGTTCTCGACGATCAGCGCCACCGCGATCTTCGGGTGGTCGGTCGGCGCGAAGGCCTCGAACAGCGCGTGGTCGCGCTTGTATTCGGGAATGGCATGGTGGTTGTACTTCTCGCCCTTGCCGAGCGAGAACACCTGCGCCGTGCCGGTCTTGCCCGCCGCGGCATATTGCGCGCCGGCAAACGCCTTGGCCGCCGTGCCGGCCTGGACCACCCCGGCCATCGCGCGCTTGATCACGTCGATGTTGGCCTGCTTGAGCGGAATCCGGTAGCTCTCGGTCGGCACCGTCAGCGTGCGGGCCTTGTTGACGGAATCCTCGACGGCCTTGACCAGGTGGGGCTTCATCACGCCGCCGTTGTTGGCCAGCGTCGCCACCGCATGCGCCAACTGGAGGATGGTGAAGTTGTTGTAGCCCTGGCCGATGCCCAGCGAGATGGTTTCGCCGTCGTACCACTTCTGCTGCTCGGGACGCTTGTAGGCTTTGCGCTTCCACTCGGTGGAGGGCAGGATGCCGGTGCGCTCGCCCTCGATGTCGATGCCGGTGACCTGGCCGAAGCCGAGCGGCTTCATGAAATCGTGGATGGCGTTGACGCCCATGTCGTTGGCGAGCTTGTAGTAGTACGTGTCGCACGACACCACGATGGAGCGGTACATGTCGACCCAGCCGTGGCCGCCCGGCGCGTCGTCGCGGAAGGTGTGGTTGCCCAGCGTGAACGAGCCGGGATCAGCCATGCCCCATTGCGGCGTGCGCTTGCCCAGCTCCAGCGCGGCCAGCGCCATGAACGGCTTGTAGGTCGAGCCCGGCGGATACGTGCCGCGCAGCGGGCGGTTCAGCAGCGGCTTGTCGGGCGAGCCATTCAGCTCGCTCCAGGTGGCGCTGTCGATGCCTTCGATGAAGAGGTTCGGGTCGAAGGTGGGCTTGGAGACGAAGGCGAGGATGTCGCCGGTCTCGGGCTCGATCGCCACCAGCGCGCCGCGGCGGTTGCCGAACAGCTGCTCGGCCAGCCGCTGCAGGTTGATGTCGAGCGACAGGATCAGGTTGTTGCCGGGCGTGGCCTGCGAGGTGGACAGCGTGCGGATCGGCCGCCCGCCCGCGCTGACCTCGACTTCTTCGTAGCCGGTCAGGCCGTGCAGCTCGGTCTCGTAGCTCTGCTCGATGCCGACCTTGCCGATGTACTCGGTGCCGCTGTAGTTGTTGGCGTCCTTGCGCGGATCGTAGGTGACGTTGGGCTGGCTGTTGGCCTCGCTCATGTCGTCGATACGCTCGAGGTCGCGCTCGGAGATGCGGCCGATGTAGCCGATCACGTGCGCCGCCGCCTCGCCCAACGGGTACTGGCGGAACAGCCTAGCGTGCACGTCCACGCCCGGGAAGCGGAAGCGCTGTGCCGAGAAGCGCGCCACCTCCTGGTCGGTCAGCTGGCTGCGGATCGGCAGGCTCTCGAAGCTGCGCGCGTCTTCCATCAGGCGCTTGAAGCGGCGACGGTCGCGCGGCTGGATGTCGATCACCTGGGCGAGCTGGTCGATGGTGTTGTCCAGCGTGTCCTGCAGCTTGGACGGGGTGACCTCCAGCGTGTAGGCCGAGTAGTTGCGCGCCAGCACCACCCCGTTGCGGTCCATGATGATGCCGCGGTTGGGCTCGATCGGCGCCACCGAGATGCGGTTGTCCTCGGCCTTGGCCGAGTACTGCTCGTGCTTGACCGACTGCAGCCAGAAGAAGCGCACCAGCAGCAGCCCGAAGCACACCAGCACGAACAGCGCGGCCGCGGCCAGCCGCACGCGAAAGCGCGACAGCTCCTGTTCGACGTTGCGGATCTCGGTCATGCCTGCGGCCCGGATGCGTGCATCAGATCGGGCGCGTCTCGTCGACGCTCTCCGGACGGCGCTGCGGCGCCAGCAGGATGGCGTTCGCGACGGGCCACAGCGCGGCTTCGATCAGCGGCGGCAGCGCCACCTGCCAATCGGGCAGGTGCGCGCCCATCAGCAGGCGGATCAGGATCGGCACCGCGTGCGCGAGCAGCAGCAGCGGCAGGACATGCAGCGCCTGCGACAGCACCGAGAACCACAGCACGCGGCGGTGAATGGTGATGGCGAAGTACGACAGCAGCGTGTACGCCATCGCATGCTCGCCCAGCAGGCGCGCCTCGTGCACGTCCATCAGCAGGCCCAGCAGGAAGGCCACCACCATGCCCACGCGGCGCGGCTGGTGGATGTTCCAGAACACCAGCACCAGCGCCACCAGGTCCGGGATCCACTGCAGGTGTCCCCACGGCATCAGATTGCACAGGAACGCCACCACAAAGCTGAAGGCGATGAAGCCGGGGTTGACCGGGCGCAGCAGATATTGGGGCGAGTTCATGGCGTCGCTCGCTAGCGTTTCGGCGCCGGATCGGTATCCAGCGGGTTGCCGTCGGCGTCGGTCGGTCGCGGCGGCGGCGTGTTGTCGTCGGCGGCCGGCGCGGGCACGTTGGCTTCGGCGGCGGCACGCGCGGCGCGCGCCTTCTCCTCGCGGGCATCGCGCGCGGCGTTCTTGCCCTTGGGGGCGGAGGCCGGCGCCAGGTCCGTCGGCGGCGGGAAGCCCGACTCGTACTTGACGATGAGCAGGTGCCGGTTGCTGCGGATGCCCGCCACCGGCTCGCAGATCACGCGGGAGAAGGCGGTGTCCGCCTTGCGCTCGATCTGGGCGATGCGCGCCACCGGCAGGCCGGCGGGATAGACGCCGTCCAGACCCGACGTCACCAGCAGATCACCCTGCTGCAGGTCGGCCGAGGCGGCCATGAAGCGCAGGTCCAGCGCGCCCGGGCGGGCGCCGCCGAAGGCCACGCTGCGCAGGCCGTTGCGGACGACCTCCACGGGAATCGCCTGGTCCTTGTCGGTCAGCAGCGTCACCTGCGCTTCGAACAGCGACACGCGCGTCACCTGCCCGACCACGCCCCGGTCGTCGATCACCGGGTAGCCGGCGCGCACGCCGTCCCTGGTGCCTCGGTCGATGACGATGCGCTGGGTGTACGGATCACGCGCCTCGTAGAGGACTTCCGCCGCCACGGTCGACACGGCGGCGTGCTGCTTCAGGTTGAGCAACGTGCGCAGGTTGCGGTTCTCGGCCTCCAGCTGGCTGGCGCGCAGCGACTGCTGGGCCTGGGCGACGGCCGACTCGCGCAGGGTGCGGTTGTCGGTGGCGAGCCGGGTGGACGATTGCGTGTAGTCCAGCAGCGCCCGGGCGGTATCGCGCGGAATCAGCACCACGCGCTCGACCGGATACAGCACCACCGACACCACCTGCCGGACCACGCCGAGCACCGACAGGCGCGCGTCGATCACCAGCAGGGCCAGCGCAAGCGCAATCAGGGCGACCAGCCGCGCTGTCGCGGACGGGCCCTGCTTGAAGAGGGGCGGCGGGGAGTAGTCCATAACCCAGACGCTTCAGATTGACACCCCGGGCACGCAACAGGCCCGGGTGGGGTGTGGCGCCGGGGCGGTGCTGGAGCCCGGGGAGGGCGGAGCACGTCGCACCGGCACAGTGCGCATGTCAGCGATCCGCCCAGGCCGCCTGCGCGGCCACATGAACGGATGGCAAACGGTGGCGCATCACTCGTACGAGAAGATGCTGCCGAGCTTGTCCATGCGCTCCAGCGCCATGCCGGAGCCGCGCACCACGCAGGTCAGCGGATCTTCGGCCACCAGCACCGGCAGGCCGGTTTCCTCGGCCAGCAGGCGATCCAGGTCGCGCAGCAGCGCGCCGCCGCCGGTCAGCATCATGCCGCGCTCGGCGATGTCGGCGCCCAGTTCCGGCGGCGTCTGCTCGAGCGCGATCTTGACCGACGACACGATCTGGTTGAGCGGATCGGTCAGCGCTTCCAGGATTTCGTTGGACGACACCGTGAAGGCACGCGGAATGCCCTCGGACAGGTTGCGGCCCTTGACCTCCATCTCGCGCACTTCCGAACCCGGGAAGGCGGAGCCGATTTCCTTCTTGATGGCTTCGGCGGTCTGCTCGCCGATCAGCATGCCGTAGTTGCGGCGGATGTAGTTGACGATGGCCTCGTCGAACTTGTCGCCGCCCACGCGCACCGAACCCTTGTAGACCATGCCGCCCAGCGAGATGATGCCCACCTCGGTGGTGCCGCCGCCGATGTCCACCACCATCGAGCCCGACGGCTCCGACACCGGCAGGCCGGCGCCGATCGCGGCCGCCATCGGCTCCTCGATCAGGTACACCTGCGAGGCGCCGGCGCCCAGCGCCGATTCGCGGATGGCGCGACGCTCCACCTGGGTCGAGCCGCACGGCACGCAGATGATGATGCGCGGCGACGGGCGCAGCAGCTTGCTGTCGTGCACCATCTTGATGAACTGCTTGAGCATCTGCTCGGTGACGGTGAAGTCGGCGATCACGCCGTCCTTCATCGGGCGGATCGCCTCGATGTTGCCCGGCACCTTGCCCAGCATCTGCTTGGCTTCCTTGCCGACGGCCTGGATGGTCTTCTTGGCGTTCGGGCCGCCTTCCTGGCGAATGGCGACCACGGACGGTTCGTCGAGGACGATGCCCTTGTCGCGGACGTAGATCAGGGTGTTGGCGGTGCCGAGGTCGATCGCGAGATCGTTGGAAAAATAGCTGCGCAGAAAGCCGAACATCGGATGAATCCTGTTTTCTCAAGTCATGGGACGCCCAATCGCAGAATCACGGTGCAACGGCTGCACCGATGCGCGGACGTCGCCTGGCGCTGCCATGCGGTCCGATCCTGCTACTGCGCTCCCCGGGAATGTGTCGCGGGTCCCCGTGGTGGCCGGTGGCCCTGCGCGCATCGCGCGCGCTGGAGCCTGCCGGTCGCGAGCCGCCCGTCGAGGGCTGGCCCCAAGGAACCTTTGATTAAGTGTCGCCAGACCCTGCCAGCGCCGCCGGACATGGCGCCCGGGCACTTAATCAGAGGGTCCGTGACCGCACGAAAACGCCTGCTGACTTAGAAATTTAGTCGGCAATCATACCTTATAATTCGGGCGATTCGCGGGCGTTTGCCTCCAATTTTGCGGCGATTGCGCGCACCTCGCGCCCTGTTGTCGCCTTTTCGCGCACTTTGCCCCGCCCGTGGCCGCACTCACACACTAGCTCCGATGGCACTCGAACTCTCCGACGTCAAACGCATCGCCCATCTTGCCCGCATCGAAGTCTCCGATGGCGAGGCGGCGCAGACCCTGACCCAGCTGAACCAGTTCTTCACGCTGGTCGAGCAGATGCAGGCCGTCGACACCACCGGCATCGAGCCGATGGCCCACCCGATCGAGCAAGTGCAGGCCCCGGCCCAGCGCCTGCGCGAAGACGCCGTGACCGAGCCCGACCGCCGCGCCGACTACCAGCAGTGCGCGCCGTCCACCGAGGCCGGCCTGTACCTGGTGCCCAAGGTCATCGAGTAACGCATCGCCCCGAGGCGCCGACGCGCCTGCTCCGACCCCGTCCCATTTGCCGTCGCCGGCCGCTGCCGGCAGCCCATCCGAACGTATTCGATGACCGCATCCACGCTCAAAACCCTGTCCGCCCAACTCGCCGCCAAGGAAGTGTCGGCGGTGGAACTGGCGCGCCACTATCTGGCGCGCATCGAGGCGCGGGCCGACCTGAACGCCTTCATCCATGTCGACCCCGAGGCCACGCTGGCGCAGGCGCAAGCCGCCGACGCGCGCCTGGCCGCCGGCGACGCGGGGCCGCTCGCCGGTATCCCGATCGCGCACAAGGACGTGTTCGTCACGCGCGGCTGGCGCGCCACGGCCGGCTCGAAGATGCTCGACAGCTACGTGAGCCCGTTCGACGCCACCGTGGTCGAGCGCCTGGCCGCCGCCGGCATGGTGACGCTGGGCAAGACCAACATGGACGAGTTCGCGATGGGCTCGTCCAACGAGAACTCGCATTTCGGCCCGGTCAAGAATCCGTGGGATGTCGCGCGCGTGCCGGGCGGCTCGTCCGGCGGCTCGGCCGCAGCCGTGGCGGCGGACCTGGCGCCGGCCGCGACCGGCACCGACACCGGCGGCTCGATCCGCCAGCCGGCGTCGTTCTCGGGCATCACCGGCATCAAGCCGACGTATGGCCGGGTGTCGCGCTACGGCATGATCGCCTTTGCCTCGTCGCTGGACCAGGGCGGCCCGATGGCGCGCACGGCCGAGGACTGCGCGCTGCTGCTGTCGGCCATGGCCGGCTTCGACGCGCGCGATTCCACCAGCCTCGAGCCGGGCCGCGGCGGCGACGCGGAAGACTTCGGCCGCCTGCTGGGCCGGCCGCTGGAAGGCGCCGACGCCGCCCGCCCGCTGGCCGGCCTGCGCATCGGGCTGCCGCAGGAATACTTCGGCGCGGGGCTGGCCGACGACGTGCGCGCCGCCGTGCGGGCCGCGCTGGCAGAGCTGGAAACGCTGGGCGCCACGCTGGTCGACATCAGCCTGCCCAAGACCGAACTGTCGATCCCGACCTACTACGTGATCGCCCCGGCCGAGGCCTCGTCCAACCTGTCGCGCTTCGACGGCGTGCGCTACGGCCACCGCGCGGCGGCGTACCGCGACCTGGCCGACATGTACCGCAAGACCCGCGCCGAAGGCTTCGGCTGGGAGGTCAAGCGCCGCATCCTGGTCGGCACCTATGTGCTGTCGCACGGCTACTACGACGCCTACTACCTGCAGGCGCAGAAGATCCGCCGCATCATCGCGCAGGATTTCCAGAACGCGTTCGGGCAATGCGATGTGATCATGGGGCCGGTGGCGCCGACGGTGGCCTGGAAGCTCGGCGAGAAGACCGACGATCCGCTGCAGATGTACCTGGCCGACATCTTCACGCTATCGACCAGCCTGGCCGGCCTGCCGGGCATGAGCGTGCCGGCCGGCTTCGGCGCAAACGGTCTCCCGGTTGGCTTGCAGATCATTGGCAACTATTTTGAAGAGGCACGCATGCTGCAGATCGCGCATGCGTTCCAGCAGGCGACCGACTGGCACACGCGCCGGCCGGCGGCCTGACCCCGGGGTCCGGCGGCTCAACGCAATGGCGGAGGCGATCATGGCGCGACGCATCGGCATGGGCGGGTTGGCGGCATTGTCCGCCGTGGTGCTGACCGCCTGCGGTTCGATTCCGTTGCCGCTGCCTTCGCTGCCGTCCCTGCCGATCATCGGCAGGCCATCGGCGCCGTCCGCCCCGATCGCCGACCGCCGCATCGACCTGTCCGGCTCCTGCAGCCAGACCGAGGAAGACGGCTTCCGCGAACAGGCGACGCTGACCGTGGCCGACAACAACGTGAGCGCGCTGCAATGGCAGCTGTGGGTCGGCCGGCGCGGCTCCTGCCGGTTCGACCTGTCGACCTTCCAGCAGACCAAGCGGCGGCCCAGCATCGAGCTGAGCGAGCGCAACAGCAGCTGCAAGCTGATGGTCTGGCAGGACCCGCGCCGCGTCACGCTGGCACACGCCAACTGCGAAGCGCATTGCACCCCCGGCATCTATGAGGAAGCCTGGCCGGTGATGTTCGATCCGCAAACGGGACAATGCGCCCGCAACGCGCGGTGATGCGCCGGGTGCGTCGCGCATCGCGTGCCCTGTCGCGCGGGCTGGCCGGCGTGCTGCTGGCAACGAGCGCGCTCGCCAGCGCGCAGCCCGACATGCCGGCCGCCCATGCGCCGTCGGCGGCGGAACTGGGCGTGCAGACCGTGCAGATTCCGCGCGCCGTCATGAAGGATGCCGAGGACGCGCCGCAGACGCTGACCGCATACTGGATCGCGCCGGGCCGCAAGAGCGCCGCCGCCGGCGCGCCGGTGGTGGTCGCGCTGCACGGCTGCGGCGGCCTGTACACGCCGGCCGGCGCGGACGCCATGGCGCTCGGCGAACGCTATCGCGGCTACGCGCAATGGCTGGCCGCACGCGGCTATGCGGTGGTGCTGCCCGATAGCTTCGGCCCGCGCGGCAAGCCGCACGGCATCTGCACCGAGCCGACGGCCGGGCGCAGCATCGACGGCGCGGCGCGGCGTGCCGACATCCTGGCGACGCTGCGCTGGATTGCCGCGCAGCCCGGACTGGACACGCGCCACATCGTGCTGCTCGGCTGGTCCAACGGCGCGCAGGCGGTGCTGGACACCGTGGATGCCAGCCGCACCTGGCCCGCCGGCACGCCGGACGTGGAGCGCGCGGTGGCGTTCGACCCCGGCTGCCTCGCCGCGCTGCGACGTCCGGCCTACCGGCTGAACGCGCCGCTGCTGCTGTTGGCCGGCGCCTACGACGACTGGACGCCCGCCGACCGCTGCCAGGCCCTGCAAAGCGCGGTGCTGGCCCGCCAGCCGCAGGCGCGCTTCGCGCTGGAGCAGCTCGGCGGCACTGACCATGGCTTCGACGGCACGGCACCGCTCGCGCCGCGCAAGGACATCCCGGACGGCGCGCGCCATGGCACCGTCACGATCGGCGGCGATCCGGCGGCGCGCGAAGCGGCCTTCACGCAGCTGGCGGCATGGCTGGATAATCCGCACCCTTGAGCGCCGCCCACCCGGCAGCGCCGCACGCACGAACACGGAACACACCTAGGATTCACACCACAACAATCGACAGGACACACGCAACATGCAATGGGAAGTGGTGATCGGCCTCGAAACGCACGCACAGCTTTCGACCGCCTCGAAGATTTTCTCCGGCGCCTCCACCGCCTTCGGCGCGGCGCCCAACACGCAGGCCGCGCCGGTTGATCTGGCGCTGCCCGGCGTGCTGCCGGTGCTCAACAAGGGCGCCGTCGAGCGCGCCATCACGTTCGGCCTGGCCATCGGGGCCAAGATCGCGTCCAAGAGCATCTTCGCGCGCAAGAATTACTTCTACCCCGATCTGCCCAAGGGCTACCAGATCAGCCAGTACGAGATTCCGGTGGTGCAGGGCGGCACGCTGACCATCCAGGTGGAAGGCAGGAACGGGCAGCCCGGCTACGAGAAGACCGTCAACCTGACGCGCGCCCACCTGGAAGAAGACGCCGGCAAATCGCTGCACGAAGACTTCGCCGGCATGACCGGCATCGACCTGAACCGCGCCGGCACGCCGCTGCTGGAGATCGTCACCGAGCCCGACATGCGCAGCGCGGCCGAAGCCGTGGCGTATGCCCGCGCGCTGCACGCGCTGGTGATGTGGCTGGGCATCTGCGACGGCAACATGCAGGAAGGCAGCTTCCGCTGCGATGCCAACGTCTCGGTGCGCCGGGGCCCGGACGCGCCGTTCGGCACGCGCTGCGAGATCAAGAACCTGAACTCGTTCCGCTTCCTGGAAGAGGCCATCAACTACGAAGTGCGCCGCCAGATCGAGCTGATCGAGGACGGCGGCACCGTGGTGCAGGAAACCCGCCTGTACGACCCCGACCGCAAGGAAACGCGCTCGATGCGCAGCAAGGAAGACGCGCACGACTACCGCTACTTCCCCGACCCCGACCTGCTGCCGCTGATGATCGGCGCCGACTGGGTGGACGCGGTGCGCGCCACGCTGCCGGAGCTGCCCGCCGCCATGGCCGCGCGCTTCGAATCGGCCTACGGCCTGCCCCGGTACGACGCCAGCATCCTGACCGCCACCAAAGCCACCGCCGCCTACTTCGAGGCCGTGGTGGCCGCCGCCGGCGCGGCCAACGCCAAGGCGGCCGCCAACTGGATCATGGGCGAGGTGGCCTCGAACCTGAACCGCGCCGGGCTGGAGATCGATGCCGCGCCGGTGTCGCCCGGGCAACTGGCCGGGCTGCTGGCGCGCATCGCCGACGGCACCATCTCCAACAACACCGCCAAGAAGGACGTCTTCCCCGCCATGTGGACCGGCGAGCACGGTGGTGACGCCGACGCCATCATCGCCGAGAAGGGCCTCAAGCAGATGTCGGATTCCGGCGAGCTGGAGAAGATCATCGACGAGGTGCTGGCAGCCAACGCCAAGTCGGTCGAGGAATTCCGCGCCGGCAAGGACAAGGCTTTCAACGCGCTGGTGGGCCAGGCGATGAAGGCCACGCGCGGCAAGGCCAACCCGAGCCAGGTCAACGAACTGCTGAAGAAGAAACTGGGCGTAGCCTGATGAGCACCATGAACGCACAAGACGTCGCCAACTACCTGCAGACGCATCCGGCCTTCTTCGAAGAGCACGCCGAACTGCTGGCCGCCATCCAGCTGACCAGCCCGCACAGCCACCGCGCGGTCTCGCTGCAGGAGCGCCAGATGGAGATCCTGCGCGACAAGAACAAGCACCTGGAGCTCAAGCTGTCGGACCTGGTGCGCCACGGCAACGAGAACGACCGCACGCAGCAGCGCATCCACGCGTGGACCGCGCGCCTGCTCGGCGAGGCCGACTCGCATGCGCTGCCCTACGCGGTGCAGGACGGGCTGCGCGAGATCTTCGAGGTGCCGGCCGTGGCGCTGCGGGTGTGGCAGGTGTCCGAGGAATTCGCGCACCTGGAAGTGGCGCTGGGCGTGAGCGAAGAGGTGCGCCTGTTCGCCGCCGGCCTGCGCGCGCCGTACTGCGGCCCCAATGCCGGCTTCGAGGCGGCCGGCTGGCTGGAGCTGGCCGAGGGCGGCAAGGGCGAGGGCGATGCCGTCCAGTCGGTCGCCATCGTCACGCTGCGCGTGCCGGTGCGCGACGATGCCGATGCCGATGCCGGCGCCGCGCCGGCCTTTGGCCTGCTGGTGCTGGGCTCGCCGGATGCGCGTCGCTTCCACGATGGCATGGGCACCACGTATCTCGCGCAGATCGGCGAGCTGGCCGCCGCTGCGCTGAACCGCCTGCGCGACTGATCGCGCCGCCGCCATGCCGCCGTCTGCACCCGACGATGACCGCGACGCCCCCGCGCCGCCCCATCCGCAGATCGCGGCCTACCTCGACGCGCTGAAGTTCGAGCGCAAGCTGTCGCAGCACACGCTGGCGAGCTACGCCCGCGAGCTGGCCGTGCTGCAGCAGCTCGGCGCGCGGTTCGCGGCGGGCATCGACCTGATGCGGCTGCAGCCGCACCACATCCGCCGCATGATGGCGCAGCTGCACGGCGGCGGCCTGTCGGGCCGCAGCATCGCGCGGGCACTGTCGGCGTGGCGCGGCTGGTACCAGTGGCTGGCGCCGCGTGATGCGGCCGTCACCGCCAACCCGGTCGACGGCATCCGCGCGCCCAAGAGCCCGAAGCGGCTGCCCAAGGCGCTCTCGGTCGAACAGGCCGTCGCACTGATGGAGCAGTTGCCCGGCGACGACCCCGAAGCCGTCCGCGACCGCGCCGTCAACGAGCTGTTCTATTCGTGCGGGCTGCGGCTGTCGGAACTGGTCGGGCTCGACCTGCGCCACGCGCAGGCCGGCGACTACGCCTCGGCGAGCTGGCTCGACCTGGAGGCACGCGAAGTGACGGTGCTCGGCAAGGGCAACAAGCGTCGGACCGTACCGGTGGGCAGCAAGGCCGCCGAGGCCCTGGCCGCGTGGCTGGCGGTGCGCCCGCAGCTGGCGCAGCCCGACGCCGCCCCGGAAGACGCCCACGCGCTGTTCCTGTCGGCGCGCGGCAAGCGGCTGGCGCAGCGGCAGATCCAGACCCGGATGAAGCGCAACGCCATCGCCGCGGGCGTGCCGGCGGACGTGCATCCGCACGTGCTGCGGCATTCGTTCGCCACGCACATGCTGCAATCCTCCGGCGACCTGCGCGCGGTGCAGGAACTGCTCGGGCACGCCAGCATCGCCAGCACGCAGGTTTATACTTCGCTCGATTTCCAGCACCTGGCCAAGATCTACGATCAGGCCCACCCGCGCGCAAAGAAGAAATGACGCGCCGCCCGGGCAACCGGGCATTCCCATCCCAGCCGTATGCAAACCCTGATTCTCAAGCCCGGCAAGGAGCGCTCGCTGCTGCGCCGGCACCCGTGGATATTCGCCAACGCCATCGACCGCGTGGAAGGCCGCCCGGCCTCCGGCACCACCATGGTGGTCCGCGCGCATGACGGCCGCTTCCTGGCCCGCGCCGCGTTCAGCCCCACCTCGCAGATCCGCGCGCGGGTGTGGTCCTTCGATGAAGCCGAGCCGATCGATCACGCCTTCTTCAAGCGCCGCATCGCCGCCGCCGTGGCGTACCGGCGCGACTGGGTGCGCGACACCGACGCCGTGCGCCTGGTCATGGGCGAGGCCGACGGCCTGCCCGGCCTGATCGTCGACCAGTACGGCACGCTCGCCGCCGGCCAGCTGGTGTGCCAGTTCAGCGCGACCGGCGTCGAGCACTGGAAGGAGGCGATCGTCGCCGCGCTGGTCAAGGAGACCGGCTGCCCCAACGTGTACGAACGCTCGGACGTGAGCGTGCGCGAGCGCGAGGGCCTGCCGCAGCAGACCGGCGTGCTGGCCGGCGCCGAGCCGCCCGCCGACCTGTCGGCCACCGAGCACGGCGTGCGCTACTACGTGGACGCGCGCGCCGGCCACAAGACCGGCTTCTACGTGGACCAGCGCGACAACCGCGCGCTGGTCGGCGCGCTGGCGCGGGACCGCGACGTGCTCAACTGCTTCTGCTACACCGGCGGCTTCTCGCTGGCGGCGCTCAAGGGCGGGGCGCGCTCGGTGGTCTCGATCGACTCGTCGGGCGAGGCGCTGGCGGTGGCCGAGCGCAACGTCGCGCTCAACGGCTTCGATGCGGCGCGCGCCGAATGGCTGGATGCCGATGTCTTCAAGTCACTGCGCAACTTCCGCGCCGAGGGCCGCCAGTTCGACCTGATCGTGCTGGACCCGCCCAAGTTCGCCGCCTCCGCGCAGCAGGTGGACCGCGCCGCGCGAGCCTACAAAGAGATCAACCTGGTCGGCCTGCAGTTGCTGCGGCCGGGCGGCCTGCTGTTCACGTATTCATGCTCGGGCGCCATCGACGCCGACCTGTTCCAGAAGATCGTGGCCGGCGCGGCGGCCGATGCCCGGGTGACGGCGCGCATCCAGCGGCGGCTCTCGGCCGGGCTGGACCATCCGCTGCTCGCCAGCTTCCCCGAAGGCGAATACCTCAAGGGCCTGCTGCTGCAGGTGGGCTGACGGCGCGCCATCGCGGCCCGCGATCTGCCGTGGAATCCGGGCAGGCGAGCGACTAAGTTGGAACCTCCGGGCCCGCGCCGCCGGCGTGCGGCCCGACCCCAACTCCGTTTGCGCAACGCTTGCGCAAACCCGACCGGGAGTCGCCGATGACGCTCGATGTGACCCGCCAGGATCCCCGCTACGACACGCTCCGGCACGGCTTCAACCTGCGCTGGCCATCGAGCGACGCGCAGGCCGCCGGCCGCATCGCCCTGTGCGAGAAGACCGACGAGGTGGCGCCCGCGCTCCAGCGCATCATCGACACGGGCATGCGCCCCACGGTGCGCAGCGGCGGCCATTGCTACGAAGACTTCGTCAGCAACAACCCCGGCGGCGTGATCGTCGACCTCAGCCTGCTGAATGCGCCCGAGGTCCGCGCCGACGGCGCCGTGCGCGTCCCCGCCGGCATGCAGAACTGGAACGGCGCGCTCGAGCTCTACAAGCGCCACGGCGTGACGCTGCCGGGCGGCTCGTGCTATTCGGTGGGCGCGGGCGGGCACATCAGCGGCGGCGGCTACGGGCTGCTGTCGCGCCTGCAGGGCCTGACGGTGGATTGGCTGAGCGCCGTCGACATCGTCACCGTCGACAAGCAGGGCAGGGCCGCGCCACGCACGGTCGACGCGGCGCGCGATCCGGACCTGTTCCGCGCCTGCCGCGGCGCGGGCGGCGGCAACTTCGGCATCATCACCAGCTATACCTTCGCCAGGCTGCCCGAGGCACCGCGCGAAGTCGCCCTCGCCACCGTGGCCTTCGACTGGGCCGCCATGACGCCCGAGCGCTTCGCCGAACTGCTGCGCCTCTACGGCGACTACTGGGCGACACGCGGCAAGGACCCGGACACGTGGGGCCTGTTCTCCCTGCTCAAGCTGACGCACAAGTCCGCCGGGCAGATCGTGATGCTCACGCAGTTCTGCAACCCCGACGGCACCTGCCGCGACCTCTCTGTCCTCAACGATTTCCTGGCCCGCTTCCAGGTCTGCGCGCCGGTGCCGGCCAGGGCGCGCCCGCCGGGTTATGGCCCCGCGCACCGGCAGGGCGTGGGGCAGCTGCTCTGCTCCAAGCCGCACACCGTCGTCCAGTACGACTGGCTGACCGCCACGCAGTCTCTGAACGGCTCGGGCCCGAACCAGCGCGGCAAGTACAAGTCGGCCTACATGAAGCGCGGCTTCACGGCGCGCGAGGCGCAGCGCATCTACACGCATCTCACGCGCACCGTGCAGGGCATCGACCTGAGCCAATCGCTGCTGCAGGTCGACTCGTACGGCGGCGCCGTCAACAAGGCCGAGCGCATCGCCGACACGGCCGTGCCCCAGCGCGCTTCCGTCATGAAGCTGCAGTACCAGACCTACTGGACATCGGCCGCGGACGACGCCGGCCACCTGCGTTGGATCGGCGACTTCTACCGCGACGTCTACGGCACGCCCGACGTGAGCGCGCCGCATGCCGGCACGCCATACCCCGGCGACCGGTACGAGGGCTGCTACATCAACTACCCCGACGTCGACATGCTGGCCTATCCGTTCTGGCCGCAGCTCTATTACGGCGACGGCGATCTCTATGCGTTCCTGCAACGCGTCAAGCGCCGTTATGATCCGAACAACATCTTCCACCACGCGATGTCCGTGCGTCCGTGAGGAGGAACGACGATGACCCGTTTCAACCGCTTTCGCAGAACCCTCATGCAGTGGACCGGTAGCCTGCCCTTGCTGGGCGCATTGCCTCTTTCCAAGCTTGCCCAGGCGCAGGGCGCCGAGCAGCCCGCCGCCTCCGGCACGCCGCCGGCCGGCGGCACGCGAGCGCCGCGCTTCGCCTATGTCGGCACCTATACGTTCGACGCGCCGGGCGGCACGGCGGGCGGGCCCCCCGCGCGCGGCATCTACGTGCTGGCGCCGCGCGGCGATGCCTGGTCGCAGGTGCAGGTGGTGGAGAGCGCCAACCCGTCGTTCCTGGCGGTGCACCCGAATCAGCGCTGCCTGTACGCCATCAACGAGATCGATGTCTACGAAGGCCGCGCCACCGGCACCGCCGAGGCCTATGCCATCGACCCGCGCGACGGCCGGCTGACGCTGCTGAACCGGCAGCCGCTGTCGCTGTCGGGCACGATTCCCGCGCACGTGGCGGTGTCGCCGGACGGGCAGCACCTGGCCGTGGCACTGTACGGCGGCGGCGCGTACAACGTGCTGCCGATCGGCGCGGACGGCAGGCTGGGCAGCGTCTCGGGCCTGTTCAAGGACACCGGCTCCGGGCCCGACACCGCGCGCCAGGAGGCGCCGCACGCCCACATGGTGCTGTTCGACCCGACCGGCCGGCACATCCTGGGCACGGATCTCGGCACCGACCGCATCAACGTGTTCGCGCTGGAAGACGGCAAGCTGACGCCGCGCGACCGCGCCCAGCTCAAGCCCGGCGGCGGCCCGCGCCACCTGGCGCTGCATCCGTCCAGCAAGCTGCTCTACGTCATCAGCGAATTGGACGGCACCGTGGCCTGCCACGGCTACGACCCCGCCACGGGGCGCGTGCTGGACGAGCGCCAGCGCATCGCCACCACGCCGGCCGACTACACCGGGCAGAAGAGCGGCGCGGCGCTGGTGATGCACCCGTCGGGGCGCTTCCTGTATGCCTCCAACCGGCGGCTGAAATCGGAGCACCCGCTGGCCGACAGCATCGCCGCGTTCAGCATCGACCCGGCCTCCGGCAGGCTCGCCGCCCTCCAGTACTGGAGCGAGGGCCTGCGCTTCCCGCGCGCGCTGACCATGGCGGACGACGGCCGCCACCTCTACGCGCTGAGCCAGAAGGGCGACACGATCCTGCGCCTGCGCATCGACGACGCCACCGGCAGGCTGGATCAGCCGGCCGTGGTCTCCAACGTGCCGACGCCGGTGTGCCTGGTGTTCGCCGGCTAGCCGGACATCGGGCACATCCGGGACGGCACGACGCCGCCCAGTTGCAACTGAATTGCGGCAGGAGCGCAGGGCTGGGTACAATGGCCGGATGAACAGCCCGGCTCCACGCGACGTTCCCACCACTTCTCATCCGGATGCGCCCGAAGCGGCGGCCCGGGCGCGCCTGCGCGGGCTGGGCAGCCGCGTGACCGAGCCGCGCGTGCGCGTGCTGGCCGCACTGATGCAGGGCGATGCCCCGCTGTCGCACCAGGCCGTCTGCGACGCGCTGCCCGCCGATGCCGGCATCGACCGCGTGACGGTCTACCGCGTGCTCGACTGGCTGGTGGCCGGCGGCATCGTCCACAAGACGGCCGGCGCCGACCGCGTGTTCCGCTTCAGCCTCGCCGAGCACGACGCCGCGCGCGAAGCCGCGCACCGGGCCCACAGCCACTTCCACTGCACCCAGTGCGGGCGGGACTTCTGCCTGGAAACGGCCACGCCGCCGGCCGTGCCGACGCCCGCCCTGCCTGCCGGCTTCGCCGCCGACCACGCCGAACTCACCATCAAGGGCTGCTGCGCCGACTGCGCCGCCCGCCACCAGACAGGAAACGCACCATGTCCAAACTGATCCCGGTCACCATCCTGACGGGCTTTCTCGGCAGCGGGAAGACCACGCTGCTCAAGCGCATCCTGACCGAACAGCACGGCATGAAGATCGCCGTGATCGAGAACGAGTTCGGCGAGGAGAACATCGACAACGACATCCTCGTGCAGGACGGCAACGAGCAGATCGTGCAGATGAGCAACGGCTGCATCTGCTGCACCATCCGCGGCGACCTGGTGGCCGCGCTGTCCGACCTGCTCACGCGCCGCGACAAGGGCGAGCTGCAGTTCGACCGCGTGGTCATCGAGACCACCGGCGTGGCCAACCCGGGCCCGGTCGCGCAGACCTTCTTCATGGACGACGAGATCGCCGCCCGCTACCTGCTGGACGCCGTCATCACGCTGGTCGACGCCAAGCACGGCAACCAGCAGCTCGACAAGCAGGAGGAAGCGCAGCGCCAGGTGGGCTTCGCCGACGCGATCTTCATCACCAAGGGCGACCTGGTCTCCGACGACGACGTCGAGGCGCTGCGCCACCGCCTGCTGCACATGAACCCGCGCGCGCCGATCCGCACCGCCAACTTCGGCGAGGCGCCGATCGACACCATCTTCGACCTGCGCGGCTTCAACCTGAACGCCAAGCTGGAGATCGACCCCGACTTCCTGCGCGAGGACGACCACGGTCATGAGCACAACCACGCCTGCTCGCCCGACTGCGATCACGATCACGAGCATGGCCACGATCACCATCACGGGCACGGCCATCACCACCATCACGGCCACGCGCACCATACCGACCGCATCGCCTCGTTCGTCTTCCGCAGCGAACGGCCGTTCAACTACACCAAGCTGGAGGAATTCCTCTCCGGCGTGCTCAACGTCTACGGCGAGAAGCTGCTGCGCTACAAGGGCGTGCTGTACATGGAGGGCGTCGACCGCAAGGTAGTGTTCCAGGGCGTGCACCAGCTGATGGGCAGCGACGTGGGCGGCAAGTGGGACGGCGAGACGCCGGGCAACCGCATGGTCTTCATCGGCGTGGACCTGCCGCGCGACACCATCCTGAAGGGCCTGGAGAACTGCCTGGCCTGACGCGGCCGCCGCCCCCCTCGTTTGCGGCGCGCGGCCCGGGACGTCCGGGCCGCATTTCATGTCCGTGTTTCTCCGATAGTTCGGGTAAGATCGTTCAGATACAATAGATCGATTCGATGTACGTCGTCCTAGGCAGGCCCGGCAGGAGGAGCAGGCAATGGTGACGTCAAGGACCAAGGACGGGCGCGGCGCCAACGGCGGCGGACAGCCCGGAACAGTACCGGCAGCAGCCCAGGCTGCGCCAGCCACCCGGAACAGAGCGGCAGGGGGCGCCGCTGCCGGGAAGGCGACAGGAGGCACGCGGAGCGGCAAGCCCGCCGCCAGCCAGAACATGTCCGGCGCATCCCCGCGCGAGGACAACGCGACAGCCGACACGGCGCGCGATTTACCAGGATCATCCGCAGCAACCATGAGCAGCAAGAAACTACTCACCGAAGCCGAAATCCTGAAGATGGGCGACAAGGATTACATGAACGAGGCCCAGCTCGCCTTCTTCAAGGACCGGCTTGAAAAGCTCCGCGACGACATTCTCAAGAATGCCGGCCAGACCACCGAGCACCTGCGCGAAACCGTGATCGTGCCGGACCCGGCCGACCGCGCCACGATCGAGGAAGAACACGCGCTGGAACTGCGCACCCGCGATCGCGAGCGCAAGCTGCTCAAGAAGGTCGAGCAGTCGATCGCCCGCATCGACGAGGGCAACTATGGCTACTGCGACGAAACCGGCGAGCCGATCGGCATCCCGCGTCTGCTGGCCCGCCCGACCGCCACGCTGACGCTGGAGGCGCAGGAGCGCCGCGAAAAGCGCCAGAAGCTGTTTGGCGACTGACGTGCTCGTCGACCCAGCCTGACCCCGCAGCCCGGTGATCGCCGGGCTGTTTGCTTTGTAGGCACTGCCATGACTCGACCCCTTCCCGTCACCGTGCTGTCCGGCTTCCTCGGCGCCGGCAAGACCACGCTGCTCAACCACGTGCTCGCCAACCGCGAGGGCAAGCGCGTGGCCGTGATCGTCAACGACCTGTCGGACGTCAACATCGACGCGCAGCTCGTGGGCGACGGCACCGCCACGAGCGCCCAGCTCTCGCGCACCGATGAGCGCATGGTGGAGCTGTCCAACGGCTGCATCTGCTGCACACTGCGCGAGGACCTGCTCGACGAGATCGCCCGCCTGGCGCGCGAAGACCGCTTCGACTACCTGCTGATCGAATCGACCGGCGTGGCCGAGCCGCTGCCCATCGCCGAGACCTTCACCTTCGAGGATGCCGAAGGCCGGCTGCTGTCCGACCTGGCCCGGCTCGACACCATGGTGACGGTGGTCGACGCCCAGCACTTCCTGGCCGACTACGACGCCGCCGACTTCCTCGCCGACCGCGGCCAGGCCCGCGACGAGGACGATGACCGCACCGTGGTCGACCTGCTGATCGAGCAGGTCGAGTTCTGCGACGTGATCGTGCTCAACAAGACCGACCTGGTGGACGAAGCCGAGCGCGAGCGGCTGGCCGGCATCCTGCATTCGCTGAACCCGCGCGCGCGCATCCTGCCGGCGTCGTTCGGCCACGTGCCGCTGGACGCGATCCTGAACACCCACCGCTTCGATTTCGACGCCGCCGCCGCTGCGCCCGCGTGGCTGGCCGAACTGCGCGGCGAACACGTGGCCGAGACCGAAGCGCTCGGCATCCGCAGCTTCGTCTACCGCCGCCGCCGGCCCTTCCACCCGCAGCGCCTGTGGGACCTGATGCATACCGAATGGCTGCGCGAGCACGGCCGCGTGCTGCGCTCCAAGGGCTACTTCTGGCTGGCGCCGCGCATGGACGTGGCCGGCAGCTGGGGGCAGGCCGGCGGCGTGATGCGTCACGGCGGCGCCGGTGCCTGGTGGGCCGCCGTCGACACGGCCGAATGGCCCGACGAGGACGAAGCCCGTACCGACATCGCCGACAAGATGCTCGACAACGGCGCGCCCGCGCCGTGGGGCGACCGCCGCCAGGAACTGGTCTTCATCGGCATCGACCTGGACGAGGCCGCGCTGGCGGCGAGCCTGGACGCCTGCCTGCTGACCGACGCCGAATTCGCCGCCGGCCCCGCGGCCTGGGCCGAGCTGCCCGACCCGTTCCCCGACTGGGGCTTCGACGACGACCACGGCGAAGCGGAAGACGACCACGAGCACGGCGACGACTGCGACTGCGGTCATCCCCACTAAATCGGGGTTGCCCCCGCTTCACCAGCATTGACACCGGTGTCGCCCGGTCCCGACAATCCCCCGAGCGCTTGAACACGTTTTAACATTTCGGGGAGTCGTCATGCTGGTCCTGCGTCTGCTGCGCGCCGCGAGTGCGGTCGCCACGCTGTCCCTTGCCATGGCGCTCGCACCCGCCACGGCCCACGCGCAGCCGCCGTCCACGCTGGTGGTCGGCCTGTCGGGCGACATCACCTCGCTCGACCCGCACTTCCACAACGTCACCCCCAACGCGAACGTCGCCGAGCACCTGTTCGAGACGCTGGTCGCCAAGGACGACAAGATGCGCATGCGGCCCGGCCTGGCGATCTCCTGGCGGGCCGTCAGCGACACCGTGTGGGAGCTCAAGCTGCGCCCCGGCGTGCAGTTCCACGACGGCAGCGAATTCACCTCGGCCGACGTGGTGTACTCGCTGGCCCGGCCGGCCACCATCAAGAACAGCCCGTCGCCGTACACCATCTACACACGCGGCTTCAAGGACGTCACGGCGCTCGACAAGCTGACCGTGCGCATCACCACCAACGGACCGTACCCGCTGGTGCCGAACGACCTGTCGACCCTCTACATCGTGTCGAAGAAGGCCGCCGAGAAAGCCGGCCCCGACGATTTCAACAACGGCCGCGCGCTGATCGGCACCGGACCGTACAAGTTCGTCTCGTTCACCAAGGGCGACCGCTTGGAGCTGGCGCGCAACGACGCCTACTGGGGCAAGAAGCCGCAATGGGATCGCGTGACGCTGCGCATCCTGACCGCCGACGCCTCGCGCGTGGCCGCGCTGCTGGCCGGCGACGTGCAGGTCATCGAGAGCGTGCCGCCGCCCGACATCAAAAGGCTGGCGGCCAATCCGGCGGTCTCGGTGTTCAAGATGCCGGCGTTCCGCCTGATGTACCTGCACATGGATTCGGCGCGCGAGGTCTCGCCGTTCGTGACCGACAAGGCCGGCCGGCCGCTGGCGAAGAACCCGCTCAAGGACGTGCGCGTGCGCCAGGCGATCTCGCTGGCGATCTCGCGCCAGGCCATCGCCGACCACGTCATGGAAGGCGCGGCCGAGCCGACCGGTCAGCTCATCAACAGCACGCTGTTCGGCCACGTGCCCGGCCTGAAGGCGCCGGTGGCCGACGTGGCCGCCGCGAAGACACTGCTGGCCCAGGCCGGCTACCCCGACGGCTTCGGCATCACGCTGCACGCCACCAACAACCGCTACGTCAACGACCACCGCGTCGCGCAGGCGATCGCGTCGATGCTCACGCGCGTGGGCATCGCCACCCGGGTGGAGACCATGCCGTCGGCCACGTTCTTCATGCGCGCCAACAAGCTGGAGTTCTCGTTCCTGCTGGCCGGCTGGGGCGCGGATACGGGCGAGGCCAGCTCCTGCCTGAAGGCCCTGCTGGCCACCTACGACCCGGCGCGCGGCTGGGGCGCCTCCAACCGGGGCCGCTACTCCAGCCCCGCGCTCGACGCCAAGCTGGCCGAGGCCCTGCAGACGCTCGACGACGCCAGGCGCGAGAAGCTGCTGCAGGAGGCGACGGAGATCGGCATGCGCGAGGCCGGGGTGATTCCGCTCTACTTCAACATCAACGCCTGGGCGGCGCGCAAGGGCTACACGGTGGTGCCGCACCTGGACGACCGCACCCACGCCTTCGAGGTGACGCGCTAACCGCATCGAAGCGGCTCATGGCGCACAAATCCACGCGCGGCGCACGGGAATCGAGGCTTGAAATCCTGACGGCCGGCGTCAAGTATGGGACGCTTTGACCAGCCCGCTGGGGGCCCGGTCTTTGCAGGACCCAAGGAACAAGCGCATGGAACAGTATCACGGCACCACCATCGTCAGCGTGCGGCGCGGCAACCAGGTCGCGCTCGGCGGCGACGGCCAGGTCACGCTGGGCAACATCGTGATGAAGGGCACGGCCCGCAAGGTGCGCACCATTTACGACGGCAAGGTGCTGGTGGGCTTTGCCGGCGCCACGGCCGACGCGTTCTCGCTGCTGGACCGCTTCGAGGCCAAGCTGCAGAAATACCAGGGCCACCTGCTGCGTGCCGCCGTCGACCTCGCCAAGGACTGGCGCACCGACCGCGCGCTGCGCCACCTCGAGGCCATGCTGATCGTCGCCGACCGTGAATCGACGCTGGTCATCACCGGCAACGGCGACGTGCTGGACCCGGAAGGCGGCATCGCCGCGATCGGCTCGGGCGGCGCGTACGCGCAGTCGGCGGCCAAGGCGCTGATGGAGAACACCGAGCTTGCGCCGCGCGACGTGGTGGAGAAATCGCTGAGGATCGCCGGCGAGCTCTGCATCTACACCAACACCAATTTCGTGATCGAGACGCTGGAATAAGCCCGGCTCGACCGCACGCATCGACAGAACATCCATGCCCGAGACCATGACCCCGTCGGAAATCGTTTCCGAACTCGACAAGCACATCATCGGCCAGCAGAAGGCCAAGAAGGCCGTGGCCGTGGCGCTGCGCAACCGCTGGCGCCGCCAGCAGGTGGCCGACCCGCTGCGCCAGGAGATCACGCCCAAGAACATCCTGATGATCGGCCCGACCGGCGTGGGCAAGACCGAGATCGCCCGGCGCCTGGCCAAGCTGGCCGACGCGCCCTTCATCAAGATCGAGGCGACCAAGTTCACCGAGGTCGGCTATGTCGGCCGCGACGTCGACACCATCGTGCGCGACCTGGCCGAGATGGCCGTCAAGCAGACGCGCGAATCCGAGATGAAGAAGGTGCGCGCCAAGGCCGAGGACGCCGCCGAAGACCGCCTGCTGGACGTGCTGATCCCGCCGCCGCGCGACATCGGCTTCGCGCAGCCGGAGGAGAAGGACTCCAACGCGCGCCAGGTCTTCCGCAAGAAGCTGCGCGAGGGCCAGCTCGACGACAAGGAGATCGAGCTCGAGGTCGCGGCCGGCATGCCCGGCATGGACATCATGGGCCCGCCGGGCATGGAAGAGATGACCGAGCAGATCCGCTCGATGTTCGCGGGCCTGGGCCAGGGCAAGAAGCACCGCCGCAAGATGAAGGTGCACGAGGCCTTCAAGCTGCTGGTGGAGGAAGAGGCCGGCAAGCTCGTCAACGAAGAGGAGCTCAAGCACAAGGCCATCGCCAATGTCGAGCAGAACGGCATCGTGTTCCTCGACGAGATCGACAAGATCACCAGCCGCAGCGAACACGGCGGCGGCGAAGTGTCGCGCCAGGGCGTGCAGCGCGACCTGCTGCCGCTGGTGGAGGGCACCACCGTGAGCACCAAGTACGGGATGATCAAGACCGACCACATCCTGTTCATCGCCTCGGGCGCGTTCCAGCTGTCCAAGCCGAGCGACCTGATCCCCGAACTGCAGGGCCGCTTCCCGATCCGGGTGGAGCTCGATTCGCTGTCGGTGGATGACTTCCAGGCCATCCTGACGCAGACCGACGCGAGCCTCACCAAGCAGTACCAGGCGCTGATGAAGACCGAAGACGTCGAGCTCGTGTTCGCCGACGACGGCATCCGCCGCCTGGCGGAGATCGCGTTCTCGGTCAACGAGAAGGTCGAGAACATCGGCGCGCGCCGCCTGTACACGGTGATGGAGCGCCTGCTCGAAGACCTGTCGTTCCACGCGCACAAGTCGTCGGGCGAGACGGTGACCGTCGACGCGGCCTATGTCGACAGCCGCCTGAACGAGCTGGCCGGCAGCGAAGACCTGTCGCGCTACGTGCTGTAAGCACCGCGCCACACAGCCGCGTCACGCACAACGGGCCGCATCGGTGACGATGCGGCCCGTTGTCGTATCGGATGCAATCAAGGCGATCCATATCGCGCATGGCGCGGTGTGCGCGGGCGTCGGATCCGCCATCCGGCTGGCAAGGTGCGCAGTAACCCGAACGCATGCCGTGCCCGCTCCGTGCGCCGAGCGGGCACAGGCCGGCCTTTCAGGTCGTCACTCGGTCGTCCGGATCAAGGACTTCAGCTGCTCAAAGTTGCTCAATTCGGCGCAGAAGTGTCCGGCCTGCAGATGTGCGTCGTTGTCAGCAATGATCTGGCGCAGCGATGTCGATCTGATGCGATCGAGTGCGCTGTCCAGGTAGGCCACCGTTTCGGGCGAGAACTCGTCGCTGGCCTGACCGGCTGCCGTCGCGAGATCGAGCGTCGCCAGAGCCGGCAGCAGCGATGTCTCGAAGTAGTTCGGCGCCTTGGCGTCCTCCAGGTGGCGCTGCTCGCCAGCCGTCAGCGATGCCGGGGCCTTCCCCCGCAGGTACGCTTCCAGCTCGCGCTGCAACTGCACGAGCTGGAGGATCGCAATGCTGCGATGCAGGCGCTCGATAAACGCCTGCTCGTCCGGCGCGCGGCCCAGCGGAGCGGTCGTCAGGATCTCCGTGCCAGCGTTGTACGCGATCGAGTCCGCATAGATCGCCTTGCCGGTACGCGCCAGCGTCAGTGTCATGCCGGCATGCCGGCTCAGGTCGGCCACGCTGTGCGTCTCCGCGAGCGGAAAGTCGTGCGGCCTCTGCTCCTCGCTATACAGCTTGGTCGCCGACTGCCGCACGTGAACCTCGCCCAGATGCGTGAACCGGCGCTCCGTCTTGTCCTTGGGCGTGGCCTCGAGCTGGTGCTTCTGATACAGCCGCGCGCCAGGAGCGTCCGCGTGCGTCTCCTCGTGGACCTGCTGGACGTAGGCCCCTTTCAGATGCTCGGTCTTCAGGTTCCATCGGTGCCGGTGCGGATCCTCCTCATCTTCCTGCGCCCTGCCGCCGGAGCGGAACTCATGGAGGCGCAACTGTCCGCCATCCAGCAGCGGCATCAGGAACGTCTTGGTGAATAACGCCGTCACGGCCGATTTGCTGCGGGATGCGCTGAGGAGCGCCGGGCTGACGGCAATGTGCCGGAGGATGCTTTCAACTTCCGCAAGCGACGCATCGGAGAAATGCAGCTGATCCTGGAATCCGGTCTCGGGACGCAGTTGCTTCATCTGGGCGTTGAGGCGATGCTGGACGTTGCGGTAATGCACCGCATCCTTGCCGACCTGATGCGCGACGCGGCGCAGTTTCGCTCGCAGCGGAAACACCGTCCCGCCTGCTGCGTTCCTGAGACGGGCCTTGGCCAGCGCGGAAAGCTCGGCAGTCTTGGCGCGCGCCGCTGGGGGGTGATCCTGGCTGGCCTCCACCTCGGGTACAGGGGAAGCAGGCAAGGTGGTATCGGCGCTGGCCGAAGGATTGATCTTGGTAAGAGGCATCCGTACACCTATGTCATATTCGGTTGAATAGACATTTCAGACTCTGTGAGATCGTTCCTGGCCGCAAGACGCGTGCGAAAGCCCTTCGCCTGGCGACGAAGTTTTTCGGCTCCGAGGCCATGCGCAGCGGAACCGGAGGCGCGTGCCGGCTGTCCGCGGCCGCTGCTGTTGCAGACGGCGCGGATAGCCGGACCGACCTATTTGGCCACCGGGCGCTTGCCCAGCTTGCGCTGCAGCGTGCGCCGGTGCATGTTCAGCGCGCGCGCGGTGGCGGAGATGTTGCCGCCGTGCTCGGACAGCACGCGCTGGATGTGCTCCCACTCCAGCCGCGCCACCGACAGCGGCGCCGGGTTCTCCATGGTCTGCTCGGCCACCGCTTCGGACACGCCCACCTGCAGCGCGAGCAGGATCGAATCGACATTGGCCGGCTTGGCCAGGTATTCGTCCGCGCCCAGCTTCACCGCCTGCACGGCGGTGGCGATGCTGGCATAGCCGGTCAGCACCAGCATGCGCGCCTCGGGCAGCGCCTGGCGCAGCGGGGCGATCCAGTGCAGGCCGGAATCGGTGCCCCCGTGCGGCATCAGGCCCCGGTCGCTGGCGGCCAGGTGCAGGTCGACCGTCACGTACGCGAAGGGCGTCTGGCGGGCCAGCGACAGCGCCTCGCCGCCGGTATGGGCGATCTGCGGCGCGAAGCCGCGGCGGGTCAGGGCACGCGCGAGCGTCTGCGCGAACACGTCATCGTCGTCGAGGATCAGGAAGGGGGCGGGTTGCTGCATGGTGTTTCTCCGGACCGCGCTGACCGCGGCCTCATCAGATCGTCAATCAGGTCAACAGGGTCGGCGCACCGATGGCGGGTGCGGCCGGTTGTGCATTAGGACCCGCCGCGGGCAGCCGCAGTTCTGCGATCGCGCCCTGCGGCGGGTTGGAACGCAGCTCGACGGTGCCGCCCAGCCGGCGCGCCGTGGTCGCCGCCAGGTAGAGGCCGATGCCATGGCCGCCGTGGCGGCTCGGCACGGGCGTGCGGCCGAGCGCGGTGCGCAGGTCGTCCGGCACGCCCAGGCCGGTATCGACCACCGACAGCACGATCTGCCGGGGCGCCTCGCGCACGGTGTCCACGTTGGCATCGATCCTGGCGGTCAGCAGCAGCGGCACCTGATCGCGCCCGGCCTGCTGCTGGCTGCGCGCCGCGTTGTCGAGCAGGATGGTGAGGATCTGGCCGACACTGACCGCGTCCAGTTCCACCGCCTGCGCGGCCGGCGAGCTCTCGGTGTGCAGGCGGATGTCCGGATGGCGCAGCTGCCACGTCTGCGTGAAGGCCGGCAGCCACAGGCCGAGCGGCTCGGGCGTGCCGTCGTTCGGCTTGCGCTGCAGGCGCGCCAGCGCGGCGCGGCACAGCTCCAGCTGCTGCTCGATGGCGCGCAGGTCTTCGCGGTAAGGCGCCAGCGGCGAATCGGGCTGGCGGGCGTCGTGCTGCAGCTCGCCGGTGATGACGGCCACGGTGGACAGCGGCGTGCCCATCTCGTGCGCCACGCTGGCGCCCTGCGACACCAGCGCCTCGATGCGCTGCTCGCGCAGCAGGCGCTCGCGCGCGTCGGCGAGTTCGGCTTCGCGCTCGCGCAGCGCCGCCGACAGCCGCGCGGTGAACCCGGCGATCATGGCGCTGCTGGCGACGAAGTCGATCCACATGCCGGCGAGGTGATAAGGCACCGCATCCGCCTGGTCCAGCAGATCCAGCGGAATGTAGTTGCCCAGCATCACGCTGTAGGCCGCCAGCGCGTACAGCGTCAGCCCCACCACATGCGCGATCGGCAGCATGGCCGCGGCGATCGCCAGCGCAGGCAGATAGAACGACACGAAGGGGTTGGTCGCGCCGCCCGTGAAATACAGCAGCGCGGACAGCGCGGTCAGATCCACCAGCAGCTGGACGGTGATCTCGATGTGCCGCACCGGACGGTCGCGCCGCACTTGCCAGCCGGTCAGCAGGTTGAACAGCGCGTGCACGCCCATCACGCTCAGCAGCACCGCCACCGGCAGCTGCACGCCGAAGATGAGCGGCGCCAGCAGCATCAGGATCAGCTGCGTGGCCAGCAGGCTCCATCGCAGCCAGAACAGGCGGCGTAGACTGGACGTGTCGAGCGGTGGAGCGGCGAGCGGCAGGGTAGAGAGCATGGAGAACAAGTGTAAACGCCGCCAGCACGCAAGTTCTGGCCACGTCATGCGTCAATCAGACGCACAATTGTGCACCCAACGCCCCACGCGATCAGCGCTGTGCTTTAATGCGCGGCACATTTGTCCCGATCAGGAGCCTTTCATGCTGAAGACCGATCCGATCCCATCGTCCCTGCGCCTGGCCGTGCTGGCCGCCGGCGTGTTCGCCAGCGCCGCCGCGCTGGCCCAGGTGACGGTGCGGGACGCCTGGGTGCGCGGCACCGTGCCGGGCCAGACCGCGACCGGCGCGTTCATGACATTGCAGGCGGCCGACGGCGCCAGGCTGGTGGGCATCTCCACGCCGGCCGCGGCCAGGGCCGAGATCCACGAGATGAAGATGGAAGGCGACGTGATGCGCATGCGCGCCATCCCGGCGCTGCCGCTGCCCAAGGGCGAGACCGTGCAGCTCAAGCCGGGCGGCTATCACGTGATGCTGCAGGACCTGAAGCAGCCGCTGGCCAAGGACGCTACCGTGCCCCTCACGCTCAAGGTCGAGCTGGCCGACCACCGCATCGTCGAGCAGAAGGTCGACGCCAAGGTGCGCGACCTGACCGCCGGCAACATGCCCGCCATGAACCACGACCACGGCGGCGAACACCAACACTGATGACCCGCGGCGGGTGTCGCTGCGGGCCATGACCGACTGCAGACCCACATGGCCAACAAAACACTTGGCACCCGCCAGAAACTGACCTTCCGCATCGAGCCGTCCACGCGGGCCGGCACCGCGCGCCCGCGCAACATCCTGGTACCGCTGGCACGCGGCCGCAAGGCCGGCGCCCACACCGACGGCGACCACGCCGAACGCCAGCGCGGCTGCGCCGATGTGCGCCGCGCGCTACGCACGATGAACGAAGACGACAAGGAATAGGCGAAACGGGCGCCGGCCATCGGCACCGTCTCGCCGCCGGCTCAGCCGCGCGCCGCCCCGGCCCGCGCGATCGCCTCGCGCAGGCAGCGCGGGCACAGGCAGCCCTGGCCGGACTGCAACGCACCGGTCGGCAGGTGCTTTTCGAGCCGGCACCAGCAGGCGGCGTCCGGCTGCATGCCGTCGCCAATGGCCCCGCAGCGCAGCGCCGCCCCGCAGGCCGCGCAGACCGCATTGGCCAGCGCCGGCTGCCCCGGCGCGGCGAGGACGGGGGCCGGCGCGGCCATCAGCGCGGACCGCCCTCGGCGTCGTCTTCGTGGCCCAGCCGATGCATCGCCTGCCGCAGGAAGCGCATCTGGTACGAGAACCGGGTACACGCATCGCACGCGAACAGGTGCACGCGCAGGCGCAGGCGCTCGCCGGCGGACAGATCGCGGTCCAGGCCGCTCACCACCACGCGGTGCGCTTCTTTGCAGGTGAGCATTCCCCAACGATTCGGCATGGTCTTCCCCGGTTATGCGGCCGCGCCCTGGTTGCCGAACCAGTGCAGGTCCAGGCACGCGCGCAGGCGCATGCGGGCACGGTACAGCAGTGCCCAGGCATTGGTCGCCGTGATCTCCAATTCCTGACAGATCTCGTCCGTCTCCAGCTCCAGCCACTCGCGCATCATGAAGACGCGGCCGACGCGCGGCGGCAGGCGGTCGACGCACATCTGCAGGATGTCGAAGAACTCGCGCCGCGACAGCGCTGCATCGGGGTTGCCCCAGTCGGACGGCGGCGTCAGGTAGTGGCCGTCGGCGGCGAACAGGGCATCGAAGACGGCCTCGTCGGTGCGCTGGTCGGTCTCGTCGGATGCGCCGCCCGCAAGCAGCGAGACGCGTACTTCGCGCCGCCCCGAGCGGATCGCGTCGATGATCTTGTGCTTGAGGATGCCGATCACGTAGGTCTTGAGCGAGGCGTTGCCGGCGAAGCGCTCGGGGTGCTCCAGCACGGCGAGGACGGTATCGGCGACCACGTCCTCGGCCAGTGCCGGATCACGCAGCTGCAACTGCGCAAAGCGCAGCAGGTGCGGGCGCAGGGCGTCGAGCTGCTCGGGTGCGATGGTCATGTTTCCCCACGGGTGTCTGCCGCCGGCAACGATCGTGCCGGACACGCGCATCGCGCCCGGGACCGCGCCGGCTTTTCTTGTAAAATCCCGCCTGCCGAAAAAAGGCGGCGCCGCTTTGTGCAGCGCGCGACATTCGGCGTTCCATCATACCCCGCCCAATCCGGATGTCACCGTCATGACCGCTTCTGTTGCCGCCGCCCCCGACCCTGCTGGCCTCGATCCCGAACTCGCCCATATCGCGCCCGCGCTCAAGGCCGAGATCCTCGCGCAGGCGCTGCCCTATATCCGCAAGTTCCACGGCAAGACCATCGTCATCAAGTACGGCGGCAACGCCATGACGGAAGAGAAGCTCAAGCACGGCTTCGCGCGCGACGTGATCCTGCTCAAGCTGGTCGGCATGAACCCGGTGGTGGTGCACGGCGGCGGTCCGCAGATCGACGATGCGCTCAAGAAGGTCGGCAAGACCGGCACCTTCATCCAGGGCATGCGCGTGACCGATGAAGAGACCATGGAAGTGGTCGAGTGGGTGCTCGGCGGCGAAGTCCAGCAGGACATCGTCATGCTGATCAACCAGTACGGCGGCCAGGCGGTCGGCCTGACCGGCAAGGACGGCGGCCTGATCCGCGCCAAGAAGCTGAAGATGCCGGACCGCGAACAGCCCGGCCAGTTCATCGACATCGGCTTCGTGGGCGATATCGAGACCATCAACCCGGCCGTGGTCCGCGCGCTGCAGGACGACGCCTTCATTCCCGTCATCTCGCCGATCGGCTTCTCCGACGACGGCCAGGCCTACAACATCAACGCCGACGTGGTGGCCGGCAAGATGGCCGAGATCCTCAAGGCCGAGAAGCTGGTGATGATGACCAACATCCCCGGCGTGATGGACAAGCAGGGCAACCTGCTGACCGACCTGTCGGCGCGCGAGATCGACGAGCTGTTCGCCGACGGCACCATCTCGGGCGGCATGCTGCCGAAGATTTCGTCGGCGCTGGATGCCGCCAAGAGCGGCGTGAACTCGGTGCACATCATCGATGGCCGCATCGAGCATTCGCTGCTGCTGGAAATCCTGACCGAACAGGCGTTCGGCACGATGATCCGCTCGCACTGATGCGCCCGGCCCGGGCGCCCCGGGCGCGCCATGCCGGGCGCGCCTGGCCGCGAGAGGTTCCGGCGCCCGGCCTGCCGCGGCGGCAGCCGGTCTGGCTGTTCGACCTCGACAACACCCTCCACCACGCTTCGCACGCGATCTTCCCGCAGATCAACCGTCTGATGACGGCCTACGTGGCGCGCGTGCTCGGCACCGACGAGGCCACCGCCAGCCGGGTCCGCGTCGACTACTGGCGCCGCTACGGCGCCACCATCCTCGGCATGGTGCGCCATCACGGCGTCGATCCCGACGATTTCCTTGCCCAGGCCCACCGCTTCGACGACCTGCGCGCCATGGTACGCGCCGAACGCGGCCTGGCCCAGCTGCTGCGCGCGCTGCCCGGGCGCAAGATCCTGCTGACCAACGCTCCGGCCGCGTACGCGCGCGAGGTGGTGCGCCACATCGGCCTGCGGCGCGCCTTCGCACGCGAGATCGCCGTCGAGCACATGTGGGTGCACCGGCGCCTGCGCCCCAAACCCGATCCGCTGATGCTGCGCCGGCTGCTGGCGCGCGAACGCATCGCGCCGTCGCGCGCCATCCTGGTCGAAGACACGCTTTCGCACCTCAAGCGCTACCGGCGCCTGGGGTTGAGCACGGTGTGGGTCACCGGCTACCTGCGGCGCGTGGCGCCCGGCGTGGTCCCGGCAGCGGCCGCCGATGCACTGCACCCGATGCAGGCCGCCGCGCTCGGCGCGCGTGCAAATTCGCCACAACGGCAACCCGCCGCGCCGATTTTGTTCGCCAACCGGCCCGGCTATGTGAGCGTGAAAGTAAAATCGGTGCTTCAACTACAACGAAGGCTTGTCCGCCACGGTCGTGGTTAGCGACAAGCCGCGCGGACGGGAGAGGGGCCCGACAACTCATGAGCAACGCGCAGACAGGCTTTCCGCCGGCCGAGCTACAGCCGCAGCCGCAGCCAGCCGCCGAAGCACCCGCAACGCCCGCAACGCCCGCCCGCAAGCGCCCGCGCCCCGGTGAGCGCCGCGTGCAGATCCTGCAGACGCTGGCCAGCATGCTGGAGCAGCCGCGTGGCGAAAAAATCACCACGGCCGGTCTGGCCGCCAGGCTGGATGTCTCCGAAGCCGCGCTCTACCGGCACTTCGCCAGCAAGGCGCAGATGTTCGAGGGGCTGATCGAATTCATCGAGCAAACCGTGTTCGGCCTGATCAACCAGATCACGCTGCGCGAAGAGCACGGCCTGCGCCAGGCCCACGCCATCGCCCACATGCTGCTGTCGTTCGCCGACAGGAACCCGGGCATGACGCGCGTGCTGGTGGGCGACGCGCTGGTCGGCGAGGACGAACGCCTGCCCGAGCGCATGGCGCAGTGCATGGACCGCATCGAGGCCTCGCTCAAGCAGAGCCTGCGCGTGGCGGTCACGCAGGGCGCCTGGCCGGCCGACGCCGACATCGCATCGCGCGCCAACCTGATCGTCTGCGTGGTGCTGGGGCGCTGGCACCGCTACGCCAAGAGCGGCTTCCGCAGGTCGCCGGTGGAAGGGGCGGAGGCGCAGTTGCGGGTGCTGCTGGGCTGACCCGGCCGCCCGAAGGAACGCCCCGCCATGCGGGGCTTTTTTTGCGCCCGGACGCGGCTCACCCCGCCGCGCGGATCGCCTCGGCCAGCACCGCGAAGCGCCCCCCGATCGCCTCAGTCTCCACATGCCCATAGCCAAGCAACAGCCCGGGCTGGCGGCGCGCGTCATCCTGGTAATAGCGCGACAGCGGCCGTGTGACGACATCGCGCGCCAGCGCCGCTTCCACCACGGCGACATCGTCGGTGCCCGGCGGCAGGCCCAGCACGAGGTGCAGGCCGGACGCGCCGTCGTGCACCGGCAGCGCCTCGCCGAACTCGCGGCGAATGGCCTCGAGCAGCGTTTCGCGCCGCTCGGCATAGACGCCGCGCATGCGCCGGATGTGCGACACGAAATGCCCCTCGGCGATGAACTCGGCCAGCACTGCCTGCGTCAGGATCTGCCCGCCGCGGAACATCTCCGACAGCCCTGTCGCAAAGGCCTCGGCCAAGGCAGGCGGCACCACCAGGTAGCCGATGCGCAGGCTGGGGAACAGCACCTTGGAGAAAGTGCCCATGTAGAGCACGCGCCCGCCCTCGTCCAGCCCCTGCAATGACGGCAGCGGGCGGCTGCCGTAGCGGAACTCGCTGTCGTAGTCGTCCTCGACGATCCACGCATCGGTGGCCTGCGCGGTGGCCAGCAGCTGGCGGCGGCGCGCCAGGCTCATCACCGAGCCGAGCGGGTACTGGTGCGAGGGCGACACCACCATCAGCTTGGGCGGCCTGCCGCGCTGGCGGCGTCCGGCGGCCTCGAAGCGCATGCCCTCGTCGTCCACCGGCAGCGGCACGGTGCGCACGCCGGCCGCGGTGAGCACGCTGCGCACGCCCCAGTAGCCGGGGTCTTCGATCCACGCGCTGTCGCCGGCGTCGCACAGCAACTGCGCGATCAGCTGCAGCGACGGGTGAATGCCGGCGGTGATGATGATCTGCTCCGGCTCGCAGCGCACGCCGCGCGCGGTGCGCAGGTAGTCGGCCAGCGCCGTGCGCAGCGGCAGGTAGCCGGCGCCCACCGGGTACGTCAGCAGCGCCGGCGACGGCTTGCGCAGCAGCCGGTTGTGCAGCCGCGACCAGGTCCGCGCCGGAAACATCCGCACCTCGGGCACGCCCGGCATGAAGGCGCCCCATTGGCGCGAGCTCGCACCGGCATCGCGCACCAGCGCCCGGCCGCGCGAAGACAGCATGGGCGCCGCGGGCATCGCCGCTTCGCTGATGCTGACGGGCGCGGCGGCCGGCGGCGGCGCGGCATCGAGCCGGTCCGGCACGGTATCGGCGACAAAGGTGCCGCTGCCCACGCCCGCCGACACATAGCCCTCCACGCCCAGTTGCTCGTAGACATGGATCACGGTGTTGCGCGCGATGCCCAGCTCCGCCGCCAGCTGCCGCGAGGAGGGCAGGCGCGTGCCGGGCTGCAGCTCGTCGCGCAGGATGCCTTCCTGCAGCATGCGGTAGAGGCGGCGGTGGTCGGGCTCGCCGCCGGGGCCGGCACGGTCGAAGCGGCGCTGCAGGTAGTCCACCAGCATGCTGGCGCGATGGGCGGGGGAATGTTCTGCCATGGCAAGGAGCGTGGCGCCGGATTGGCTCCATTAGAAAAACTCGATTGGGTCTCATTGTACGGGGCCAATGGCTGCCACACTGGCCCGCATCGCACCTTTTTCCGACGCCCGAACGCCATGAACGCCCGAGACCCCCAGCACAACGCCCAATGGAACGCCCGCCGCCTGGCCGCCACACCGCGCGGCGTCGGCGTCATGACCGACCGCTACGCGGAACACGCCGAGAACGCCCAGTTCTGGGACGTGGAAGGCAAGCGCTACATCGACTTCGCGGCCGGCATCGCCGTGGTCAACACCGGCCACCGCCATCCGCGCCTGGTGCAGGCCGTGCGCGAGCAACTCGAGCGCTTCACCCACACCGCCTTCCAGATCGTGCCGTACGCCTCGTACGTCGAGCTGGCCGAGCGCCTGAACACGCTCACGCCCGGCGCGCATGCCAAGAAGACGGCATTCTTCTCCACCGGTGCCGAAGCCGTGGAGAACGCCATCAAGATCGCGCGCGCCCATACCGGCCGCCCCGGCGTGATCGCGCTGACGGGCGCCTTCCACGGCCGCACCTTCATGGGCATGTCGCTCACCGGCAAGGTGGTGCCGTACAAGACCGGCTTCGGTCCGTTCCCGGGCAGCATCTATCACGTGCCGGCACCGATCGCGCTGCACGGCGTCAGCACGCAGGATTCGCTCGATGCGATCGGCCGCCTGCTCAAGGCCGACATCGACCCGCGCCAGGTCGCGGCCATCATCTTCGAGCCGGTGCAGGGCGAGGGCGGCTTCTACCAGATGCCCGCCGATTTCGTGCGCGCCCTCCGCGCCCTGTGCGACGAGCACGGCATCGTGATGATCGCCGACGAAGTGCAGACCGGCTTTGCCCGCACCGGCAAGCTGTTCGCCATGGAGCACACCGGCGTGCTGCCCGACCTGGTGACGATGGCCAAGGGCCTGGCCGGCGGCCTGCCGCTGTCGGCCGTCACCGGCCGCGCCGAGATCATGGACGCGCCCGCCCCCGGCGGCCTGGGCGGTACCTACGCCGGCAACCCGCTGGCCGTGGCCGCCGCGCACGCAGTGCTCGACATCATTGACGAGGAAAAGCTGTGCGAGCGCTCCGCCGCGCTGGGCCGGCGCCTGGTCGATGCGCTCGACGCCGCCAAGGCCGGCCAGCCGCGCATCGCCGAAGTGCGCGGCGTGGGCGCGATGGTTGCTATTGAATTCAACACGCCCGACGGCAAGCCCGATGCCGACTTCACCCGCACCGTGCAGCAGCGCGCGCTCGAAGCCGGCCTGCTGCTGCTATCGTGCGGCGTGTACGGCAACGTGATCCGCTTCCTGTTCCCGCTCACCATCGAAGACGCGGTATTCGAAGAGGGCCTTGCCATCCTGAAACACGCACTGGAGGGCTGACACCATGACCCGCACCGATCTGCCACCGGCACCGATCACGCTCAACGACCCGGCGCTGTGGCGCACGCAAGCCTTCCTGGCCGGCGCGTGGACCGATGCCGATGACGGCAGCACCCGCGACGTGACCGACCCCGCCACCGGCCGCGTGATCGGCACGGTGCCCGCGATGGGCGCCGCGGAGACGCGCCGCGCCATCGAGGCCGCGCAGGCCGCGCAGCGCGCCTGGCGCAAGGTGACCGCGCGCGAGCGCGCCCGGATCCTGCGCAAGCTGGCCGACCTGATGCTGGAGCACCAGCAGGACCTGGCCCGTATCCTGACCGCCGAGCAGGGCAAGCCGCTGCCCGAGGCCACGGGCGAGATCGCCTATGCCGCCTCGTTCATCGAGTGGTTTGCCGAAGAGGCCCGCCGCGTCTACGGCGACACCATCCCCGCGCCGCAGGGCGACCGCCGCATCGTCGTCAACAAGGAACCGATCGGGGTGACGGCGGCGATCACGCCGTGGAACTTCCCCATCGCGATGATGACGCGCAAGGTCGGCCCGGCGCTGGCGGCCGGCTGCGCGATGGTGGTCAAGCCCGCGCTGGAGACGCCTTACTCCGCGCTGGCCTTCGCGGAACTGGCCGCGCGCGCGGGCGTGCCGGCGGGGCTGCTGTCCATCGTCACCGGCGACGCGCAGGGCATCGGCGGCGAGCTGACCGCCAACCCCGTCGTGCGCAAGTTGAGCTTCACCGGCTCCACGGCCGTCGGCCGCCTGCTGATGCGCCAGTGCGCCGACGACGTGAAGAAGCTGTCGCTGGAGCTGGGCGGCAACGCGCCCTTCATCGTGTTCGACGATGCCGATCTCGATGCCGCCGTGGAAGGCGCGATGGTGGCCAAATACCGCAACGCCGGCCAGACCTGCGTGTGCGCCAACCGCTTCTACGTGCAGCGCGGCATCTATGACGCCTTCGCCGCCAGGCTGAGCGAGGCCGTGCGCGCGCTGCGCGTGGGCAACGGTGCCGAGCCGGGCGTGCAGCATGGCCCGCTGATCCACCAGCGCGCGATGGACAAGGTGCGCGCCCACGTGGACAACGCCGTCGCGCAGGGCGCCCGCGTGCTCGTCGGCGGCAAGCCGCATGCGCTGTCGGCCCAGGGCGGGGCCTTCTTCGAGCCGACCGTCATCGTGGATGCCCGGCCCGGCATGCTGGTCGCGCACGAGGAGACCTTCGGCCCGCTGGCCGCGCTGATCCCGTTCGACACCGAAGACGAAGCCGTGGCCGCCGCCAACGACACCGAGTTCGGCCTGGCCGCGTATTTCTACACGCGCGACCTGGGCCGCGCGTGGCGCGTGTCGGAAGCGCTGGAGAGCGGCATGGTCGGCGTCAACACCGGACTGATCTCGACGGCCGAGGCGCCGTTCGGCGGCGTCAAGCAATCGGGCCTGGGCCGCGAAGGCTCCAAGTACGGCATCGACGAGTACCTGGAGATCAAGTACGTCTGCATGGCCGGGCTCGGCTGAGCCCGGGCGGGCGCGGGACGCATCGGGCGCATCAACCCATGGTGATGCGTCCGCCCCCGCTTGCTCTATAATCCCCACTTCCTGACGCGCCGATTTGACGACTGGCTTGCGGGCGCGCGGGAGCCTTGGCCGATCACCGGTTCGGTGTGTGCCCGGGCTCTCATTACAAATGCGGCTAAAGAGGTTCGGTCAGAACGGGGGCATGAGTCCGCCGTGCGCCACACAGAGCCCGATTGGTTGCGTTGTCAGCGTTGCCGGTCGGGTTTTTTCTTTGGCGCCATGACAGAACTCCAGGTGGATCCCGCCGCTTCCGCAGATCCGGCGGCCGCTGCCGACACCCCCCGGCATCCCGCCGCCACGCTGCCGCCCGACTCGGTCGGGCTGGTGGTACCCGAGCGCATGCACTTCGCCGAGCCGCTGCCGCTGCGCAACGGCTCGCAGCTCGTCGGCTACGACCTGATGGTCGAGACCTACGGCACGCTCAATGCCGAGCGCTCCAACGCCGTGCTCATCTGCCACGCGCTCAACGCCTCGCACCACGTGGCGGGCGTGCATGCCGAGGGCGAGGTCGGCTGGTGGGACAACATGGTCGGGCCGGGCAAGCCGGTCGACACCAACCGCTTCTTCGTCATCGGCGTCAACAACCTCGGCTCGTGCTTCGGCTCGACCGGCCCGATGAGCCCGCATCCGCAAACCGGCCAGCCCTACGGCGCGCGCTTCCCGGTGGTCACGGTGGAAGACTGGGTCAACGCCCAGGCGCGCGTGGCCGACCGCTTCGGCATCCGCCAGTTCGCGGCGGTGATGGGCGGCAGCCTCGGCGGCATGCAGGCCCTGGCGTGGAGCCTGATGTACCCGGAGCGCGTGCGGCACTGCGTGGTGGTGGCGTCGACGCCGAAGCTCTCGGCGCAGAACATCGCGTTCAACGAAGTGGCGCGCAGCGCGATCCTGTCCGACCCTGATTTCCACGGCGGCGACTACTACGCGCACAACGTCAAACCCAAGCGCGGCCTGCGCGTGGCGCGCATGATCGGCCACATCACCTACCTGTCGGACGAGGACATGGCCGAGAAATTCGGCCGCGAGCTCAAGGCCGAAGACATCCGCTTCTCGTTCGACGTCGAGTTCCAGGTGGAAAGCTACCTGCGCTACCAGGGCGACAAGTTCGCCGAATACTTCGACGCCAACACCTACCTGCTGATCACGCGCGCGCTCGACTACTTCGACCCGGCACTGGCCTATGAGGGCAGCCTGACCCGCGCCGTGGCGCACACGCGGGCCAGCTACCTCGTCGTCAGCTTCACCACCGACTGGCGCTTCGCCCCCGCGCGCAGCCGCGAACTGGTCAAGGCGCTGCTCGACAACAAGCGCCCCGTCACCTACGGCGAGATCGACGCGCCGCACGGCCACGACGCCTTCCTGCTGGAAGACGCGCGCTACCACGCGCTGGTGCGCGCCTATTACGAACGCATCGCCCAGGAGATCGGCGCATGACCCCGCAGACGCTCAACGCCATCGCCGCCGCATCGACGGCCGCGGCGGTGCCCGACATCCTGGCCGACCGCGCCGACTTCCGCGCCATCGCCCGCTGGATCGAACCGCGCTCCACCGTGCTCGACCTGGGCTGCGGCGACGGCAGCCTGCTGCGCGTACTGCAAAACGAGCTGGACGTGCTGGCCTACGGCATCGAGATCGACGACGCCGGCGTGCTGGCCGCCACGCAGAAAGGCTTGCACGTGATCCAGCAGAACCTGGAAGGCGGCCTGGCGCTGTTCGAAGACAAGAGCTTCGATATGGTGATCCTCTCGCAGACCCTGCAGACCATCCACAACACCGCGCAGGTGCTGCGCGAGATGCTGCGGGTGGGGCGCGAGTGCATCGTGTCGTTCCCGAACTTCGGCTACTGGCCGCACCGGCTGTCGATCTTCCGCGGGCGCATGCCGGTATCGAAATCGCTGCCGTACGAGTGGTACGACACGCCCAACGTGCGCGTGCTGACCATCCGCGACTTCGAGGCGCTGGCGCCCAAGGTCGGGCTGGTGATCCTCGACCGCGTCGTGCTGCACGAGGGCAGGGCGGTGCACTGGGGGGCCAACTGGCGCGGCAACGTGGCGGTCTATCGCGTGCGCGCGGGCTGATCCGGCCCGCCATGGCGGAAGCAAAAAGGGGCGCTCAGGCGCCTCTTTTATTTTGTTTCCGGATTTATTTATCGCAGAATTCACGGATTTTCGATTATCCAGCTTGACGTTGCGCGGCCGATTTCCGAAACTCCGTAGCGCAGCCGATCCTGTAAATCAATGCATTGCTATCCGTTCATAATCGAGACCCGATTATGCGAGGCACCCTACCCGAAGGAGAGTCTTAATGCTGAAAAGCGAACACGTGGCCGCCACGCACAAGACCGGCCTGGACGCCCTGGCCGAACTGACCGGCGCCGCGCTCAATAGCGTGGAAAAGCTGAGCGAACTGCAGTTCCAGACGGTCCGCGCCTCGCTGGAAGACAGCACCGAGCAGGGCAAGCGGGTCTTCGACGCGCGCAGCCTGCACGAACTGACCGCGCTGCAGAGCGAAGTGTCGCAGCCGACGGAAAAGCTGGTGGCCTATGGCCGCCACCTCTACCAGATCGCCGCCGGCACGCACGCGGAGTGGCGCAAGGTGGCGCAGACGCGCGCCAATGAACAATGCCGCATCGCCCTCGCCTGGGTGGACGACTATGCCAAGCAGGCCGTACCGGGCTCGGAGCCGGCGATTTCCTTCATGCGCACCACCATTACCGCCACCCAGCGCGCCTGCGACGCCTGGCAGGATGCCTCCGCCCACGCGATTCACCTGATGGATAATGCCCTGCAAGCCGGCGCCAAAATCGCCAAGAAAACCGGCGATTAATCGCAAGAGTTGAACGCATTTGAAAGGCCGCGGCATCCCCCGATGCCGCGGCCTTTCTTTTGCCCGCGCCGGATCGCCCGCGCCGGCAGGTGACCCGGCCACCGCGCCGACGCAGACCGGCGGGGCGCGCTACACTGGGCCCATCTTCGCGAAGAGGAGCGGGCGATGGGCAGGCGAACGCAGCAGCACGGCACCCCGCGCACCACCAGGATGACGCTGGCCGCGATCATGCTGGCGGCCGCCGAATGGACCGCGCCGGCCCGTGCCGCCACCTCGCCGGCGGACGCCCAGGGCGATGCCGCCGCCCTCACGCAGATCGCCATCGCGCACTACGAGCACAATGAGTTCGGCCGCGCCATCGACGAGTTCGCCGAAGCCGCTCAGCGCGGCAACCGCCTCGCCCAGTTCAACTACGCGATGATGCTGATGCGCGGCGAAGGCACCGTCGCGCAGCCCGAGGCGGCCGTCAAATGGCTGCGCCGCGCCGCCGACAACCAGATGACGCACGCGCAGTTCGCCTACGGCGAGCTGTTCGAGCGCGGCGAGCTGGTGCCGCGCTCCCTGCCGGAAGCCAACAAGTGGTACGAGCGCGCCGCCGCCGGCGGGCACATCGAGGCGCAGCGCGCGCTGGCGACCAACTACTTCACCGGCCGCGGCGTGCCGCGCGACTACGGCCGCGCCTTCACCTGGTACAAGAAAGCGGCGGAAGCCGGCGACGGGCCGTCGCAATACATCGTCGGCAGCTACTACGAGCGCGGCGAGCCCGGCGTGGTGGCGCAGGACATCGAACAGGCCAAGCTCTGGTACGGCCGCGCCGCGGCGCAGGGCGACCCCGGGGCGCTGGCCAAGCTGCGCGAGCTGGTGGAGAAGACCTACCGCGCCAAGCACGGCGATCCGCCCGCGGCCGCACGCCCCGCCATGTAGCGCACCCGCCAAGAAAAAACCGCCGGGCATGTCGCCATGCCGCGGCGGTCGTCCTGCTCTCTGGGTCTACCCGACACGTTCGTCGTCAACAACACCGTCCCACGCGGCCCTTGTAGCGTGCGTCCTGGCGTTCGCGGAAGAATTCCTCGTACGTCATGACCGGCTGGTCGGGATGGGTTTCCTGCATGTGCCGGACATACGTGTCGTAGTCCGGCACGCCGACCATCAGGCGCATCGCCTGGCCCAGGTACCGGCCGAGGGATTCGATCTCTTCGCGCATGGTCGTGTCTCCTTGAGCGAGGGCGGCATGCCGCCCTCGGATGCGGGCGTCAGTGCGTGGCGCCCAGCGCTTCGTACGGCGTTTCGTTGACCGTCGGGCGAGCCTGGGTGCGCGCCTTCAGCACGGTGCGCAAGCCGTACCAGGCAATGCTGACGACCACCAGCACGAACAGGCCGCACAGGAAGGCATCGATGCGATCGTTCAGCACGATCTGCTGCATCTGCGCCATCGACTTGGCCGGGGCCAGCAGCTTGCCGGCGGCAATGGCGTCGGCAAACTTGTTGGCGTGCGACAGGAAGCCGATCTTCGGATCCGGGTGGAACAGCTTCTGCCAGCCGGCCGTCAGCGTGCAGACCAGCAGCCACGCGGTCGGCAGCAGCGTCACCCAGACGTAGCGGTCGCGCTTCATCTTGATCAGCACGCAGGTGCCCAGCGTCAGCGCGATCGCCGCCAGCATCTGGTTGGAGATGCCGAACAGCGGCCACAGCGTATTGATGCCGCCCAGCGGATCGACCACGCCCTGGTACAGGAAGTAGCCCCACAGCGCGACGGTCGCCGCCGTGGCGATCAGGTTGGCCGTCAGCGACTCGGTGCGCTTGAGGGCCGGCACGAAGGTGCCCAGCAGATCCTGCAGCATGAAGCGGCCGGCACGCGTGCCCGCGTCCACGGCGGTCAGGATGAAGAGCGCCTCGAACAGGATGGCGAAGTGGTACCAGAACGCCATCATGGCCTGGCCGCCCACCACCTGGTGCAGGATGTGCGCCATGCCGACCGCCAACGTCGGCGCGCCGCCCGCACGGGCCAGGATGGTGTTCTCGCCGACGTCCTTGGCGGTCTGCAGCAGCACGTCCGGCGTGACGACGAAGCCCCACGTCGACAGCGTCTGCGCCACCGCGTCGGCGGTGGTGCCCACCAGCGCGGCCGGCGCGTTCATCGCAAAGTACACGCCCGGGTTGATGACCGAGGCGGCCACCAGCGCCATGATGGCGACGAACGATTCCATCAGCATCGCGCCGTAGCCGATGAAGCGCGCTTGGAGTTCGTTCTCCAGCATCTTGGGCGTGGTGCCCGACGAGATCAGCGAGTGGAAGCCCGACACCGCGCCGCACGCGATGGTGATGAACAGGAACGGGAACAGGTTGCCCGACCACACCGGACCGTTGCCCGCCGCGAACTGCGTCAGCGACGGCATCTGCATCTGCGGCGCGACGATCAGGATGCCGATCGCCAGCGCCATGATGGTGCCGATCTTCAGGAAGGTCGACAGATAGTCACGCGGCGCCAGCAGCAGCCACACCGGCAGCACCGAGGCGACGAAGCCGTAGCCGATCAGCATCCAGGTCAGCGCCTTGCCGTCGTATGTGAACAGCGGCGCCAGCGTGGCGCTCTCGTGCACGGCCTGCCCGCCGATGATGGCGAGCATCAGCAGCACGAAGCCGATGATGGACACCTCGCCGACCCGGCCCGGGCGGATGAAGCGCACATACAGGCCCATGAAGATGGCGACCGGGATCGTCGCCGCCACCGTGAAGGTGCCCCACGGCGAACCGGCCAGCGCCTTCACCACGATCAGCGCCAGCACGGCGAGGATGATGATCATGATGAGGAACGCGCCGAACAGCGCGATCAGGCCGGGCACCGTGCCCATCTCCGATTTCACCAGGTCGCCCAGCGAGCGGCCGTCGCGGCGGCTGGAGATGAACAGCACGATGAAGTCCTGCACCGCGCCGGCGAACACGACGCCGGCCAGGATCCACAGCATGCCCGGCAGGTAGCCCATCTGCGCGGCGAGCACGGGGCCGACCAGCGGGCCGGCGCCGGCGATGGCCGCGAAGTGGTGGCCGAACAGCACGTACTTGTTGGTGGGAACGTAATCGAGCCCGTCGTTGTGACGCCAGGCCGGCGTCTTGCGAGTGCCGTCCAGGCCGAGCACCTTGTCGGCGATGTAGCGGCTGTAGTAACGGTATGCGATCAGGTAGATGCATACGGCGGCCACCACCACCCACAGCGCGCTGACCGCCTCCCCGCGCGCAAGCGCGACGGTGGCAAAGGCAAACGCGCCAAGAATGGCGACAACCAGCCAGATCAGGTGTTGCCTGACGAAGCTCATGTCGGTCTCCTCGAACCTTGGTCGAAGTTGCTGGATGCGGGGTGTTGGTTCACCCCTGCCGGCCGGCGTGCCTGACACAAGGCGAAATCCGTTCCCCGGTTTCGTTTGCGCGGCCGCAAGCATGGTCTCCCCGCCTATCTGTCGACGGGGAGGCCGTGTAGTATTTGCCAGCCTGGCCCTGCACCACAAGCGGAGAACTACGCAGCACTGCTCCGTAGTACTACGCAGACCCCTTTCCCATGCATTGTAGATTGCGCAATCGCGCTGTCGTGCTGCGGTGCACGATCCCAGCGCGTCCGTCATGAAGCTTCGCCAAAAGATCCTGCTGCTCGCCGTCGCGCCGCTGACCATCGCCATGCTGGCGATCATGCTGACCGTGCGGCACCAGTCGATCGCCCTGGCGCAGCACGAGCGGCAACTGGTGGAATCGGCCTACCTGCAGGCCAAGGAGGCCGAGCTGCGCGCCCACGTGAAGCTGGCGCGCAGCGCGATCGCGCCGCTGCTGGCCTCCGGCCGCAGCGACCAGGCCACCCGCGACGAAGCCATGCGGACGCTGGCCCGCCTGGATTTCGGGCCGGACGGCTACTTCTTCCTCTATGACCTGCGCGGCCGCAACCTGATGCATCCGCGCCAGCCCGAACTGGTCGGCCGCGACCTGTGGAGCCTGACCGACGCGCGCGGCCAGCCCACCATCCAGAGACTGGTGGCCGCCGCGCAGACCGGCGGCGGCTTCGTGCGCTACCTGTGGGACAAGCCCTCCAGCCACCAGAGCGTGGCCAAGCTCGGCTATGTGGAGCCGATTCCCCAATGGGGCTGGATGGTCGGCACCGGCCTGTACCTGGACGATGTCGAGCAGACCCTGCGCGAGATCGACCGGCGCGCGCAGGCCAATATCGATCAGACCCTGGCGTGGGTCGTCGCCATCGCCGCGGTGTGCATCCTGCTGGTGGCCGGCAGCGGGCTGGCGCTCAACGTGAGCGACCACCGCGAGGCCGATGCCAAGCTGCGCCAGCTGGCGCAGCAGGTGGTGCACTCGCAGGAGGACGAGCGCGCGCGCGTGTCGCGCGAGCTGCACGACGGCATCAGCCAGGTGCTGGTCTCGACCAAGCTGCTGCTCGAAACCGCGCACGGCCACCTGGAGCCGCCGCCCGGCCACGCGACGCCACCGGGCGCGCCCGCGACCGACAAGGCCGCCGGCATGCTGCGCCGGGCGCTGGACCGCCTCAACGGGGCGCTGGGCGAGGTGCGGCGCGTATCGCACAACCTGCGCCCCGCGCTGCTGGACGATCTCGGCCTGGCCGCCGCGCTGGAGCTGCTGGTGCGCGAGACCCGCGAAGCCCACGAAGACCGCCAGCCCGGCTTCGCCATCACCCTGGAGACCGCCGGCCCGCCGGTGCAGTTGCCGGACGCGTGCAACACGGCCTTCTTCCGCATCGCGCAGGAGGCGGTCTCCAACATCGAGCGCCACGCCACGGGCGCCACGCGCATCGGCCTGCTGCTCGAGAACGATCTCGATGCGGTGCGCCTGTCGATCCGCGACAACGGCCCGGGCTTCGACGTGGAATCGGTCCAGGTCGACCCCGAGCACGGCATCGGCCTGCGCAACATGCGCGAGCGCATGGCCGCCCTGGGCGGCACCTGTACCATCGTCTCCGGCCCGCACGGCACCGAAGTCGGCGTGGCGTTGCCGCATCTCGTGATCGCCCGGCTGGCCTCGGCCGCCGCGTCCTCATCCGCTTCCGTTTCCGCTTCCCCGTCCGCATGAACACGCCCGTCAAACTTCTGCTGGTCGACGATCACCCGCTGGTGCGCGATGGCGTACGCGTACGGCTCGAGGCCGTGCCGCACTTCGCCGTGGTGGGCGAAGCGGGCGAGGCCGATGGCGCACTGGAGGCCGCCCGGACCCTGTCACCCGACCTCGTACTGATGGACATCGGCATGCGCGGCATGAACGGCATCGCGCTGACCGAGCAATTCGGCGAGCGCTTTCCCGAGATCGCCGTGCTGGTACTGTCGATGCACGACAACCTGGAATACGTGCGGCAGGTCATGCGTGCCGGCGCGCGCGGCTATGTGCTGAAGGACGCGCCCGCCCGCGAGCTGGTCGAAGCGATCGACGCGGTACTCGCCGGACGCCCGTTCTACAGCGCTCAGCTGGCGATGCGCATGGCCGAGCAGGCCGTGGCCCCCACGCCGGCGGAGGCGCTCACGCCGCGCGAGCGCGACATCCTCGACGGCGTCGCGCAGGGGTGGTCGAACAAGCGCATCGCCGATGAGCTCGGCCTATCGGTGCGCACCGTCGAATCGCACCGCCTGAACCTCAAGCGCAAGCTGGGCATCGAAGGGCAGGCCGAGCTGGTGAAGTTCGCGGTGGAAGCGGGCAAGGAGCGCTGAGGCTCGCCGCTCATCAGCCCATCGCCGCCACCCGATCCGAGGAGCCCCTGTCATGCCACGCTTTGCCGCCAACCTGACGATGATGTACCCGGAACATGCGTTCCTCGACCGCTTCACCGCCGCCGCGCGCGATGGGTTCGAAGGCGTGGAATTCCTGTTCCCTTACGACTACGACAAGACCGAGCTGCGAACGCGGCTGGACGACAACGGCCTCGCACAGGCGCTGTTCAACGCACCGCCGGGCGACTGGGCGGGCGGCGAGCGCGGCATCGCCTCGCTGCCCGGCCGCGAAGACGAATTCAAGCGCGGCATCGCCACCGCGCTCGACTACGCACAGGCGCTCGGCAATACGCGCGTGCACGTCGTGGCCGGCCTGATCGGCCCGCACGACGATCGTGCCCGCCACCACGCCACCTACGTGCAGAACCTCGCCCATGCGGCGCGCGAGGCGGCCAGCGCCGGCATCACCATCGTGCTGGAGCCGATCAACACGCGCGACATGCCGGGCTTCTTCCTCACGCACCAGGCCCAGGCGCACGCGGTCTGCCGGGAAGTCGGCGCGCCCAACCTGAAGGTGCAGTTTGACCTGTATCACGCGCAGATCATGGAGGGCGACCTGTCGGTCAAGCTGCGCGAGTACATCGACGGCATCGGCCACGTGCAGATCGCGGGCGTCCCCGATCGCCACGAGCCGGACGAGGGCGAGCTGAACTATCCGCACCTCTTCGCGCTGATGGATGCGCTCGGCTACCGCGGCTGGGTCGGCTGCGAATACCGGCCGCGCGCCGGCACCAGCGAAGGACTGGAATGGTTCAGGCGCTGGCGCGCGCACCAGCGCTGACCGCGCCCGGCAAAAGCAGCGGCCGGCACTGTCTGCACAGGCCGGCCGCGCTGGTCTGGCACACCGTGCCGGGTTACGACTTGCAGGCGCCCAGGTAGCGGCCCTGATAACGGAATCCGCTGGTCACCGGACCGAACTGCGGATGCTGGACCCGGCTGGTGCCGGCAATGTCGAAGCGCGTCGCCGACAGCGGGCCGCTCGCTTCCATGGTGCCCGGACCGCCCGTGTGCGTGGCGTCGCACGACACGGCGACCTTCAGCGTGCCAAGCGTGTGGCTCCAGCGGGTGATGCGGCACCCCGGCATGTCGCGGACGAACGAACGCTCGAAGGCCGCGCGGACGTCGGCCGCATCCTTGGGTGCGATGCAGTCGGTATGCGTGACGGAAGCATGCTGCCGGCCCTGCTCGTCGGGCATGGAAACCGGCTTCCCATTGATGCTGAACGACATCTGCCCTTCCCACTGACCCGGCGTCATTTCCTGCGCCTGCGCGCCCACGGCCAGTCCGGCCAGCACCATGCCGCTCCACCACCACTTCATCATCGATTCCCCTCGATATTGATTGCTTGACACAAATAAACACGCCAACGCCCTTCATCTCGCGGCCTGCGAGGCGAAGGGCGTTGTCGATACGATCCTGTCTTGTTGGCCAAACCGGCGCTCAGCTCAGGCGTTCAGGCGGGCCGGCTCCCGGGCAGCGCGGGTACGGGCCGAAGGGCCTTCATAAGCCGAAGACTCATCATGCTCGCGCGCCGCGACCTCGAATTGCGCGTCGATCGCCTCGCCGGATGGCCCCTGGTGGACACCATTGCCGACCAGCAGGCGATAACCGCCGCCGCGCACGGTCTGGATCAGGCCATCGCACAGCGTGCCCTCCAGCGCCACGCGCAGTTTGCGGACGTGCACATCGACCGTGCGTTCGCCCACGAAGACCTGGTTGCCCCAGACGCGGTCGAGCAGCTGGGTGCGCGAATGCACGCGCTGCGGATGCGCCACCAGGAAATGCAGCAGGCGGAATTCCAGCGGGCTCAGCGCGATCGGCCGCGGCCCCTCGTCCGTCTGCGCGGTCACGCCCAGCGTGAGCGGGTCAAGCCGCAGGCCGTTGATCTGCAGGATCTCGTCCCCCTGCTGCGGCGAGCGGCGGCGCAGCACGGCACGAATGCGGGCATGCAGCTCGCCCACATCGCAGGGCTTGACCACGTAATCGTCGGCGCCGGCATCGAGTGCCGCGATCTTGGCGCGCGCGTCGCCGTGGCGCGACAGCACGATGACCGGCAGGCTGCGCGTGTGCGCGCTGGCACGCAGGACCAGCAGCATGTCGATCGACTCGCATTCCGGCCAGTTCCACTCCATCAGCAGCAGGTCCGGCTGCGATGCCTGCATCGCGGCCTGCGCCTGCGCCGGACTGTCGACGCGCTGGGCGTGGTGTCCGCCATCGCGCAGGGACAACGACAGTCGCTCCCCCTCAGCCTGGTCCTGTTCAACCAGCAAGATCTGAATGCCCACTTGTAAAACCTCCCGTCTAACCCAGCCGACAAATATCCGGCGAGCGGCCTGAGGCCGCGCTCTTCTGTCTGCGGTGCGCGTTGTTATGAAGCCATGCGGGCGTTGCGCGTTCGCCCGCATGTCCACGGCAGTCCGCCGGCCCTTGCGGGCCGTCGGGAGGTCGTCGAAATGCTGCCTGTCCCGTCGACGACGGTCCGCGGTCTGACCGTGACCACCAGGGTGACTCGGACGGGTGATTGGGTCCCGAGGCACGGATGCCGATGCCGCCGCGCATACAATCGTTTGCACAGCGACCGTGACGGCACCCGCCTATCGGCCGGCGCGCCCCCGCGCACCGGGGGACAGGCGCATGGCCCATCCGCTCGAAGACTTGACCCGCCTTCCCTGATCCGAGTCTGTTGTCCGGTTTTCATCCTTGGATTCTAGAATGGCGAAAACCAGTTTTTCGAAATTATAAGAATCCACTCTGCATTCGTCAGTAGGATTTTTTACATTTTCATCATCTTGTTGAGAAATGTCCACCGAGACCAATACGGCTGACACACGCACTTCACAAACCCTTATCCGGCGCGGCTTTCCACGAATCCACCGCCTTAAGGATTCGTAAAATGCATAACCAGTCTTTTATTATGCTCTTTGAACCATAATGAATTCCCGGCGCCAATACGGGAATCTTTACAACTCACTTTTACGAAACTTAAATCAAGCAATCTTTTTTGCTTAAAAGGGGTAATTCGAGAAATCTAAGCCTTTCGTATTACTGCCCAAAAAAAGGGCGGGCCAGGCAAAAAAAAAGCCCGCGCAACGCGCGGGCTCAGCCCATCTATCCGGCAGCGATCGGCGATCAGCCCTGCAGGCGGGCCTCCAGACGTGCCTTGGCTTCCGGCAGCGCCTGCGGCAGGTGATGCGCCAGCTGGGCGAACAGCTCGGCGTGCAGCGTCAGTTCCTGCTGCCAGGCCTGCGCATCCAGCGAGATCACCTTGGCGAACTGCTCGGCGGAGAAGTCCAGCCCATCCCAGCGCAGCTCCTCGTAGCGCGGCGACACGCCAAAGACATGCTCGTCGCCGCGAGCCTGGCCTTCGATCCGGTCGATCATCCACTTCAGCACGCGCATGTTCTCGCCGAAGCCCGGCCACACGAAGCGGCCCTGCTCATCCTTGCGGAACCAGTTGACGCAGAAGATCTTCGGCAGCTCGGCGCCGCTCTTGGCCAGCTGGTCGCCCAGCTTGAGCCAGTGCGCGAAATAGTCGGCCATGTTGTAGCCGCAGAACGGCAGCATGGCGAACGGATCGCGGCGCACCACGCCCTGCTGGCCGACGGCGGCGGCGGTGGTTTCCGAGCCCATCGTGGCGGCCATGTACACGCCTTCGGTCCAGTCGCGCGCTTCGGTCACCAGCGGCACGGTGGTCGAGCGGCGGCCGCCAAAGATGAACGCATCGATGGCCACGCCGGCCGGGTTGTCCCACTCCGGATCGATCGACGGGCACTGCGCAGCCGGCGCCGTGAAGCGCGAGTTCGGGTGCGCGGCCTTGCGGCCGGTTTCCTTGGCGATCGCCGGGGTCCAGTCCTGGCCTTGCCAGTCGGTCAGGTGCGCGGGCGGCGTGTCGGTCATGCCTTCCCACCACACGTCGCCGTCATCGGTAAGCGCGACGTTGGTGAAGATGACGTTTTCCTTGAGCGTGGCCATCGCGTTGAAGTTGGTCTTCTCGCCCGTGCCCGGCGCCACACCGAAGAAACCGGCTTCCGGGTTGATGGCGTACAGGCGCGTCTGACCGTTGGCGTCCTGGCGCGGCTTGATCCAGGCGATGTCGTCGCCGATGGTGGTGACCTTCCAGCCGTCGAAGCCGGCCGGCGGAATCAGCATCGCGAAGTTGGTCTTGCCGCAGGCCGACGGGAAGGCCGCGGCCACGTGGTAGGTCTTGCCCTCGGGCGAGGTCACGCCCAGGATCAGCATGTGCTCGGCCAGCCAGCCCTGGTCGCGGCCCATGGTGGAAGCGATCCGCAGCGCGAAGCACTTCTTGCCCAGCAGCGCGTTGCCGCCGTAGCCCGAGCCGAACGACCAGATCTCGCGCGTTTCCGGGAAGTGCACGATGTACTTGGTCGGGTTGCACGGCCACGGCACATCCTGTTCACCCGCGGCCAGCGGCTTGCCGACGGTATGCACGCACGGCACGAACTCGCCGTCGGCGCCCAGCACGTCGTACACGGCACGGCCCATGCGGGTCATGATGCGCATGTTGACGGCCACATACGGGCTGTCGGACAGCTCCACGCCGATGTGCGCGATCGGCGAGCCCAGCGGGCCCATCGAGAACGGCACCACGTACAGCGTGCGACCGCGCATGCAACCGTCGAACAGGCCGTTCAGCGTCTGGCGCATCTCGGCCGGGGCGGTCCAGTTGTTGGTCGGGCCCGCGTCTTCCTGCTTCTGCGAGCAGATGAAGGTCCGATCCTCCACACGCGCCACGTCCGAGGGGTCGGACAGCGCCAGGTACGAGTTCTTGCGCTTGGCGGGATTGAGCTGCTTGAGCGTGCCGGCGGCGACCATCTCGGCGCACAGGCGGTCGTATTCCTCCTGCGAGCCATCGCACCAGACCACGCGCTCCGGCTTGGTGAGCGCAGCGATCTCGCTGACCCACGCCACCAGCCGCGCGTGTTTCACATAGGCGGGCACGTTCAATGCGGGAACACCCTGCATCACGGGTTGATTCATGACTCAAACTCCAATGGAAGTGAAAAGGAAAGCGGTGGAAGATCCACACGGCAGGCCAGGCACACCCCCGCGTCAGCGGACCGGAAAGCGATCGACGGCACAGCGCGAGCGTGCCGGATCAGCGGTTTCCAGGCGAAGAGGCGAGACGGGTGGAGGAACGGCGGCCGTGCTGATTTCACATTCAGTTACAAAGCGAAGCGCGACGGGAACGGGGATTTTTCCGGGCGGCGGTGGCCGCGTGCGCTAAAGTGACGACACACACAAAAATAGGACTCGTCACAAGCGGGGCTGCGCAATTTGCGTGCCCGCGGCGGGCAATCCGAACGTCGTGCAAGATTGTCATGCGACGAGGGATGGGAAGAATACCACCGCAAGGGACCGCTGTTTTTTGCTGCGCACCATTGTCCGAAGTGAGATGTCGATGAAGATTGCCGTACTGGACGACTACCAAGACGCCGTTCGCAAGCTGGATTGCTTCAGCCTGCTGCAAGACCACGAAGTCAAAGTATTCAACAACACCGTCAAAGGCGTGGGGCAATTGGCCGCACGGGTGGCCGACGTGGAAGCCATCGTGCTGATCCGCGAGCGCACCCGTGTGACGCGCCAGTTGCTTGACCGGCTGCCCAAGCTCAAGATCATCAGCCAGACCGGTCGCGTGTCACGCGACGCCGGCGGGCACATCGACCTGGAGGCCTGCACCGACAAGGGCGTCGTCGTGCTGGAAGGCAAGGGCTCCCCGGTGGCGCCGGCCGAGCTGACCTGGGCGCTGGTGATGGCCGCGCAGCGCCGCATCCCGCAGTACGTTGCCAGCCTCAAGCATGGCGCGTGGCAGCAGTCGGGGCTGAAATCGACCACGATGCCGCCCAACTTCGGCATCGGCCGCGTGCTGAAGGGGCAGACGCTGGGCATCTTCGGCTACGGCAAGATCGGCCAGCTGGTGGCCGGCTACGGCCGCGCCTTCGGCATGAACGTCCTGGTGTGGGGGCGCGAGAACTCGAAGGAGCGCGCCCGCGCCGACGGCTTTGCCGTGGCCGAGTCGAAGGACGCGCTGTTCGAGCAGTCCGACGTGCTGTCCGTCCACCTGCGCCTGAACGACGAGACGCGCGGCATCGTCACCGTGGCGGACCTGACCCGCATGAAGCCGACCGCGCTGTTCGTCAACACCAGCCGCGCCGAACTGGTCGAAGAGAACGGCATGGTGACGGCGCTCAACCGCGGCCGCCCGGGCATGGCGGCCATCGACGTGTTCGAGACCGAGCCCATCCTGCAGGGCCACACGCTGCTGCGCATGGAGAACTGCATCTGCACGCCGCACATCGGCTACGTGGAGCGCGAAAGCTACGAGATGTACTTCGGCATCGCCTTCCAGAACATCCTCGACATCCTGCAGGGGAATGTCGACAGCGTGGCCAACCCGACCGCGCTGGCGCCGGCGCTGATCCGCGCCTGAGGTCAGCCGTCGCGCGGCCCCGGAGTCAGGCCGCGGCGCGCAGCTGCGGCTGGTTGGCGCCCGCGCCGTCGAAGCGGAAGCTGTCCATCGCCAGCGCGCCGTAGGTGACGGTGTCGACCACGTGCCGGGCCTGCACGCCGCCCGGCGTGGCCTGCTCCGGCTGGCCCATGGCGGCACCCAGGGCCACGTACAGCGGCATCAGGTGCTCGTCGGTCGGGTGGGCGTGGGCGGCATGCGGCGCCCGCGCGCGGTAGTCGCAGAAGGTGGCGAAATCGCCGGTGCGGATGCCTTCGGTCATGGCTTCGACCATCCATTCACGGAAGGCCTCCACCCACGGCTCGACCGGCACCCCGTGCTGTGCCATGCCGGCGCCGCGCATCAGCGCCCGCAGGTTGTGCGTGAAGCTCCCGGAGCCGATGATCAGCACGCCTTCGTCGCGCAGCGGCGCGAGCGTGCGGCCCATCGCCATCTGGCAGGCCGGCGACAGGCCCGGCATCAGCGAGACCTGCACCACCGGGATGGTCGCCTCGGGCAGCATCAGCATCAGCGGAATCCACGCGCCATGGTCGAGCGGCTGGCGCGGGTCGAGCACGGTGGACGCCTGCTCCTCCAGCCCGGGCACGATATTGCCGTCGATCAGCGTGCGGATGCGCTCGGCCAGCACGGGCGCACCCGGCGGGGCGTATTCCAGTGCGTACAGCTGCGGCGGGAAGCCGCCGAAATCGTGCCACGCCTCCTGCTGCGGGCGTGCCGTCACGGCGGGGCGGCGTGTCATCCAGTGCGGCGACACCACCACGATGGCACGCGGCGACAGCGCCGCCACGTCTCGCCCGAGCGCCGCCAGGGCCGCGCCGACAGGACCGGGATCAGCCGCCAGCATCGGCGACCCATGGGAGAGATAGAGCACGGGAAGCATGTCAAATTTCCTGAACTTGGTGCCACCATTCTGCGCCACCCACGCACGACTAGGCTGCATGGATTTGGAGAGTGCCATCAGGAAAATTGAATAGCAGCACGCCAAGCTGCCGGGAAACGGGCCGATGCCGCATCGGCGCCCCGTCGGCCGGGCTCAGATGCAGAGCAGTTCCTCCGCCACGGTCGGATGCAGGCCGACCGTGCTCCGCAGGTGCTTGAGCCGCACGCCCATGCGCACGGCCACCGCCAGCGCCTGCACGATCTCAGGCGCGGCGTTGTCCATCACGTGCGCGCCCAGCACGCGCCCGCTGCGTGCATTGCAGACCAGCTTGATCAGTGACTCGGCACCGGTGCCGGCAAAGCGCTGTTCCAGCGAGACGAAGCGGCGCTCGACCACGTCGATGCGCTCGGCCACGGGACGCGCGTCCCGCTCCGGTCGGTCCGGCCAGCGCTCGCGCGCCTGGGCCTCGGTCAGGCCGACAGCGGCGATGGCCGGCTCGCAGAACACCGCCATCGGCACATGCTCCATGTCGGGCAGCTTGGCGCCCTTGCCGAACAGCCGCTCGGCGACATAGCGGCCCTGCGCGACGGCCACCGGCGTCAGTTGCGGGCTGCCGCTGACATCGCCGATGGCATGCACGCCGCGCGCGCGGGTACGGAAGTGCCGATCCACCGCAATATGGCCACGCGCATCGAGCGTGACCCCGGCCGCCTCCAGGCCGAGCCCATCCGTGGCCGGCGCACGGCCGATGGCGGCCATCACGCGCTGCGCGCGCACCACGCGTGCAGCGGTACCGTCCGGCCCGGCCACGTAGACGGCCACGCCGTCGCCATTGACGGCGTCGCGCTCCACGCGCACCACATCGGCATCCGGCACGACGTCGACGCCATGCGCCGCCAGCGCCCGGAACGCCGCCTCCGACAGGGCCACATCGAAATCCGGCAGCACGCGCGGATCGTGCACCAGCAGCGTGACGCGCACGCCGAAGCGCACCAGCGTCGAAGCCATCTCCACCGCGATCACGCCGCCCCCGACGATCGCCAGCGAGGCGGGGAGCGCGTCCCAGGTGAGCACGTCCTCCGGCGTGCAGGCGAGCTCGGCGCCGGGCACCGGCAGCGGTTGCGGCCGGGCACCCGTCGCCAGCACGATCTGGCGCGCGCGCATGGTGCGCTTGCCGGCGTCGGTCAGCAGCCGGAGCGCGCCGCGCCCGCGCAGCGACGCTGAGCCGGCCAGCCATTGCACGCCCGCTTCGGCCAGATGCGCGCGATAAACCCCGTGCAGCCGCCCGACCTCGGTGCGGATGCGGGCCGCGGCATCCTGCCAGGCGTCACGGCCATGGGCCGCGGCGGTGTGCAGGCAACGGCTGGCCGACTGCGACCAGGCGGCGCCGTAGCCCAGCAGCTTCTTGGGCATGCAGCCGCGGTTGACACCGGTACCGCCCACTTCGGCGCGATCGATCAGCAGGGTGCGCGCGCCAAGCTGCGCGGCGCGGCGGGCGGCGGCCAGGCCGGCCGAGCCGGCGCCGATCACGATCAGATCAAAGGAAACAGCGGAATGTGCGCGCATGCGGCGTCCGTCGGGTTCGACCGGCGACGCCATGACGCCGTGTCGGCGGGCTCGCCCGGCCCCGGCAAGCCACGCGCCCGCCACCGGCTGCGGCGGACCGCACGCTAAGCGGCGATCAGCGCGGCAAACCCGCGTGGAAGTTCGCGCAGGAAGGTTTCGCCGTCATGACGGCCCAGCAGGTAGGCGTCGCGCATGGCCTCCGGCCTGGTGTAGTCCCAGCTGGCAATCGGCACCTTGCGCGAGGGCTGCACGTAAAAGCGGCGCTGCACGCCGCCCTCGACCGGGGCGTCGATGCGGAAGTAGGTCGGCCGCGGGTACAGGCGCGTGACCAGCACCAGCACGTCACCGGGCGTGGGATCGAGTGCTTGCACCGGAACGTTGTCCACCATGCCGCCGTCCAGCACCGGCCGGCCGCCGCGCCGCAGCACTGGGGTGAAGGGCGGGGTGGAGGCCGATTGCAGCAGCAGGTCGGCCAGCGCATCCGGCGTGGCGCAGTCCTGGGCACGCACGAATTCCGGCCGGAAGCCCAGGCGCCGGCCCAGCGTCGGGTGCAGCGTCTTGCGAATGTGCTTCTCGACGTTGTATGCGATCAGCCCGGCCGCAACCGCAGTGCGCGCGCCCATCCAGCGCGGGATGTGCGCCAGGCCGACGCGGATCTCGGGCGCCTGGCCGAGCCGCGCGAGGCGGCCCTCGCCGAACACCGTCAGCAGCGCCGCACGGTACATGCCGTAGTGCGGGAACACACGCTCGCCGCGCAGCAGGTTGCCCCAGTGGGCATTGCGGGTGTTGCCGCGCAGGGCTTCGGCGTAGTACGCCATCAGGTCCGCGGCATTCCATGCGTGCAGCATGCAGGCCGTCGACGCCCCCGCCGAGATGCCGGCGATCACGCGCGGCCGCAGGCCCAGCCCGGGCTGCACGGTGTCCCACCAGCCGGCCTGCCACCAGCAGCGATTGCCGCCGCCGGCGAACACCATCTGGTCGAAGGCGGGCAGGGTCATGCACAAGCCTCGGCGACGACGGGCTGCGCCAGGCGCAGCGCGGGCGAGTACTTGAGCGTGTCGATGCAGGCATCGACGAAGCGCTCGCGCTTGACGGCGAGGCTGGAGGCGTCCGGATAGAACAGGTAGTCGCCCATGATGCCGCCGAACGAGGCGTGGAAATGCGCCACCGCCAGCGGCACATCCAGGTCGGGCGGCAACTGCCCGCGCCGGGCCGCCTGCCCGATGATGTGGGTCAGGCGTGCAAGCCCCTCCTCGAAGGACTCCTGCTGGCGCTTGAGGATCGGGCTCGTGTCCTCCACGAACTCGCACTTGTTGAACATGATCTCGAAGACCCGGCGCCAGTGCATGTCTTCCACCAGCTGCTGCAGCACGAAATTGGCCACATTGCGCAGCTCGCCCAGCGGATCGTTGGGTTCGACGCCCAGCGGCGAGCACAGGGTCTCCATCGGCAGCTTGACGCGCTCGCACATGGCGGCGAACACATCGGCCTTGTTGCGGAAATGCCAGTAGATGGCGCCGCGCGTGACACCGGCCGCCTGCGCGATGTCGGATAGCGACGTGCGCGCCACGCCACGCACATAGAACACCTCTTCCGCCGCGTCGAGGATGCGGTTGCGCGTTTCCAGCGCTTCTTCCTTGGTTCGTCTGACCATGATGCCCTTCGGGAAGCCGGCTCCAGCACGGCCGGCAGCTTTCGTTCCGCTTTTGTGCAGCGCACAAATACTGACAACTGACTGTTGCGCATTGCACAACGCTTGAGCGCCCGCCCACGCCGACACAGCCGACGCGCAGGCCAATCTGCCGCCACCCCGCATGCTGCCGCCATTGCAACGAAGCCGGACAAAGTGTCAACAAAGGCCCATTCCGTAAGGATGGCGTTTATACATACATGCGCGAACGTATCTATAATAGCGCGCACTCCGTGACTTGCCCATTGCCGCGCCCGCTGCGCATGGGCCGATCACATCGGACGGATGGAGCGCAGCAGCAAACCGCGCCGTGATTCCAGCAGTAGCGGCCGTTTTGTTGCGACTTCGTCGCAATAGCCGTATCGCATGCCGCCGGTTACGGCTAGCATCGAACGTTTTCGGATCGTGTTTTCAGGTCGCCCGGACCCTACCCGCGGTGCATTTGTTAGTGCGCCGCCCGGGCACACCGCTTATCGCCACATGGGGTCATCTATGTCGAACACCCGCCGTTATCACCAACTCGCTGCTGCCGGGCTCACGGTCGTGGCGCTTGCAGCCTGCGGCAACAAGCAGGCACAAGGGCCGGGCGGCGGCATGCCGCCGACGGAGGTCGGTGTCGTGACCGTGCAGCCGCACTCGGTGGGCCTGACCACCGAGTTGCCGGGCCGCCTGGAAGCCACGCGCGTGGCGCAGGTGCGTGCACGGGTGGCCGGCATCGTGCTCAAGCGCACGTACCAGGAAGGCAGCGATGTGAAGGCGAACGACGTGCTCTTCCGCATCGATCCGGCGCAATACCAGGCTTCGCTCGATAGCGCCAAGGCTCAGCTGGCCCGCGCCGAAGCCACGCAGACCCAGGCGCAGCTCAAGGCCGAGCGCTACAAGCCGCTGGTCGCCACCAATGCCATCAGCAAGCAGGACTACGACGACGCCGTCGCCGCCGCCAAGCAGGCCACCGCCGACGTCGGCGCGGCGCGCGCGGCCGTGGAGACCGCCAAGCTCAACCTCGGCTACGCCACCGTCACTTCACCCATTTCGGGCCGCGCAGGCCTGGCGCAGGTCACCGAAGGCGCGCTGGTCGGCCAGGGCAGCGACGCCACGCTGCTGGCGACCGTGCAGCAGATCGACCCGATCTACCTGACCTTCACCCAGTCGAGCACCGAAGTGATGCGCCTGCAGGAAGCGCTCAAGGCCGGCAAGCTGGCGGCCGCGGGCGACACCGCCGCCAAGGTCACGCTGGTGACCGAGGACGGCCGCGTCTACGCGCAGACGGGCAAGCTGTACTTCTCCGACCTGACGGTGGACCAGACCACCGGCTCGATCACGCTGCGCGCGATCTTCCCGAACGCCGAGCGCACCCTGCTGCCGGGCATGTACGTGCGCGCGCGGCTGGAGCAGGCGGTCGACCAGCAGGCCATCACGGTGCCGCAGCAGGCCGTGTCGCGCGGCGCGGACGGCGCCTCGGTGATGATCGTCGACGCGGAAGGCAAGGTCGCCCCACGCCCGGTCCAGGCCGATCGCGCCGTCGGCACGGATTGGATCGTCTCCAGCGGCCTGAAAGCCGGTGACAAGGTGATCGTCGACGGCCTGCAGAAAGTCCGGCCGGGCGCGCCGGTCAAGCCGGTGGCGTGGCAGGCCGGCGGCGCGCAGGGTCAGGGTGCTGCCGCCAGCGCCCCCGCAGCCAAGCAGTAAGCCGCAGTAAACAAGGAGCCATCGCATGGCAAAGTTTTTTATCGATCGCCCGGTCTTTGCCTGGGTGCTCGCGCTGTTCATCATCGTGGCTGGGGCCATCTCGATCACCCAGTTGCCGATCGCGCAGTACCCGACCATCGCGCCGCCCTCGATCATCATCACGGCAACCTACCCTGGCGCGAGCGCCAAGACGCTGGACGACGCCGTCACCAGTATCATCGAGCAGGAAATGAACGGTGCGGACGGCCTGCTCTATATCGAGTCGGTCAGCCAGGCCGGTAACGGCCAGGCCACCATCACCGTGACGTTCAAGCCCGGCACCGATCCGGCGCTGGCGCAGGTGGACGTGCAGAACCGCCTCAAGCGCGTGGAAGCGCGCCTGCCGTCGTCGGTGACGCAGCAGGGCGTGCAGGTCGACAAGACCCGCTCCAACTTCCTGCTGTTCGCCACGCTGATCTCGAAGGACGGCAAGATGGACCCGGTCGCCCTGGGCGACTACATCTCGCGCAACGTGCTCAACGAAGTCAAGCGCGTGCCCGGCGTCGGCCAGGCCGTGCTGTTCGGCACCGAGCGCGCGATGCGCATCTGGATCGACCCGGCCAAGCTGGTCGGCTACAAGCTGACGCCGACCGACGTCTACAACGCCATCCGCAACCAGAACGCACTGGTCTCGGCCGGCACGCTGGGCGACCTGCCGTCCACCTCCGACCAGCCCATCGCGGCGACGGTGGTGGTGGAAGGGCAGATGACGACCACCGAGCAGTTCGGCAACATCGTGCTGGTGTCCAAGCCGGACGGCTCGCAGGTGCGCATCAAGGACGTGGCGCGCCTGGAGCTGGGCGGCCAGACCTACGCGACTTCCGCGCGGATCAACGGCCAGCCGATCTCGGCCATCGGCGTGCAGCTCTCGCCGACGGGCAACGCGCTGGGCACGGCCAAGGCGGTCAAGGCCAAGCTCGACGAGCTCTCCAAGTACTTCCCTGCCGGCGTCGAGTACAAGATCCCGTACGACACCTCCAAGTTCGTGCAGATCTCGATCGAGGAAGTGGTCAAGACGCTGTTCGAGGCCATGGCGCTGGTGTTCCTGGTGATGCTGGTGTTCCTGCAGAACATCCGCTACACCCTGATCCCGTCGATCGTGGTGCCGATCTCGCTGCTGGGCGCCTTCGCCACCATGAACGCGCTGGGCTTCTCGATCAACGTGCTGACCATGTTCGGCCTGGTGCTGGCGATCGGTATCCTCGTCGACGACGCCATCGTGGTGGTGGAAAACGTCGAGCGGATCATGAGCCAGGAGGGCCTGCCCCCGCGCGAAGCGACTCGCAAGGCCATGGGCCAGATCACCGGCGCCATCATCGGCATCACGCTGGTGCTGATGGCCGTGTTCATCCCGATGGCGTTCTTCTCGGGCTCGGTGGGCGCGATCTATCGCCAGTTCTCGCTGTCGATGGTGGCCTCCATCTTCTTCTCGGCGCTGATGGCCCTGACGCTGACGCCCGCGCTGTGCTCGACGCTGCTCAAGCCGATCGAGAAGGGCTCGCACCATGAGAAGAAGGGCTTCTTCGGCTGGTTCAACCGCATGTTCACCAGCACCACGGACCGCTATCAGAGCCTCGTGGAGCGCGTGCTGAAAAAGACCTTCCGCTACATGGTGATCTACGGCGCGCTGATCGCCGCGGTGGTGTTCCTGTTCATGCGCCTGCCGTCGTCGTTCCTGCCGAACGAAGACCAGGGCTACATCATCACCAACATCCAGTTGCCGCCGGCGGCATCCGCCAACCGCACGCTGGAGGTGATCAAGCACGTCGAGAACTACTACCAGCACGAGAAGGCCGTCGAGAACATCGTGGCGGTGCAGGGCTTCAGCTTCTCGGGCAACGGTCCCAACGCCGCGCTGGTGTTCACCACGCTCAAGGACTGGAGTTCGCGCGGCGCCGACCAGAGCGCCGACGCCGTGGCCGGCCGCGCCTTCGGCGCGCTGTTCGGCGGCATCCGCGATGCGATCGTGTTCCCGCTGAACCCGCCGCCGATCCCGGAACTGGGCAACGCGACCGGCTTCACGTTCCGCCTGCAGGACCGCGGCGGCCTCGGCCACGACGCGCTGATGGCCGCGCGCAACCAGCTCCTGGGCATGGCCGGCCAGAGCAAGGTCCTGAAGAACGTGCGCCCGGACGGCCTGGAAGACTCGCCCCAGTACCAGGTCGACATCGACCGCGAAAAGGCCAACGCATTGGGCGTGGCGTTCGCCGACATCAACAACGTGCTGTCGACGGCGCTGGGCTCGGCCTACGCGAATGACTTCCCGAACTACGGCCGCCAGCAGCGGGTGATCGTCCAAGCGGACAAGATCAACCGGATGCAGCCGGAAGACATCATGAACCTGTACGTGCGCAACACGCAGGGCAGCATGGTGCCGATGTCGGCGTTCGCCAAGGGTCACTGGATGGTCGGCCCGGTGCAGCTGGTGCGCTACAACGGCTATCCGTCAGTCCGCATCTCGGGTGACGCCGCCACCGGCGCCAGCACGGGCGACGCCATGGACGAGATGGAGCACCTGGCCTCCAGGCTGCCGGCCGGCATCGGCTTCGAGTGGACGGGCCAGTCGCTGCAGGAAAAGTCCTCCGGCTCGCAGGCGCCCGCGCTGTACGCGCTGTCGCTGCTGGCGGTGTTCCTGGTGCTGGCCGCGCTGTATGAGAGCTGGTCGATCCCGGCCGCGGTGATCCTGGTGGTGCCGCTGGGCGTGCTCGGCGCGCTGCTGGGTGTGACGCTGCGCTTCATGCCCGACGACGTGTACTTCAAGGTCGGCCTGATCGCGGTGGTGGGCCTGTCGGCCAAGAACGCCATCCTGATCATCGAATTCGCGAAGGACCTGCAGGCGCAAGGCAAGGGCCTGATCGAAGCGACACTGGAAGCGGTGCACCTGCGGTTCCGCCCGATCATCATGACGTCGTTCGCCTTCATCCTGGGCGTGCTGCCGCTGGCGATCGCCACCGGCGCCAGTTCCGCCAGCCAGCGCGCCATCGGTACCGGCGTGATGGGCGGGATGATCACCGCGACGGTGCTGGCCGTGGTGCTGGTGCCCGTGTTCTTCGTGGTGGTGCGCCGCATATTCAAGGGCAGTGAACGCCAGCGCCGCCTGGATGCCGCACACCTCCCGCTGGACGAGGAAATCTGAACATGCACAAACCCATGACTTTCCGTTTGCCCGCGCTGCTGCCGGCGCTCCTATTGGCGGCCGGCGTGCTGTCCGGCTGTTCGCTGGCGCCGCGCTATGAGCGCCCGGCCGCCCCCGTGGCCGGCGACTACCCGCAGGCGCCGGCCGGCTACGGCGTGTCCGCGGACACCGCCAAGCCCGGCGAGACCGCGCCGCGCGCCACCGACCTCGGCTGGCGCGAGTTTTTCCCCGACCCGCGCCTGCAGAGACTGATCGGCCTGTCGCTGGAGAACAACCGCGACCTGCGCGTCGCCATCCTCAATATCGAGGCGGCGCGCGCGCAATACCGCCAGCAGATCGCCGACCTGCTGCCGCCGATCAACGCGACCGCCACCTACACGCGCAGCCTGACACCCCAGTCGATCTCGCAGACCGGCCAGGACATCAACACCAAGCAGTATCAGTTGGGTGTCGGTATCAGCAACTACCAGGTCAACCTGTTCAGCGTGGGCGATGTGACGTCGTCCGCGCGCGCCAGCTACCTCGCCACCGAGGAGGGCCAGCGCGCCACGCAGATCAGCCTGATCTCGCAGGTGGCCAAGGCCTACCTGAACGAGCGCGCCTACGCCGAGCAGCTCGAGCTGGCCCAGCAGACGCTCAAGGGCCGCGAGGACTACTACAAGCTCGCCAAGCAGCGCTTCGACGTGGGGGCCTCCTCCGCGCTGGACCTGCGCCAGAACGAGACGCTGGTCGAGTCGGCCCGCGTGTCGGTGGCCCAGCTGACGCGCCAGTACGCCCAGGCGACCAACGCGCTGGTGCTGCTGGTGGGCTCGCCGCTGCCGGCCGACCTGCCGCCGCCGACCACGGTGTCGTCAGAGAAGATCGTCGCCGACATCCCGCCCGGGCTGCCGTCCGAGTTGCTGGAGCAGCGCCCCGACATCCGCCAGGCCGAGCAGAAGCTGGTCGCCGCCAACGCCAACATCGGCGTGGCGCGCGCGGCGTTCTTCCCGAGCCTCGGGCTGACGTCGAACGTGGGGACGGCCAGCACGGCGCTGCATGACCTGTTCAAGAGCGGGACGGGCCTGTGGTCGTTCGTGCCGAACCTGACGCTGCCGATCTTCAACTGGGGCACCAACGTCTTCAACCTGGACCTGACCAAGGCCAACCAGAAGATCGCGGTGGCCAACTACGAGAAGACCATCCAGACGGCCTTCCAGGAAGTGTCCGACGCCCTCGTGGCGCGCGGCACGCTGGACGAACAAGTGGCCGCGCAGAAGCGCTTCCGCGACGCGACGGCCGAGCGCCTCACCCTGTCGGACCAGCGCTACCGCAACGGCGTGTCGAGCTTCCTCGACGTGCTAGACGCGCAGCGCGACCTGTTCAGCGCCGACCAGACCCTGGTGCAGACCCGCCTGGCCCGCCTGACCAACGCCGTCGATCTGTACACGGCGCTGGGCGGCGGCCTGCAGGAGCACAGCACCACCGTGGCCGCGCAGCAGGCCCGGCCGACCGCCGCACCGGGCACCACGCCCAGCGCGTCGCCGGACATGACAACGCCGGCCAAATAAGCCGCGCCAGCGCAGCCGAGTACCAAGCCCGCCGCCCGGCGGGCTTTTTTTCACCCTCGGCCCGGTTGCCGCTGCTGCCGCCAGGTACTGCAGGGCCATCTCGCTGCGCATCAACGGCATCGGCAAAGGGCGCGCCGCGGGGGTCAAAGTCAGCAGCGGCGCATACGAAGACGGGCGTCGGCCACGGATTGCTGTGAGACCGGCAAATGCTTCGGTAAACGGGTCAGCTGGCCGGCCACCGAGCAGGGAAGGGCGCTGAACGCGCGCGCTGCGACGCGCCAGGATGCGGGCGTTCCCGAAACGGCCGGCGCGGCGTAGTATCCGGACCACGCGCAAGCCACGAATTCGGCAGAGAAATGCCTTTTTCGCCACACTTTGCGGCCTCTTGCATCGGTAAACGGATTCAACTACACTGCACGCCCTCTGGGCGGTATATACTTTGCTGTTTCGCCGTCCAACCCGAATATTGAGCAAGGGACACGATGACCACCATCCGCCTGAAAGAAAACGAGCCGGTCGAAGTCGCGCTGCGCCGCTTCCGCCGTGAAATCGAGCGCACCGGCCTGATCAAGGAACTGCGCGCACGCACCGCCTACGAAAAGCCGACGACCGAGCGCAAGCGCAAGAAGGCTGCCGCCGTGTCGCGCACGCGCAAACGCCTGCGCTCGCAAATGCTGCCGAAGAAGCTCTACTAAGATCGTGCGATTGTTGCGGTAGCACCAGCTGGGTGCTGCCGTTGGCGGCGTGAAGTCAATCGATCTCCGTTCCGCCGAGCCCGGCCTCGTGTCGTCCCTGCACCCTCAGCGGTGCGCCTCGACACCCCATCAATGGCCACGGCTCACACCCTCCCGATACAGAAGCTAGCAACACGGCGGTCAATGGCCTTCCAGCCATTCTCCGCGGCTTCGGTGCGCCCGCGTGGCGCCGCTTTCGTTGCAAACGACTTCCGCCAGCGGTAATAGACCGGCTGGCTGTTGGCGTTTGTCGAACGGCTTTCCAGGCACCCCGCCACGCCCGCCGGCCTTGACGCGAATTTTGTTTCGCGCCCATGGTTCTTTACGACTTTTTGACGGGCGAGACCGTACGCTGAAGACGTGAGCAATCCTGGGCGGCAAGCGCCGCACGGCCATGAGCCTGATCCATCAATGGTTGCTGGGAGCCGGCGTCGTGCTGGCCATCATCGCGCTGTTCGCCGTCGAATACAGCGGCGAGATGCGGGCGGCGCGGCGTAATCGGGAAGCCGAGCGGCATGCCGGTCTGCGTACCGGCAATGCTCGCGCGCCTTGAACGCGCGGCCACGCCACGCAGCCCACTCCGGTTTGCCGCGTTTGCCGTAGACACCGAACATGCCGGCCGGGACACGCAGTTCGCCGAGCCGGACCGCCAGCGACGAGACATGCCGGTGATGCAGCGAAACGAAATCCCCACCCAGCAGCAAGATGTGCGGCGCGAACGCATCGATCGTCCGCACGACCGCATCGAGCAGACGAGGATCGGTGAGCGGCCCCGCGTGGAAGTCCGAGGCGATCGACCCGCAGGCGGCCTTGCAAACCCAATGCATAGGCGGCGCGAGCAGCCCAGCCGTTGGCGTAGAAAAGCGCTTCGGCGGCTTCGCCAGCTTTGCGCCACCAGGTGTAGTCATTGCCCCGGCCCATGATCGAAAACAGCCAAGTTCAGACGTGACTGAGAGGAAATGACGTGAGCGCACCGTCAACAGGTCGCCCACGGCATGGCGCCGACAAGCCGCTGCGACGAACGCCTTTCACGACCGCAGATACGGGCCCGCACGTCGCTCCAGCAACGCGACCAGCTCGGGCTGCATGAACGCGTAGTCGTCGGGGATATCCAGGCAGACGACCCGCTTGCCACGCAGCCACGGACCAAACCGCTGAGACAGGCGCCGGCGGTGGGAGCGCTCCATGACGAAAATGACCTCTGCCCACTCGAGCTGATCGGCCGTCAGTGGGACGTCGGCATCGGGCGCCAGGCCTGCCGAATCGGTGTCGACATTCGGCCAGTGCGCGAATATGGATTCCGCGGTGGGACTGCGCAGCCGGTTGCGGCTGCAGATGAACAGTGCACGCATCGATCTTCCAGACGCTGACGCAGCCGTCGAAACGGACGGGTAGACGCCACCCGAACCGCGCCCGTCGTCCTCCGAGCTGCATCAGCTCACTACTTTCCAATACAAAACCGGCTAAAAATCACCCCCAACAAATCATCACTGGAAAACGCCCCCGTGATGCTGTTCAACGCTTCCTGCGCCAGCCGCAATTCCTCGGCAAACAGGTCGAGCGACTGGGCCCGCTGGTCCGCGTGATCGGCGGCGATGGTCAGGTGCTCCCTGGCCGAGCGCAGCGCCGACAGGTGCCGCTCGCGCGCCAGATACAGGCCTTCGCCGCCGCCTTGCCAGCCGGCGATCTCCAGCAGCGCCGCACGCAGCAACTCGATGCCGCTGCCGTCGCGCGCCGACAGCCAGACCTCGGGAGGCTGCGCATCGACGCGGCCCGGGACAGCCGCGCCCGCCAGGTCGATCTTGTTGATGACGCGCAGCGTGGGCACGCCCGACGGCACGTGCTCGGCGATGCGGGCGTCGATGGCGGCATCTTCGGCGGACAGGCCGTGGGCACGGTAGTCGGCCGCATCCAGCAGATGCAGCACGACGTCTGCGCGGGCGATGGCGGCCCAGGTGCGTTCGATGCCGATGCGCTCGACTTCGTCTTCGGTGTCGCGCAGGCCGGCGGTATCGACGATGTTGAGGGGAATGCCCTCGATCTGAATGGTCTGCTGCACCTTGTCGCGCGTGGTGCCGGCGATGGGCGTGACGATGGCGAGTTCGGCGCCGGCCAGCGCATTGAGCAGGGACGACTTGCCGACGTTGGGCTGCCCGGCCAGCACCACGTGCAGGCCCTCGCGCAGCAGCGCCCCCTGGCGCGCCTGCGCCAGCACACCGTCCAGCCGTGCGCGGATGTCGGCGAGCTGGCCGCGCGCGTCGGCGGCTTCGAGGAAGTCGATTTCCTCCTCGGGAAAATCCAGCGTCGCCTCCACCAGCATGCGCAGGTGGATCACGCGCTCGACCAGCGCATGCACGGTCTGCGAGAACACGCCGTCGAGCGAACGCGCGGCCGAGCGCGCGGCGGCTTCGGTGCTGGCCTCGATCAGGTCGGCGACGGCTTCGGCCTGGGCCAGGTCCAGCTTGTCGTTGAGGAAGGCGCGGCGCGTAAACTCGCCGGGCTCGGCCACGCGCAGGCCGATGCCGTGGCCGGCCCGCAGGCAGCACGACAGCAGCAGCTGCATCACCACCGGGCCGCCGTGGCCCTGCAGCTCGAGCACATCCTCGCCGGTGTAGGAATGCGGCGCCGGAAACCACAGCGCGATGCCCCGATCAATGGCCGCGCCATCGGCGTCGAGGAAGGGGAGGTAGGTTGCCTGGCGCGGCGGCAAGAGGCGCCCGCACACGGCCTGCATCACGGCGCGCACATCCGGGCCGGACACCCGCACGACGCCGATGCCGCCGCGCCCGGGCGCCGTGGCGATCGCCGCGATGGGCACGGTACGGATCGGCGCGGAGGCCGCATCGGAAACAGTCGGCGAAGTCATGGCGTGGGAAGAGGCGGTCATGGGCGGTATTGTGCGGCAGCCGCACGCGCAAGTGTCAGCGTCCATTCGATACGATGCACGACAGCCCGCCGCGCACCGGCATGAAAAAAGGGCACCCGAGGGTGCCCTTCCTGCTGCGGCCGATCGGCCTTACTTGGCGGCCGCGGCCTTCTTATTGGTGCCCAGCATGCGGTTGATCGACCACTGCTGCGCGATCGACAGGCAGTTGTTGACCACCCAGTACAGCACCAGGCCGGCCGGGAAGAAGAAGAACATCACCGAGAACGCGATCGGCATGAACATCATCATCTTGGCCTGCACGGGGTCCGGCGGGGTCGGGTTCAGGCGGGTCTGCACGAACATCGACACGGCCATCAGGATCGGCAGGATGTAGAACGGGTCCGGCGAGGCCAGGTCGTGCACCCAGCCCAGCCACGGCGCGCCGCGCATTTCCACGGACGACAGCAGCACCCAGTACAGCGCGATGAACACCGGGATCTGGATCACGATCGGCAGGCAGCCGCCGAGCGGATTGACCTTCTCGGTGCGATACAGCGTCATCATCTCCTGGTTCATCTTCTGCGGGTCGCCCTTGTGGCGCTCGCGGATGGCCGTCATGCGCGGCTGCAGGTCCTTCATCTTGGCCATCGAGCGGTAGCTGGTGGCCGACAGCGGGAAGAACACCAGCTTGACCAGCACGGTCAGCGCCACGATCGACCAGCCCCAGTTGCCCAGCAGCTTGTGGATCTTCTCGAGCAGCCAGAACAGAGGCTTGGCGATGATGGTCAGCCAGCCGTAGTCCTTCACCAGTTCCAGGCCCGGGGTGATGCCCTCGAGCATGCGCTCTTCCTGCGGACCGGCGAACAGGCGTGCCGTGGCCGACACGCTCGCGCCCGGCGCCACCGTGCCCAGCGCCTGCTGCATGCCGACGCGGTAGAAGTTGGTGTCGATGCGGTCGACGTAGAACTCGCGCTTGGCGCTGGCCGCCGGAATCCATGCCGATGCAAAGTAGTGCTGCACCATTGCCACCCAGCCGCTGTCGGTCGGGGCCGGCACGTGTGCCTTGCTCTTGTCGATGTCGGCGAAGGTGATCTTGTGATAGTGGTCGGTGTCGGTGTAGACGGCCGGGCCGGTGAACGTGCTGTAGAAGCGCGATTGCTCCACCGCGCCGCCGTCGCGCGCCAGTTCCATGTACAGCGTCGGGTTGATCGGCGCGGCACCGTCGTTGGTCACGTCGAAGCGCGTGTCGATCACGTAGCTGCCGCGCTTGAAGACGTAGGTCTTGGCCAGCTTGGCGCCGCCCTTGTCGGCGGTGAGCGTGAGCGAGACTTCGCCGCCGGCGCCCAGGTCACGCGGGCCGGCGGACGCCGTGAACACCGTGGTGTGGTTCGGGAAATCGCCGCCGATCAGGCCCGAGCGCGCCAGATAGGTACGCTCCAGGCTGCGGTCGAACAGCACCATCGGGTTGCCGTCGTGGTCCTTCTGCGTCAGCAGCTCGAGCTTGGTGACGATGGCACCGGCCGTATCCACCGTCGCGCGGATCACGTCCGTCGTGACGACGATCTTTTCCGAAGCCGGCGTCTGCGAGACGGCACCGGTGGCCGGGGCCGCCTGGCTGCCGGCGGCGGCCGGCGCGGCGGCCTTGGGCACATCGCCCGCGGGCGTACCGCCCGGTGCGGCGGCGGTCGTGGTGGCCGTCTGCGGCGTCGGGAAGAACATCGACTGGTGGCCGTTCGCGCGTTGCCAGTTGTCGAACAGCAGGACAACCGACAGCGAGAAGATCACCCAGAGAATGGTGCGTTTGATATCCATGTCGGATTACGGTCTGGGAAGGTGAATCGACGGCCGCGCGGCCGGTGCGTCGGCTGCGGTCGTCTCGGTCGATGCGGAATCGGTGGAGCGCAGCGCAGCGTCGCCAGCGGCGGGCGGCACAGGATCATACCCGCCTTGCGCGAACGGATGACAGCGGCACAGGCGTTTTGCCGCAAGGTAGCTGCCGATCGCCGGCCCGTGGGTGAGCACAGCGTCGCGCGCGTAGTCGGAGCAGGTCGGCAGGAAGCGGCATTGCGCGCCGACGAAGGGGCTGAACGCCACCTTGTAGACACGCAGCAGGAACAGCAGCACGCGCGTCATGGCGCGGCTCCGTCGGAGGGAACCGGCGCGGCGGCAGGGCCGGGCACCGGTGGCGCGGGCAGCGGGCGCGCCGCGATCTCGAACAGGTACGAGAGCTCTTCCCGGCAGAGGCGCTTGAAGGCGGCCACGGTGGGCACGTCTTCGCGCGGAAACTTGGTCTGCAGGCGGATCAGCACGTCGCGGCCGCCCAGGGCAGCCTGCCGCAAGCGGAACAGCTCGCGGCACTGACGCTTGATCAGGTTGCGCTCGACGGCGCGACGGGCGAACTTCTTGCCGATCACGATCCCCAGGCGCGCCTGGGGATGGCCATTGGCCCGCACGTAGAGCACGAAGTGACGGCTACGCCGGACCGGCCGCAAAGCAAAAACGGATGAGAACTCATCCGTTTTCACAAGCCTTGCGGCCTTGGGGTAGGCGTGCGGGCCCATCGCCGAATTGCCGCGAACACCGTTGGCGACAGCCGTCAGGCCACCGCACGGCGCGGCAGTCTTAGATGGCCAGGCGCTTGCGGCCCTTGGCGCGGCGTGCGTTCAGCACGGCACGGCCACCGCGGGTCTTCATGCGGACACGGAAACCGTGGGTGCGCTTGCGACGGGTAACGGAAGGTTGATAGGTACGTTTCATGATGCACTCTCTGGTTAATGGGTGCGGACGTCGCCGCACGCGCCGGGCCGGGCGCGGGCCAGACCTGGTGTCGATTCGTTAGGGAAACCGCCCACGCAGACCGCCGTGCGCTGAGTTGTTCAAGTCGAGGGCGTTGCCGGGAACCGGGCGTCTGGATCGACGAGCCCGACCGGATCAGGCGCGCCGGGACGCACCCCGGCACCGCGTCTGACGCGAACAAGCGTGCGCTCCCCTGCCGCGCATCGCAGAACCCGCCATTTAAGCGATGTTTGACGCGCCTGTCAAGCCGCATTGTCTGGGGATAAACACCCTCCGCGCAGAGAAGTCCACTTTCCAGAAAGTTTTCCCCAACAGCTTGTGCGGCCTGGGCTACCCCACGGAAACCCTTTCCACCATTGGGTTTTCGAACAACGGACACCATCGGTTGTCCACCGCAACCCACAACTTGCCCACAGGTTATCCACAGACTTATCCTTTGTGGATAACTTTAAGCCGGAGGTACAATCCCGTTCCAACAACGACAGCCGCCCGACGCCTGGATACAACAGGCGCCCGGCGGCCGGCCCACCCGGGGGCGTCGACGACGACGCGC